>NZ_JBMWDT010000002.1:0-403570 GCF_049545585.1 Providencia sp. NPDC089933
TGTGTAAGCATAGCGATATGTTGAGCTAACCAATACTAATGAACCGTGAGGCTTAACCTGACAACACCGAAGGTGTTTTAGAGATTGAGAGATGACGTTGATTCAATGAGCGTGAGAAGCCGAGAGGCGAGGGACATGGCAGCTTGTTCAAGATTGCAGTTCTGGTTTAGTGACGAAATGTGCTAAACGGGAACAAACCGAATTTGTCTGGCGGCAATAGCGCGGTGGTCCCACCTGACCCCATGCCGAACTCAGCAGTGAAACGCCGTAGCGCCGATGGTAGTGTGGGGTCTCCCCATGTGAGAGTAGGGAACTGCCAGACATTAATTAAAAATTTATTGCTTATAAGAAGCAGTAAATTGCCGAAAGGCGAAAAGAATAAGTGGAGCGGTAGTTCAGTTGGTTAGAATACCTGCCTGTCACGCAGGGGGTCGCGGGTTCGAGTCCCGTCCGTTCCGCCACTTAATCAAGCCCCGTGATGAAAATCACGGGGCTTTTTTACATATATAAACCGAAGAATGCTAATAATATTAAATAGTTAAATTAGGTGATATCAATTTCAAAATAGCGCTTTAAGGCTTTTTTGCCCGTTGATGTAAAACTTACTTCCCTATAGCCTTTTATTCTGTTTATCCATCCGTTTTGCTCAAATATTTTTAATAATTCAGCGCCAGCGACTCCACTCAGATGCATACTTCGTTCGCTCCAGTCTAAACATTCACACACCATTTTTTTTGTTGTCTTTATTGGTAATTTGATGCCTAGCTGTTTAAAACCGTCAATGCCAAATGTAGAAAGTTTGTTCTCTTCGATTAATATCCAGCCTCTTTTTTGCATAGATTGATAGATTTTTACTGCGATTTCTCCTGCTAGGTGGTTATAACAGGTGCGCGCTTTGCGTAAGGTAATAGGTGTGGTGGTGGGGGGTTGACTCTTCATTTTCATTGAAACCCCCATTAAAGTTTCAATTAGAGCTGCGATATCTGTACCAGCGAGGCGATAGTAGCGGTGTCGCCCTTGAGACAGATAGGTAATTAATTGACTATTTAACAATTTTGCCAGATGGGCACTGGCCGTTGAAGGTGTGACCCCTGCAACGGTACTTAACTCTGTTGCAGTCCAAGCCTTGCCATCCATTAGCGCACAAAGAATACTGACCCTTGAGGGGTCAGCAATTGCAGAGGCAACATTTGAAATTGAGCGTTCTAAGTGTTCATTTTCCTCGGTTAGGAGGTCTGGCTGGGTTGATCTCACGGGGAACACTCCATTTTTTCGTGATTTTAATAGCGAGCTCATTGTTATCGGTTAATAGTATCAACCTATTGTTGTGATCACTATATTGCACAAGGATATTAATATGATAATGAGCGAGGTGTGCAGCTATTTTGCCAAGCTCTCCTGGGCAATCTTGATTGAGTTGACAAATTACAGGTTGTGAAATGCTTTCAAGCTGTAAACCTACGGAGAATAGAGCTTGATGAATATTTTCTGTGTGCTCAATTAAAAAATGTGCATGGCTTTTGCCCTCGACAGAAAAAACACCGCCACCTTCGAGACTGATGCCATGTTGGCCTAATGTAGCGCCAAGTATCGCTAATTTGCCCGGTTGATTATCAAGGATCACATAAATATCATACATAAAGGTTAGTCTCTTTTATTTAATGAATAATCTCTGATAACTTGTGCTACCCGAATATGGTATTGTGAAAAAATGGTGCTTTTCCCTTCAAATTGAGCATGTTGGTGTTGCATATTGTTTTTCCATTCAATTATGGCTTCTTCATTTTCCCACCACGATAGAGACAAAATCTTCCCAGTGGTTGTTAGGTTTTGAAAACGCTCAATAGAAATAAATCCTTTAATATTTAGCAACTCTGACTTGAGTTCAGCGGCTAGCTGAAAGTAACGGCTTTGTTGTTCAGGAATTGGATTTGCTTCAAATAGTACTGCGATCATAAAACCCCCTTCAGTTAGAAAGCCTTAATATAGTCAATTTTTTTAGGGATGCTTCGATAGAGAACGAAATGTATAAGATAGTGAAGAGGGGGCATCCGGTAAGGAATGATTTAGTGAAAGGGGACGATAAAGATGAAACCAAAGATTATTTAAATGATTGATATAAGCTATATCCTGCTACAGCTCCAGCAACGTCATAAGTAAAATCATGCCAGCTCCAACCTGTTCCTTCTGGCCGACTATCATATAATTCTTTTGCAGCACCTAGTGAGACTGAAAATAAAACACCGAATTGTGCTGCGTCTCTATGTCGCATATTTTGCCTATCAGCATATGCATTTCCTGCTGCAGCCATTGCTGCGGAAAATGCGAAGTGTTGGGCTTTATCTTTGCCTTTCCAGTTATCATTAGACCAATGATAACCACTACATCCAGTGATTAACATTATGAATATACTAATAATGAATGGCTTAAACATAGTAGGTATCATCACCGAGTCAACGGCCATAAAAAGCGCCACTAAAGTGACGCTGACTTGGACTGGGGTTATAAAATCCGGCTAATTAGCCTATCCACACGTATTCGACGTAATCTGCGGATAAGTTTTTTTACTTTTACTGGGTAGGTTTGAATGCTATCAAGTTCCCGAAAATGGCCTACCACTTTTGTGTGCGTGCGGATGCACTCTAATTCGTGGCTACGTTGATCTTGTAATTCTTGTTTTGGATCGTGGATAAGCACTGCATTTTCAAGATCTAGCCCCCATGCCCGAGGATTCAAGTTATTACCTGTTATTAACTGCCACTGATTATCTACCCACATCCCTTTTAGATGATAGGTATTTTCACCATCTTTCCACAGCCTAACGGTCAGTTGTTGATTATCGATAAAACGTTGCAGACGGCTTACAAAGCGGCGCAGGTTTATCTCATAGAGATAAGGTAGTGCACCTATAATTTTAAATGGTTCTTCAGGTGGGATATAGAAATCATTAGCTGTCTTATCACCAATAATAATTTCGACTTGCTTACCCTCTCTTAGCAACCGACTAATAATTCTAACTAAAACTGCTGGTAGATTAAAATAGGGCGTACAAATTGTGAGCTTTTTATTGGTAGAGCCCATTAAATGAGTGATCACACGGTTTAAATCATTCTTTTTACCAAGACCGACAAATGGAGTTACGGATAGCTCATCGTTTGAGGCATTCCCGATAAATTGATAAGAAGAACCCCTTAACCCCAAACGAAATTGTTTGATTAAGTGTTTAAATTCAGCTGTTTTAGGGCGAGTTGTTGTATTTAGTAAATGAACAGCCTCGGCTTGTAATAACGAGTCATCAATAAATTTTTTCATTGATGCGGTAAGTTGGCTATTTTTGATCAAATGATACCGATCATAACGGTACTTATCATGACGTTGTAAGTAAACATCATTAATACTTGCACCGCTGTACAGTAAAGTATCATCAAACAAGAAACCTTTTAGGTGCAACACACCTAAGGCTTCCCTAGTATTAACAGGAATGCCATAGACTGGAATATCGATATTAGGATAATGCTGAGCAACGTCATAGTACCAATCGGCGTTAGTTGCATTTGCTGCAACGCCTATTCTGCCACGTTGAGCACGGTGCCAGTCTACGAGAATTTTGATATCCAATGATGTATTAGCTTGTTTTGCAGCATATAACGCATGAAGTACGTCTTTGCCTGCATCATCTTTCTCTAAATACAAAGCGGTTATGTAGATAGTATTTTGAGCCTGAGAAATTTGTTTCAGCAGTTCATCACGAAAATCTTCTGTCTTATATAGCGTTTTTACATCAGCAATTTCTTGAGACAGTTTAGGTAAACTAACCAAATATTGTTGATGTTTTGCTTGTTTTAATTTTGACAACATCACAGTGTGAATTTTCTCTTATTAGTCCAATAGCAAATCGCTTTACGCACATTTTCAAGCGAATGATCTATGGATGATAGCATATTTAGCCAAACCATTTAGTACAAATTAACAGCCTGTTTAATTACCATACAAGTTATGTAGTTATACCCAGTTTTTTTACAGATAGAGTGTTAGGTTTACGACCCCATCCTCAAACTGAACATCAATTTCAAAGCCTAATTTTTTTGCCAAGCTGATCATATTTCTATTTTCAGGCATGGTTATTGCCGTCAATTTTTTTATACCGTGGTTACGGGTGTAATTAAGCAGCTTTTGCATTAGCTGGTAACCAAGAGTTTGCCCTTTCATATCTGAGCGCACTAATACAGCAAATTCAGCTTCTTGGTTATCTGGATCGGCCATTGCACGGGTAACGCCAATAATCTCAGGATTAGAACCTTGGTTTTTGACGGCCACGAAAGCCATTTCTCTGTCGTAATCAATTTGAGTCATGTTTGCGAGATCATCATGGGTGAATTCGCTGATCTCGCTAAAATAACGATAGTAAAGATCTTCTTTGGTGACTTGTTCGATAAAGGACTTCAGTAATGGTTCGTCTTCAGGAAGAATAGGCCGTAGCAGGCAGGTTAGGTCTTCTTTTAAGGCGATAGTTTCTTCGAGTTCGCTCGGATAAGGGCGAATAGCAAGCCTCGATGTTGTTGCACTATCTGTTGGACTTAATGTCATAGAGACATCAAGCAAGGTAAATTCGTCACCTGAAGCTAACAATGGATGAATGTCTAAACGTGTAATATTCGGGCAATCAATAATTAGATTTGAAACACGGACCAATAAGCTAGATAGCCCTAGTATATTTAAAGGTTCTAGGGCACTTCTGGATTTGATTTTATATCCTTTAATTGCATTGATTACCAGATAACGGGCCAAAGCCATATTAAGTGGCGGCAAGGCGACGGCTGCTTGGCTTTCTTGTTGCCATTCAATACCGCCTTCTCCTAACATAATTAAGGGACCAAATACGGGGTCTAATTCAACAGCAATTCTTAGCTCTTGGGCCCCAGCTCGGTTTGCCATACTTTGTACCAGTAACCCTTCAATGCGTGCATTAGGGAAATTAGTGGAAACACGCTCAATAATTGCTTTTGCGGCATCCTCGACTTCTTTCGCATTACGTAAATAAAGCATAACCCCCTGTACTTCAGATTTATGGACAATATCTGGAGAACGTAGTTTTAATGCAACGGGATAACCAATTTTTTCTGCAATTTCAATGGCCTCATCACTTGAATGGGCAATCCATGTTGGAAGGCTGTTTAAGCCATATGCCTTTAAGATAGGCTGGACTTCATGGGTATCTAAATGAAGGTTGTTGTTAGTTAATGCTTGTTGGATGTATTCATGAGCTTGCTGAGTGTTTGCCGTAATACCCACAGGGAGCGCTGGAGTTTCTTTGAGTTGTTTTTGATTACGGCGGTATTCCACCATATGCATATAGGCGGTAATAGCCCCTTCAGGAGTACGATAAGTTGGAATACCAGCTTCACTGAAAAGTCGGCGTGATTCTTGAGATGAATATTCGCCGCACCAATTGGTTAGGATGGTTAGCCATTTCCCCCTAGGGTGCTGCTTTATGGCCTTAATAATTTTTTCTGCCATTATTTTGCTTTCAGTGATCGCACTCGGTGTGTGGATCAATAACAAAGCATCGTGGTCGTGGCTATCAAGCATTTTATTTAGCACATTGATGTAGCGTTCAACCGTTGAGTCATCCCCTAAGTCGATAGGATTTTGCGTTGATAAATCAAGAGGCAATAAAGAGCTTAATTCATTTTCGGTTTCAATACTTAGCTTAGCCAGCTTACCATTGCGTAACAGTAGTTCATCTAATGCCATCGCTGCGGGTGCTGAACCATTGCTCATGATAGACAGGCGTTCCCCCCGTAATGGCGTCATATAACTTAATGTTTCTACGGCGGAAAACATTTCATGAGTGTCTTGTACACGTAAAAGCCCGGCCCGTTGGATAGCCGCATCATAGGCGGCGTCTAAGCTAGGTTTATCACCGAGTAGTTCTTGTGCTTTACGCGTACGACCACTTTTTATGATTAAAATTGGCTTATTACGTGATGCACTACGAGATGAAGACAAAAAGCGCCTTGCATCACTGATGTTCTCAAGATAAAGCAAAATAGCACTTGTTTTACTGTCCCGAGCTAAGTAATCCAATAAGTCATCGATATCGATATCGATGCTATCACCAAGGGCAATAAAGTAGGAAAAACCGATTTCTCTGTGCCTTGCCCAGTCAAGAACAGTGTTTGAGACCGCGGCAGATTGAGAGATAAAGGCGAGTTTTCCTTTTAAAATTGGAATAGGTGAAAAACTGGCATTTAGCCCTTGCCATGGGGCAAGGAAGCCTAAGCTATTTGGGCCAAGTAACCGCATTTGGTACTGTTGAGCAACTTTTTTAAGTTCATTAAATTGAATAGAAGGGGATGATAAAACAATCACAACCTTACAACCAACAGCACCTAATTGATGCAAACAATCGATATTCCGTGAGTAATGAGTGCAAATTACAGCAAGATCAGGTTTAAGAGGGAGTTCATCAACTGATGGATAAGCAAATACACCAAGTACTGAATGACGGTTTGGGTTAACAGGAAGGATTGGCCCTTTGAAGCCACTGGTTAGGAGATTTTTCATCATCACCGAACCTGCACGGTTCGGATTTTCAGATGCCCCAATAACAACAATAGACTTTGGTCTGAATAAAGATTCTAGCTGACTCACTAAACCCATGATTGGTAACCTTCCGTTTTGCTGGAACGAACTAAAAGCTCAATAGATAAAATAGGCTGAGTAATACTTATGAATACTATGCCCTAACTTTGACTTTGCGCTAGTTTATCCTGCCAATTTAATTAATTTATACAAGCACGTTCACGTTTTATGATGATGATGGTCCGAAAGTTAAAATTTCTTGGTACTACGTGCGTAAAATAAATTAAAAAATTACCCAAAAATAGTTAGAGCGAGGTTTCATTTAGCATCATTTGTGCCATTGGATGGTGAGGTTTACCTTCAAGATATTTGTGGCGAAATAGGTTGAAGTGGCTGAACAATTGTTGAGATGCGTTGGTATCCCCAGCTAATTCTAAAACTGTTGCAGCAACTTCCGCTGTACAGTGTTGTTCTTCCCTTGATGGCGTCCGTAATAAATAATCAGTTCTTGCTTTGGTATTGATTGAAAGCATTGGAAGATTATTGAGATAAGGGCTTTTTCGAAACATTTTACGGGCTTCAGGCCAAGTGCCATCCAATAAAATAAACAACGGGGGTTTTTCAGAGATATTTGGTTGATTTACCACGGTGCGTTCACTTTCAGCGTAGCTCTCTGGAAAAATAAGATATGGTTGTTTTGTGGTGTCTTGTAATATAGCTAATAACTGCGCGTCCGGTTCAGTCCTTGACCATTGGAATGCGAGGGTATTAGGCAAAATATCTGCAATCAATTTCCCAGTATTACTTGGTTTAAATACTTCGCCATCAAACATAATTAAGCAAAATTGGCTTTTTGCTTGTGATGATACCGTATCTTTGCATAAGCATTGTGGAACAGGTAACAAGCAATATTCACAGCGTTTTACTCGACAACCTCTGGCTTTAAAAGGCTTAGTTGATAATGCAAGGCGCTGCTGGCGAAGGTGATAAACTGCATTCGGGGTCATGGTTAATTAAGGTTTTTAGAGGATTTAAAATGAGGGGCTTATTGTACGCAAAACGATTTCTATACGATAGAAGTATATTCAATAAGTTTTCGGTGAGATAATAGCGTGAATCGGTGGCGTAGCCTTGCAACATCATGTAATCTTCGCGCCATAGCTTAGTAGGGGATAGTGATGAACGACTCGAATGAATTTAGTGGTAAAAACGGCAAAGTAAAAGTGATGTATGTCCGTAGTGAAGAAGCGGACAACAATAAAAATAATGATAAACGCCGTGGCGGTCGTGACGGAGGGCGTGACGATAGACGTGGTAATGATAAACGCAGTAATGACCGACGTGATGGAAGAAATGACCGTGGTGGGCGCCCTAATCGTCCGGAGCGTCGTTCTGATAGCCGCGATGATGTATCTCGTGAGCGTTCACCATGGCGCACTGTTTCTAAACCAGATAGCGAAGAACTGGTTAACGACCATGGTGGAATTGCGGGTAAAAGCCAAATAGACCCGGAGCAATTACGTAAGCAACGTCAGGAAGAAACGCGTATCTATGGTGAAAACGCATGCCAAGCTATGTTTAAGAACCGGCCTGATGCGATTGTTCGTGCGTGGTTCTTACAATCTGTGACGCCACGTTTTCGTGATGCATTAAAATGGATGGCGGCAAACCGTAAAGCTTACCATGTTGTTGATGATGAAGAGTTATCAAAGGCATCGGGCACTGAACACCATGGTGGTGTCTGTTTTATCATCAAAAAGCGTGGTGGAATGAGCGCAGATGCTTATATACAGCAAGCGGCAGAGAAAGATTGTGTATTAGCACTAGAAGATGTAGGTAACCCACATAACCTAGGCGGAATGATGCGTAGCTGTGCCCACTTCGGTGTGAAAGGCGTTATTTTGCAAGATGCTGGCATGCTAGAGTCTGGTGCAGCAATTCGTACCGCAGAAGGCGGCGCTGAGCATATTAAAGCGATTGATGCTGACGGTTTAACCTCAACGTTGGATAAATTTCGTCAAGCAGGTTATACCATTGTGACTACCTCTAGCCATAAAGGAAGCCAAGATTTAGCGAAAGCTAAGTTACCCGCTAAAATGGTCTTAGTATTAGGCCAAGAAAGTGATGGCTTAAGTGATAGCACGTGGGATCAAGGGGATATGAGTCTGTATATTGGCGGTACAGGTAAAGTAGAAAGCTTGAACGTGTCTGTTGCAACTGGAATTATGTTGGCGCAATGGTGGCAGCAAAACCAAGTTAAGTAATAGCGCACTGAGTAAAAATTAAATCCAGGCTAGCTAAATGTAAAGCTAGTTCTGGATTTACATTTAGCTCGTATAAAGTGAGAGCTAACTTAACGATTTATTGATTCAATAAATTCTAAATATTGGGTCATTTGTTTATCCGTAATATTCCCTTCAGGTGATAATTCAGTTAGTCCTTTTTCGTCATATGTTTCGGTACCATAAAACCCAAAAAAGCCGCCCCATTTAGCATTAATGTATAAGACGGTAACTTCGAACGGCCGCAATATCTCAGCGAGTGTATACTGATATTTTCCTTCAGAATGGTAGTCCTCATCCCTAATTCCAGCGGTAACGGCTAAAGCGATCGTTTTTTCTTTCAGTCTGTCGTGACTTTGTGAACCATATGCCCACCCATAAGTAAATACATCGTCTAGCCATTTTTTAAGTAATGGCGGAGAGTTAAACCAATAAATAGGAAATTGTAAGATCACATTGTCATGGGCTTCAATTAGCGCTTGCTCTCTAGCAACATCAATATTCCAATCTGGATAAGCTTCATAAATATTATGGATCGTAAAGTTATTGGTTTGTTTGGCGGCTTGTTCTAATAGATGACGATTAATAACAGAGTCTTGCATATTAGGATGAGCGACGACGATTAAAGTTTTCACTAAATTATTCCTTTGTTTGAAAGTATTGGCAGTATAAAATCCAATTTCAAAAAAGAAAATACGCACACTGACGACACATACTTACCTAAAGGATAGTGATAATATGAAAAATAGAGAGGAAATATTATGTGCTTTGAGTGGTATTAACCCGCAAGAAACTGGCTTCGGGTATACGCTTTCCGTGATCAATGGCAAATATAAAATGATCATTTTGTATTGGTTAGCCCAACATAAAGAAGTGATCCGTTTTAATGAGTTACAACGTTGTATCGGAACGATTACTTACAAGACATTAAGTTCGACGCTTAAAGAGTTAGAAAAAGATGGTTTAGTATTTAGAGAGGAATACCCTCAAATCCCCCCTAAAGTAGAATATAGTTTAACTCCCCGAGGAAAAACGTTAATTCCAGTTCTCAATATGATGTGTGAGTGGGGGGAACAAATACGTGACGAAATAGCAAATTAAAAGTCATGCGGGCTTAACTTCTATTATGGGGGGTATTTTTAGCAATAGCCGATTAATTATTTATGGCTTAATGAGTTTCACTCGTTGAGTTGTTATTGCGCTATAAGCCTATGACTGAGCAAATATGTAATATTTTTTGTATAAAGAATATTATTTATGCAATAAGCAAACTAGCTCAGTTAATTTAGGGGCTAAAAATTCCTCTTCGGAATAATTACATGAATAAGCTTCTAGCAAATGATTTGCGAATTGAATAAGGTCTAAGCGGGTTAATGGTGTTACTTTTGTCACGATTTTATAAGCTGCAGAAATTTCATTTAAACTGATGCAGTATTCATAATAGCCTGTTTCGATGGCTTGAGTAATTTCTTGTGGAATACAAGTAAAATCAAGGTCATCAGCTTCAAGTTTTAGCTGCAGATAAGCCTGAACATCGTCCAATATATCGAAAGGGTAAATTTCTTGGTATTGATTGACATAGCAAATAAGTTTTTTGCGGTATTGCTCTGCTTGGAAGTCATCTAAGGTGTTGATCAGTTCTACTAGCTGGCTATTTTCAACCCATGATTTCATGATAATTTACCTGAGCAATCTGATTAGTGAATTAGTGTATTGGTTAGAAAGGCGATAAGCAAAAAAATAACCCCACATAAAAAGTGGGGCTAGGATGATAAATCGGGGGCTAATGTGCACCACCACCTTTTGAACCTGCACCGAATGGGGGTTTTGCAAACCAAACAATGACCATTAATAAGATAAAAATCCCTGCGGATAACCAAAAGATCTCATTTGCGGAGATAATAAGCCCTTGGTCTGTAATAGTTTTCGCTAAATATGCAGCACTTTGTTGCTCATTCAAACCAATCTTTGCCAGTTCATGATACATATATTGGGCATTAGGGTTGTAAGGGTTGACAAACTCTGTGAGGTTTTCATGGTGCATTGATTCCCTTTGTGTCCACATCGTGGTAGTAATCGATGTTCCTATTGCCCCTGCTAATGTACGGGTAAAGTTGGATAGGCTGGATGCTGAAGCCATTTTCTCAGGCGGTAGGCCTGATAAGGTAATGGTTGTTAGTGGCATAAAGAAACAGGCGATGGCTAGGCCTTGTACAAATTGTGGCCATGCTGCTGCTGCGAAACTCATATCCGGTTCAAAGGTATAAGCTCGCCAATAGTAACAAACAGCATAGATAATAAAGCTGAATGTAACCAGATAGCGCATGTCAATTCGGTTACCAAAACGACCAATTATTGGGGTAATTAACAAGGGTAATAAACCAACGGGTGCAGAAGCCAAGCCTGCCCATGTTGCGGTATAGCCGTAAACCTCCTGCAATAATTGGGGCAGTAATACAATGGTCCCAAAATATAGCATGTAAGCGAGGCTTAGGGATAAGCAGCCAATAGTAAAATTCCGTTCTTTAAATAGTGAAAGGTCAATTACGGGGTGTTCATCCGTGAGCTCCCATACGATCAGGAAAGCAATAGCAACAACGGCAATTATGGTCAAAACAATAATTTCGGTAGAGTTAAACCAATCGAGTTCTTTGCCTTGGTCAAGCATGATTTGTAATGCGCCAATCCCTACTACAAGCAATACTAAACCAATAGTATCAATGCGTTGTATCGATATTTTTGTTTCACGACCTTTTAGCGTTTTCATGATGGCAAAAATAATCGCGATACTAAATGGTACGTTGATAAAAAATATCCAGCCCCAATGATAGTTGTCACTAATGTACCCACCAAGAATTGGCCCGCAAATAGGCGCAATGACAATGGTCATTGACCAAAGAGCTAATGCCATATTTCGCTTAGCTGGTGGGTAGTTATTAAGAAGCAGGCTCTGAGATAATGGGATCAGTGGCCCCGCAACTAAGCCTTGTAATACACGGAATAAAATTAGCATTTCTAAACTACTAGAAATGCCACATAGCCATGAAGTTAAAGCAAATAGCCCTGTCGACCACAAAAATAATCTTACTTCGCCTATCCGGCGAGCTAGCCAGCCAGTGATTGGAATTGAAATTGCATTAGCGACACCAAAGGAGGTAATTACCCAAGTTCCCTGTGAGTTAGAAGCACCTAAGTTACCCGCAATAGTTGGGATCGCTACGTTAGCAATCGTAGAGTCAAGTACTTGCATAAAGGTTGCCAATGAAAGGGCAATAGTCATCCAAGCAAGTTTTGATCCTGTTAACGGTGCTGGCGTCACGGTTGCTCCCTCACTTATTTATTCCCTGAGTTATTATTAATTATCTCAGTAACTATTTTATCGGCAGGTGACATATCAACGGCTAATGCTGCAGTGTGGTATGCAGGTGTATCGCGCATGCCTTTAGAAAGTACTTTGCCATCTTTATTTAAAGTATCGACGGTCACTTCAGTTGATAACCCTATGCGCAGGGGATGCTCTTCAACTTGATTAGCATCTAAGGCGATACGAACGGGGAGACGTTGTACGACTTTGATCCAATTACCGCTCGCATTTTGTGCGGGGAGTAATGAAAATGCACTTCCTGTCCCCATATCTAAACCGACGACGGTTCCATTGAAAACAATATCTTTACCGTAGAAATCAGTGGTGACCTTTGCAGTTTGGCCAATACGCATATCCGCAAGTTGAGTTTCTTTAAAATTAGCGTCAATCCACATGCCACTAGAAGGGACGATAGCCATTAATGGTGTTGAAGGCGTAATCTGTGAACCTACTTGTACACTGCGGCGGGAAACATAACCATCGACGGGGCTGACGATTTTAGTTCGTTGTAAGGTTAACCAAGCGTTTCTCACTTGTGTTGCGGCTTGTTCTACAGCGGGTTGTTTTGCTATTGGGGTGTTAAGAACAATGGCTTGATTGGCATTGTACTGTTCAATTGCCATATCTAATGCGGCTTTTGCACTGACGACAGCCTCTCTGGCATGTTGTAGTTCTTCTTTGCCGATAACATTGCTACTACCTAGAACTTCTCTGCGTTTTAAATCATTTTGTAATCGGTTAAGTTCTGAACGCTTAACGGCAATGTTCGCTTGCAATTGGCGGCTGTTAATTATGTGTTGGCGTGTTTGGCGCACACTATTGGCAAGTTCTGTTTTTGCTTTTTCAAGTGCTATTTCTGCATCCCTAGGGTCGAGCGTGACTAGCGTGGTCCCACTTTTGACGAAATCAGTGTTATCAACATTGACCGTCATGACACTTCCAGAAACTTGAGATTGAATTTGTACTTGGTTACCTGCGACATATGCATTGTCTGTAGACTCATAATGACGAAGTACGAGATACCAGTAAACAGCCCAGCCAACGCCAATAGCAATAAAAATAATGGTTAAAAACACGAGCGCATTTCTACGTTGTCTTTTTTTATTTGGTTGGGGAGTCTGCGTTTGTTGCATTTCCTCAGGGGAACTCATACTCATATTCTCCATGTTCGATGGATAGGGATCACAATTGTTTCCAGTAGTTAGGGATTAACCACTGGAAACTAAGACTACAAATGATTTTGCTGCTCGATGGGATATCGCAAAGCATAAGAATGAAAGGATAACGAAATATTGTTAGCTGAAAAGTTTTTTTTCACCTTTGAGCGTAAGAATGCCTCAAATACATTAACCCTATAAAGATCATGGTTAATCTTTTATCGTATCCAGTTTGGTGAGTAATTTACGCATCAGCATATCCAGCTGTTGTTTTTCATTAGCATCCAAAACAGACCAAATATCAATAAGGGCGCCATGCTGAGGTGGCAATAAACCATTTAAGAATTCAGTTCCTTTCTCAGTCAAATGCAAGTGTAGGCAACGTCTGTCGTTATGGCTTTCTTTACGTTCAATCCAACCATTTTTTTCAAGCTCATCGGCTATGCGTGTGGCGTTGGTTCGTGAGGAACCGAGTGCTGCACTAAGTTCAGAGGGCTGGATACTACGGGAGTCTTTTGTATCAAGGATCATTAATGCCATGAATAAAGTTTCATTAATACCTTGAGCTCTTAACATGTTATTACGTGATTCAAGTAGCTTGCCATGAACATGCATACATAGGCGTGTTAAGAGAATTTCTTGATACGGAATCGGTGCTTCATGTGAATCTTGCTGTGCAACACGAGCGTTTAGTAGTTCTTCAGTCGGTGTAAATGAACTTTCCATTATTTGGATACCTTATTAGTTTCAGTTGGTAAGATTACAACTGTCATCAACCACCTAAATGGTATATTAAAAGATAGAATTAGCAATTATACTTACTTAATACCGTCGATTTTATTTTGATTATGATACATCATTCATAAATTTTATGAATGTAATTTACAGGTTTCAGTATAGCGTAACCAATCATTTTTGCTTTTTTAGACATGATTGGTTATGAAGCAACCAAAAATAAATCGATTTAGGCACTAAATATAATCATATAAAACAATATATAATCACATCACATTAACTCAATACCACTTTTTTTATTACTCAATAATTACAAGTTAGATGGAACATTTTAATTATTACGTATAAATACCGAGTTTTGTTTAATTTATATATTATTCTATGTGTTAATAATTGCCACAACTAACTATTAGTATACCTTTTAATTAAGATATAGTATTTGTTTAACAGTGTCATTTGCTAACTTTCGCCTTAGTTATTATAACAAATAAAACTATTTAATGAATATATGAATATTTATTAATTCAATATTCAAAATATTTATTTGATAAACTTATAGGGTATCACTTTGATATGTTAGGTTTGTTTATGTGTTAAAGCACTGCAGCTAGCATTTTGTCTGAAATGTTAGCTGCGTTTTTATCTGCAGAAACGTTATTGATCCTGCGCGGTGATGGTAGGGTCAAAACGAATACCAATTGCCCAAATAATTAAACTGATTGCAGTTAAGATAACACCGGAAATGGCTACGCCTTCCCATCCTGCATGTTCATAAGCATAACCCGAAAGTAGTGAGCCTAGCGCTCCACCAATAAAATAACTGGTCATATAACCGGCAGTAAGCCGATTACGAGCCTCTGGTAAAATACGGTATAACGTACTTTGACTTGTTACGTGAACAGCTTGTACTGCAAGGTCGAGAACTAAGACGCCAATAATAAATGCAACGAGAGAGTGTTTAGCTAACCCTATAGGTATCCACGATAACAACAACAAAACGAGCCCAATTGTGGTCAGGAGTTTACCTTTCCCTTTATCAACAAGATGTCCTGCCTGAGATGCCATGAATGCTCCAGCAGCCCCAACCAGACCAAATAAGCCAATAGTGCCTTCAGAGTAATTAAACGGTGGGCTTGCCAATAAAAAAGCCATCGCTGTCCATAGTAAACCAAAATTAGCAAATGAAAGTGCTCCGAGCGAGGCTCTTACGGCAAGCACGGGAGTACCAAAAAATAAGCGACCGATAGAGCCAAGTAACTGAAAATAGTTCAGATTGGTTTTTTGGTGATAGCGAGGCAATTTGATGGCTAGCACAATCATCAATAGGATCAATAAAGCGAAAGCTACCCAATAGATAGCTCTCCAGCCACCCACCATGGCGACAGCCCCTGAAACTGTCCTTGCAAGTAAAATTCCAAGCAGTAACCCACTCATAATGATACCAACCGCTTTACCGCGTTGATGTGGTTTGGCGATAGATGCTGCTAGTGGAATAAGTACTTGAGCGACCACTGAAAATAAACCAGTGAGAGCTGTACCTAATAATATTTGCCATACATGATTTGATAAAGCTGTAATTAGGAGACCTAACGCGGAAAGAAAGGTCATAACCAAAATTAAGCGTTTACGTTCAAATAAATCCCCTAAAGGGACTAAAAATAGTAAACCAGCAGCGTACCCCAACTGGGCAGCGGTCACAATAAACCCAGCCATATTAGTGGTAAGGTTAAATTGCTCGGCAATAGTCTCTAACAGAGGTTGGGCATAGTAATTACTAGCGACAACTAAACCTGTTGAAATTGCCATTAAAATGGTTAGGCCAGTAGTGAGTTCAGCCGTTTGTGGTTGTTTCATTTTTTATTACCAATCATCAATTAGGCAAATACTATAAACAAAATTCAAAAGCTTGGTTTATTTCTTTTCGCTATTTATAAAAAAAACCATCTTCAAGAAGAAGATGGTTTTTAGTTTTTGCTCAGTAGTTTAACTTATTTGGCAGCTTGTTTTGCTTCTTCAACCCAGCCATCGAAAGTGGATTGGTGTGCTTTAATCCATCCATTCACATGGCGTTCAATATCAGCTTGAGAAGCTTCTCCATTATGCATCCTTAAGTTTTGCGCATTCACATCGGCAATAGGTAATTTCATAATGGAAAACAATTTCGCCGCAGCAGGGTTATCGGCAGCCCATTTTTTATTCGCTACAATGTGCATTGTGTTTGGTGGGAAACCATAGTTTTTGCCATTAGGAAGCGTAGTATCTGTTTTTTCACCATTCGGCATTGCCGAGAAAGGCACTTCTAACCAAACTACATCACGGCCTGGTTTTAACACATCACTGATCCAGTAAGGGGTCCAGGTATAGTAGAAAATAGGTTTCCCTTCTTTGTAGCGCGTGATGGTATCGGCCATCATAGCCGCGTAGTTTCCTTGATTGTGATCGATAGATTTTTCAAGGTCGTAAGCTTTTAAATGTGTATTGATCGCAGCTTCACAGCCCCAACCGGGGTTACAGCCAGTTAAGTCCGCTTTACCGTTACCGTTAGAGTCAAATAATTTTGCGATTTTTGGGTCTTTTAATTGCTCAATGTTGGTAATGTTATATTTATCAGCGGTTTTTTTATCAATTAAATAGCCTTGTGCTGCATTGACAACATAGTCCCCTTGGCGATAAAAGGCTTTATCACCACCGGCAGCTTCATATTGTGCATCATGTAAAGGTACCCAACTTACGGCTAGGAAAGTTGCGTCTCCATTGGCAATAGAGGAATAGGCAACGTTGTAATCCACTTCTTTGATAGGGTTAATATCATAGCCGAGCTTTTCAAGGGCTTTTGAGACAATTAAGGTTTGGAATGTTTCCTCACTGATGGTGCTTTGTACAGGGTTTATTTTAATTCCTTTACCCGGTAATGACTCCGCATACGCGAGTGAAGAGCTAAGAATAGCAGTCAGGGCAGTTGCAAGAATAATTGGCTTTCTCATTATGTTTATCCTTCTATTTTGGTTCGTCGCTTGGCTTTGCAAGCGAAGAGCCAAATAATGGCTCTATCGTGGATGGAGGATGTGTTGAACGTGTTTATTTTTTACTGAATGGGCGAGTGATTAACCCAATAGGGCCTTTTTGATACCAGCGTGATAGTGCTTTGCCACGTGTATCTTGGCCTAACGATTGTGTAAAGCGGTCTAATACGATAGCAAGGATGACGATCCCAACCCCACCAACAGAGGCTAATCCCATATCTAAGCGTCCTATCCCGCGTAGTACCATTTGTCCTAAGCCCCCGACAGCAATCATAGAGGCGATCACCACCATGGATAGTGCTAACATCAATGTTTGGTTTACCCCTGCCATAATTGTCGGCATAGCTAAAGGTAACTGGACTTTGAATAGCATTTGGCTAGGGCTGGCTCCGAATGACTCTGCGGCTTCAATTAAGTCTGCTGGGACTTGTTTAATACCTAAAATGGTTAAACGAATGATCGGGGGTAATGCAAAAATAATGGTGACCACCACGCCAGGTACATTACCAATACCAAATAACATCACAATGGGGACTAGGTAGACAAACGCGGGTGTTGTTTGCATGGCATCGAGTAGTGGACGGACTACTTTTGCTGCTCTATCACTACGTGCAAGCCATATTCCGAGGGGTAACCCGATAACAATACAAAATAACAGAGACGTTAATACTAATGATAATGTGACCATGGCTTCTGACCATGCTCCGATTGCCCCGATAACAATCATTGAAACGAATGTTGCAATACCCATTGCTCTTCCTGCGAATTGCCATGCTAATAAAGCAAATAAAATAATGGCAACGGGGGAGGGCAGGGAGGTTAAAAATTGCTCGAACCCACTGAGAATAAAATCAATTGGTGCACGAATAGCTTGGAATACTGGGCGAAAATTTTGTACTACCCAATCAATACCGTGAGTTACCCACGAATCTAATGGTAACAATGTGTGCTGAAATGGGTCCATAAAGTTAAATTGATCAATTGATACGCCATCTGTTGGCGCTGCATCTAACCAGTCGTTGCTGCCAGATTCCGCTGGTGCATCTGTTGTTGGGGCATTACCCCATGGGTCATCTGAAGATGTTTGGCTATTATCGGAGCTCGCAGCCCATGGATCATCAGCAGCAGTTTCTGGGGTTTGTGTTGGGGCTTCTTGCACTGAAGCATCCGCCCATGGATCTTGCTGGTTAGTTGTTTGTTCTTGATTATGTTTACTCATTTGGCGTCTCCTTATCCAGTGCTTGCAACAGCATTCCTTTCGAAATTACCCCCAAATAACGATTTTTTTCGTTAATGACTGGTACCGCACAAGGAGCTTGCGCTATAGTTGAGATAACTTCATTCAAAGATGTATCGCCTTGAATAGGCTCGATATCGGTTAAAATTGCAGATTCAATACCGGCTTTTTCACGGAGCGCTTTTTCGAGGGATTCAACAGAAACGACACCGACAAAGGTATGACCTCGAGAGATCAAATAACCATGATAGCGGTCCTCGTCATTTAGAACTTTAAGGGCAGAACGCGGACCAAAACCCGGTGCGATATGTAAAAGAGCATCAGGTCGCCGACGAGCAATATCTTTGGCGCTAAAGACTTGGCTAATATCAACGCCACGGAAGAATGTTTTGACGTAATCATTCGCAGGGTTATTCAGAATTTCATCTGGAGTGCCTATTTGAACAACGACTCCCCCTTGCATGATGGCAATGCGATCACCAATTCTCATGGCTTCATCAAGGTCATGGGAAATAAAAACAACGGTGCGCTGTTTATCCCCTTGTAAAGAGAGCAACTCATCTTGCATTTCAGTTCGGATCAAGGGATCTAGCGCAGAAAAAGCCTCATCCATTAATAGGATATCAGGGTCATTGGCTAGTGCTCTTGCCAACCCTATACGTTGACGCATACCTCCTGACAGTTCATCAGGGTATGAGTTAGCCCATTTCTCTAGGTTGACTTGTTGAAGGGCATCCATTGCTTTTTTATGCCGTTCTTCTTTCGAAATACCAGAAAGTTCCATACCAAAAGCAGTGTTATCAATCACGTTCATATGCGGCATAAGTGCAAATGATTGAAACACCATACTGATTTTAGTTCGTCGAACTTCACGCAGTGCTTTGTCAGTAATTCCGGAGATGTCTTCTCCATCAATCATGACTTGGCCACTTGTCGGTTCTATCAGGCGATTGAGGAGGCGTACCAACGTGGATTTCCCTGAGCCAGAAAGCCCCATCACGACAAAGATCTCGCCTTCTTCAATCGTCAGATTAACATCTTGAACACCTACGGTTAGGCCTGTTTTTTCAAAGATATCATCTTTACTCATTCCTGATTTCAGTAGCTTGAAGGCCGGATCAGGATTTTCCCCAAAAATTTTATATAAATTTTTAACTTCTAATTTTGTTGCCATATATTATTTACCCAACTTTCAATCAATAAGGAAGAATGATTGCCCATATTGAATGTGATTAATTCTGTCGTGATAGCTTAAACAATATTTTAAAATTGCGACTATCGGTTGAAAATTATTAGGGCAGAAATTCCTATTTTAGTTTAATGGGTTCGATCATTATGGTTTAAATTTAATTATTCCTGTTTTAGTTATTAGCAAAACTTGCAAGCAATAAACCCTAGCATAATAAAATCGACTGACAACCCTCGGTTAAGCATAATTAATCAAAAAAATCACATGCAGAAAAGACGAATTATTCTTGCTGATTAAAGAAATAATTAGCCTAATTCGTTAGTGCGTTAATTTAAGATCCTATAGGTTAACTAACTGGTGAGACTGAATTTATTAGATAGCGCATTTAATACAATCTATTGGAGTAATAAGTTTTTAATTTATTATTAATACGGATAAAAATTAACATTTAGAGTAGAAAAATAAATGTAATATACACTAGTTTATATTAATTTATCTTATCAAAAATAATTGAAATATGGATTATTTTCAAATAATTTGCCAGATTGACTCATTAAAAATGAGTAATTAAACAGATATACATATAAAAAACGAAATAAATCGTCTGTTTTTTGAGCTAAAAAATATCATGATAAATAAAATCATTATTATTCATCATGATATAGTTTTTTAGGGGATTTGCTTTGATAGATAAACTAAATTTACTGGTTTATTAGAAGTTCCAATCATCATCCTCGGTACTTACTGCCTTTCCAATAATATAAGATGAGCCAGAGCCCGAAAAGAAATCATGGTTTTCATTCGCATCTGGGGATAATGCGGATAATATTGCAGCACTAACATCTGTCACTGTATCTGGGAATAATGCTTCATAACCTAAATTCATTAATGCTTTATTCGCATTATAATGAAGGAATTTTTTTACATCTTCTGACCAACCCACCGAGTCATACAGTTCTTGCGTATACTTAACTTCATTTTCATATAAATCAAGTAATAATGAAAAAGTGAAATCTTTAATTTCTTTTTGTACTTCATTATCATATTGTTGTAATGAGTTTTGAAATTTATAGCCAATATAATATCCATGTACAGCTTCATCCCTAATAATTAATCGAATGAGGTCTGCGGTATTAGTTAATTTACCTCGACTTGACCAATACATAGGTAAATAAAACCCTGAATAAAAAAGGAATGATTCTAAAAATACACTCGCAATTTTTTTCTTCAGTGGATGTGAATTGCAATAATAAGAAAGGATGATTTTGGCTTTATTCTGTAACGCTGTATTTTCTTCACTCCAACGGTATGCGTCATCGACATCAGTGGTCGAGCACAATGTTGAAAATATTGAGCTATAAGACCGAGCGTGTACCGCTTCCATGAAGCTAATATTAGATAATACGGCTTCTTCATGAGGGGTTTGAGCATCAGGCATTAAACAAGGAGCACCAACCGTATTTTGGATGGTATCGAGTAACGTTAAGCCAGTGAATACTCGAATAGTGAGCTGTTTTTCTGCCGCAGTAAGCGTGTTCCAAGATGGTGTGTCATTGGAGAGCGGGATTTTTTCAGGTAACCAAAAGTTGGTGGTTAACCGGTTCCAAACTTCTAAATCTTTATCGTCTTGAAGTCGGTTCCAGTTGATAGCTTTAACAGGTGTATAAGATGTGCTGGTGGTCATTTGATTTTTTCCTATTACAGAGTGCAAGATACGCAGCCTTCGACTTCGGTTCCTTCTAGGGCGGTTTGGCGTAACCTAATGTAATACAGTGTTTTTATCCCTTTTCGCCATGCATATATTTGCGCACGATTGATATCGCGGGTAGTGGCATCATCTTTAAAAAATAGGGTTAAAGATAAACCTTGGTCAACATGTTGAGTGGCCATTGCATAGGTATCAATAATTTTTTCTGGCCCGATTTGGTAAGCATCTTGGTAATACTCTAGATTTTTGTTATCCATAAAAGGAGCAGGGTAGTAGACGCGCCCAATTTTACCTTCTTTACGAATTTCTATTCGTGAAACGATAGGATGAATGCTAGATGTTGAATTATTAATATAGGAAATTGAACCTGTCGGAGGGATAGCTTGCAGATTCTGGTTGTAAATTCCGTGGGTCATAATTGACTGTTTCAAGGCTAGCCAATCTTCACGACTTGGAATTTCGATACCCGAACGTCGGAATAATTCCTGCACATTCTGTGTCTTTGGTAACCAAAGGTTGTTGATATATTTATCGAAATATTCACCAGAGGCATATGTAGAGTGTTCAAAGCCAATAAATGCAGTTTTTCTTTCTCTGGCTAATTGGTTGGATGTTTTTAGCGCATAATAAGTGACACAGTAAAAATAAATATTGGTAAAATCCAACGCTTCTTCAGAACCATAATGAATGTGCTCCCTTGCAAGGTAGCCATGTAAATTCATTTGCCCTAAGCCAATGGCATGGGATTGGCGGTTACCTTGTGCAATAGAAGGGACTGAGCGTATATCACTCATATCTGAAACTGCACTTAAAGCCCGCACAGCAGCCTCAATAGACTGAGCAAAATTAGGGGAGTCCATTGTTTTAGCGATATTCATTGAACCTAAGTTACAGCTAATATCTTTACCAATCTGTTGGTAGCTTAAATCATCTTCATAAGTACTAGGGCGATTAACTTGCAGTATTTCCGAACACAAGTTGCTCATATTAATTCGCCCTGCGATTGGGTTGGCCCGGTTGGCAGTGTCCTCGAAGAGAATATAGGGATATCCCGATTCAAATTGAATTTCAGCTAAGGTTTGGAAAAATTCTCGCGCATTAATTTTGTATTTTTTGATCCCCTTGTTATTTACCATTTCATGGTATTTCTCTGTCACACTAATTTCGGACATTGGAACACCATATATGCGTTCAATATCATAAGGAGAGAACAAATACATATCTTGATTATCTTTTGCTAACTGGAAAGTGATATCAGGAATAACAACCCCTAGAGAAAGCGTTTTGATGCGTATTTTTTCATCGGCATTTTCCCGTTTAGTATCAAGAAAACGCATAATGTCAGGATGATGCGCGTGTAAATAAACGGCTCCGGCACCTTGACGAGCCCCTAATTGGTTAGCGTAGGAAAAGGCATCTTCTAGCATTTTCATGACAGGGACTACACCAGATGATTGATTCTCAATCAATTTTATTGGAGCGCCTTGTTCACGTAAGTTGCTCATTAAAAATGCGACACCACCGCCGCGCTTGGATAATTGTAATGCTGAATTTACGGAGCGACCGATGGATTCCATGTTGTCTTCGATTCTCAAAAGAAAACAAGAAATTAGTTCACCTCTTTGCTTTTTACCGCAATTCAGGAATGTGGGGGTAGCAGGTTGAAAACGACCGCTGATGATCTCATCCACATATAACATCGCGAGGCTTTCTGAGCCTTGTGCAAGTGTTAATGCCACCATACAGACACGATCTTCATAACGCTCTAAATAACGTTTACCATCAAAGGTTTTTAGGGTATAGCTGGTGTAATATTTGAAGGCACCTAAAAAAGTCTGGAAACGAAATTTATGCGCATAAGCTTGTTTAAATAATGATTTGATAAACTCAAAATCATATTGACCTAATACGCTACTTTCGTAATAGTTTTCTTGCACTAAGAAATCTAATTTTTCTTTTAAGTCATGAAAAAATACAGTGTTTTGATTTACATGTTGCCTAAAATAATGATGTGCAGCTTCCTTGTCTTTATCAAATTGAATGTGGCCTTCGCTATCATATAAATTCAACATAGCATTAAGTGCGTGATAGTCTATATCAGTGGTATTTTGCATTTTATCCATTTTGAAATAACTCTAGTTGTCAGTACGCTGCCAAAATATTTGAAGGCCTTGCTTAACGGATTGAACATCTTTTTCTGTGCCAAGAAGCTCAAAACGGTAAAGGTAAGGAATACGGCACTTTTGCGCGACAATATCCCCAGCAATGGCATAGGCATCGCCAAAGTTGGTGTTACCCGCAGCGATCACTCCACGGATAAGTGAGCGATTGGCTTCAATATTTAGAAATTGGATCACTTCTTTTGGGACGGCACCCTTTAAGCCTCCACCACCATAAGTAGGCAGCAACAAAACATAAGGTTTTGTTGCAATTAGGCTGTTTTCTTGGCGACCAATGGGGAGCCGTGTTGCTGGAAGGCCTAACTTTTTAACAAAGCGATGGCAATTTCCAGAACGACTGGAAAAATAGATAAGCGCTTCCGTTGCCATAAGAACCTCTAGGCCGCTAATAAGCTAATCATATCTGGACGAAACCCAGACCAATGTTTGTCCCCAGCAATGACTACAGGGACTTGTTGATAGCCTAATTTTTTAACTAGCTCAAGGGCTTGGTCATCTTGAGTGAGGTCAATTACCTGATAGGAAATTTGTTTGCGATCTAGCGCTTGGTATGTTGCATTACATTGAACGCAATTAGGCTTACTATAAATGGTAATCTCAGTCATATTATTTACCTTTTGATTTTTTAACGTGTCATAGCCAACAAGATTAATAAGTAAATACTATATATGGGTGAGTTATTTATCAACCACACAATATGTAGTGGATATGAAAAGTTGAATGATAATTATTCTAATTATTTGCTAGGTTGTTATTAACATTGAAAATAAAAAATAAGTGGATTTAGTGATTCAGTTGGTGACACTAAGAAAAAAGATTATTGCAAAGCGGAAATAATTTACTCTATAACTGTATATACAATCAGGTAATTGATTCCTTTTAAGGAGATACTATGTACCATCAATATTTAGAAACACCGGAAAAGTTTCCTAAACCGTGGATCCATATTACGGCTGATGATGACGGAATAACGAGCCTGTACTTTGTTGAAGAAAAAACAGAAAAAGAAATTAAGAATGAACACTCCAAACTTTGCGTGAAAGAGTTAAAAGAATATTTTAGTCATAAAAGAAAAGTTTTTACGGTTGCTTTAAATCCTCAGGGAACTGAGTTTCAAAAGAAAGTTTGGAAGCATTTATGTGGGATACCTTATGGTGAGCGATGGAGCTATAAAGATTTGGCTTTAAAGTTAGGTTCTGTAAATTACTGTCGTGCTGTTGGAATGGCTAATTCACGTAACCCCATTTCTTTAATTGTACCTTGTCATCGTGTATTAGGGCATGATGGAAAGCTAGTCGGTTATACTGGCGGCCTAGATATTAAAGGTTGGTTACTATTGCATGAGAAGTAATATCTAAATAATTCACTATAGCTAATACTATTAGTTGTAATAATTGCTATTTGTAAGAATTATGGGTGGAATTTGCACAGATAATACCGATAAATAATATATTTTTACTTTTTTAGTCAATTTTCGTGATCTAGGTTGTAGACAAGTAACTTAGATATCTGATGTACTGAGCCTGATACAGATGGTGTGTCTATTTTATTTTAAAGGTAATAATTTGATGTCTAAAGTTAAAGGTAACGTTAAGTGGTTCAACGAGTCTAAAGGTTTTGGTTTTATCACTCCAGAAGATGGTAGCAAAGATGTATTTGTGCACTTTTCTGCGATTGCAAGCGAAGGTTTCAAAACCTTAGCGGAAGGCCAGAAAGTCGAATTTGAAATCACTGAAGGTGCTAAAGGCCCATCTGCTGTTAACGTTGTCTCTCTGTAATTTTAATAATTAACAATTAGAAACTAACAGCTATAAACTCGCTCTAGTTAACTGGGGCGAGTTTTTTATTAAGCAGTAAAAGACAAGAGCCGGATTTAAACAAATAGGTTGAATCCGGCTTTATAGAAATAATGTAGCATACCAAAAAGCTAGGGGGTTATTTGACCTCTTCACCTTTAGCTTGTAAGTCTGCATGGTAAGACGAGCGTACAAAAGGCCCACAAGCTGCGTGGGTGAAGCCCATTGCCATTGCCTCTTCTTTCATTTCGTCAAACTCTGCTGGGCTAACATAGCGTTTTACAGGCAGATGATGGCGACTCGGTTGCAAGTATTGACCAAGCGTTAGCATTGTTACGCCATGACGGCGTAAATCACGCATAACTTCAATAATTTCGGCGTTCGTTTCGCCTAACCCAACCATTAGCCCTGATTTAGTCGGGATATCAGGGTGCGCTTCTTTAAATTTTTCGAGTAATTTTAATGACCATTCATAATTCGCGCCTGGGCGAACTTGGCGATAAACGCGTGGTACGTTTTCAAGATTATGGTTAAAGACATCTGGTGGCGTTGCGGTCAGAATTTCTAGTGCGCGATCCATACGCCCACGAAAGTCAGGGACTAATGTTTCAATTTTAATTGAAGGGTTTTTTTCGCGAATAGCACGAATACAATCCGCAAAGTGCTGTGCGCCACCATCACGTAGGTCGTCTCGGTCCACAGAAGTAATAACGACATACCGTAATGCCATATCTTTGATTGTTTGCGCTAATTTTTCTGGCTCATTGGCATCTGGCGCGTTTGGACGACCGTGGGCAACATCACAAAATGGGCAACGTCGAGTACAGATAGCACCTAAGATCATAAAGGTTGCTGTACCATGGTTAAAGCACTCGGAAAGGTTTGGGCAGGAGGCTTCTTCACATACCGAATGTAGACCATTTTTACGCATAGCGGCTTTAATGCCTTGAATACGAGTTGAGTCAGCGGGAAGCCTAATTTTCATCCAGTCAGGTTTACGTAGAATTTCTTCTCGTTCAGTCACAACGTTTTTGACAGGGATCAGCGCCATTTTGTCGGCGTCACGATATTTAATTCCGCGTTCTATCTGAATTGGTTTACTCATAATATGACGGTTCCAGTTATCTTTTATGCTGATGGATAATTTTTAATTCTAAATAAAACCGAATGGAAAGCCGTAACCCATTCATTAAAAAATAGTTTAAAAATGTTAAAAAATTATAGCATTATTATTGAACAATATGAAATCCTAGTGTGTCACAGAATTGACGGATTAGCACAGGCTGAACATCAGATAATGACACTTTGGGAGCAAGATCACTAATCTGAGTCATCTTTAATTCACTGTAACCACAAGGGTTTATACGGTTAAATGGCTCAAGGTCCATATCGATATTTAAAGCAAGTCCATGGAAAGAACAGCCTTGCCTAATGCGTAAACCAAGAGAACAAATTTTGTCCCCGTTAACATATACACCGGGCGCATCGGGGCGAGGGTAAGCTTCGATATGAAAATGGGCGAGGGTATTCACAACCGTGTTTTCTAGTGCGGTGACTAACTCACGCACACCAAGTTTATTGCGTTTTAAGTCTAGCATAACATACATGACTTGCTGGCCGGGGCCATGGTAGGTAACTTGGCCTCCCCGATCACTTTGAATGACTGGGATATCGCCAGGAGCAAGTACGTGCTCGGCTTTACCAGCTTGGCCTTGAGTAAATACTCGGGGGTGTTCAACGAGCCAAATTTCGTCGCAGGTTTCAGGCGTACGGCATTGCGTAAATTGGTGCATCGCATCAGAAACGGGTTGGTAAGGCGCGAGGCCAAGTTGGCGGATGATTATACTTCTGTCTGACAAAATTAAGCGTCCACGTTGTCATTATCGTTAGGTCAGTATAACGCCTATGTTTGTTACACATCAAGTTGTCAAGGTATTAGCTTGTTGTATATAAGTGAGTAGATACAGAATTAATGGTTAGCAATGATAATTTTTAAATCTCGGCTGTATTTTGGCATAAAAAACCCCCAGTAATTGGTTGTCCAGCTATTGGGGGTCACTTCACTATTTGGTTTTTTATTTACTCGTTGATTAAAGCACAACTTTAACTAATTCTAATGCGCCTAATTCGCTATACAAGGTTTCAACCTGTTCGATATGTGTTGCATTAATAGTAATAGAAACTGAGTGATAGTTGCCTTTGCTACTTGGTTTCACATCGGGAGAGTAATCACCAGGCGCATGACGCTGAACAACTTCAATCACTTGATCAACCAACTCAGGCTGTGCCAAGCCCATCACTTTGTAAGTTAATGGACATGGGAACTCAAGCAGTTCACCTAATTTCGTTTTCATGGGCACTCCTAATTTTTTAAATTGTGTCGCTGGTTGAAAAAGATTGGCTGGTATTAAACCAGCCAATCAAAAGTATTCATCCAACAAACATTTCGATGCTTACTATATGGGGGTGATTTATTTTTGTTTCAAGCCCTAGCCAAACCAACGGTGAAATAATAGTTTGATATAGTCAATTAATCGGCTGAAAAAGCCACCTTCTTCAACATCTTTTAGAACGGCTAAAGGGTGTTGTTCAATAGTTTTTCCATCGAGCTGGAAGCTGATCGTACCGACTTGCTGACCTTTGGTCAAAGGCGCTTGTAATTCTGTCGTTGACAGTTCATAGCTGGCTTTTAAATCTTTTAACCGTCCCCGAGGTATCGTTAAGTATAGGTCATCCACTACACCTAATTTCACTTCATTTTCATCACCAAACCAAACAGGAACACTCGCAAAATCAACGTTAGCTTGTAATGGTTTAACTGTTTCATAGAAACGGAAACCATAAGTGAGTAATTTTTTACTTTCAGCATCACGTCCTTTGCTGCTTTTCCCACCCATCACAACGGAAATTAAACGCATATCACCATCTGTTGCGGATGCAACAAGGTTGAAACCTGCGGCATTTGTGTGACCTGTTTTGATCCCATCAACAGCAAGGCTCTTATCCCACAACAAACCGTTACGGTTAATTTGGCGGATGTTGTTAAAGGTAAATTCTTTTTCTTTGTAAATGGCATATTCTTCTGGTACATCACGTACTAAAGCTTGACCAATAAGCGCCATATCACGTGCGGAGCTATACTGGCCTTCTGCATCTAAGCCATGAACAGTTTCAAAATGGGTGTTTTTCAAACCTAATTTATTCACATATCCATTCATTAATTGAACAAAATTGGTTTGATCTCCAGCGATATAATCAGCCATTGCAACACAAGCATCGTTACCTGATTGCAGGTTAATCCCACGAGTCAGTTGAGAAACGCTGACTCGATCTCCTGGTTTTAAGAACATCAAGGATGAGCCTTTAAACACAGGGTTACCGGTTGCCCATGCATCATTACCCACGGTGACTATGTCATTTGCACCAATTTTACCTGATTTAATCGCCTGACCAATAACATAACTGGTCATCATCTTGGTTAAACTGGCTGGGTCACGACGCTGATCCGCATTACTTTCAGCGAGAACTTTTCCTGAATTATAATCAATGAGTATATAGGCTTCAGCATCTATGGCTGGTGCTGCGGGAATTGAAGTATTTGGAAAGCTGTCATTGGCATTTGCAATACTGGCAGTCAAAAGAAGCAGAGCAGAACCCAGCACTGTATAACGCACGATGCGTGATGGAGCGACATTATTCATGGTTTTACCATTTACATCCGAAATTCGGTTAACACAAGGAGGCGCAGTTTAGCAAAAGAATAGGGCAAGAAAAAAGCCACTTTTGCGCTCCACCAATTATTTTTGTCAGTTTGATACAGTCATACTTTAGGCCCCATCAACATCATCACAATGTTGAGAGACCTAAAATGTTTGGTATGTATTCAGATTTAAGGTGCGACTACCATCGAAGTTTGGTTTTTTTCTGATTGTAGACGGCCCTGTACTTCAACAGCTTGTTGTCGAGTACTAAACGGCCCTAATTGAACCCGGTAGATACCATTGTAGGGTTGTAAACGCCCAGGAACATTAAATTGTGTTTTTAGTTCATCCAGCATTTTTTGTGCGTTCGGTTGGCTGCTAATTGCACCCGCTTGGACTAAAAAGCCACGCTCAGGCACCGCTTCTTCGGCCGCGGGTTGTGGCTCTGGCGTAGGGGTTTGTAAGCTCATATCTGGCATCACTGGTTGCATAGGTTCTTTGGGCTGTTGGACAGGCAACGCATTTTCTGGCGTTGGTAAGTTTTCCATCACAGGCGTTCCCATAGGGCCTGAACCTAGCTGTGGGCGCCCAGGTAGTGCATAGCTCTGCTTAACAAAATTAGAGCCGACAGTACCGGTACCAGAAAGTGTACCGTCTTGGGCGACTTGGATAGCGTCTATTTTAATCTTAGTGGTTGGTAATAAATTTAAGCGGTCAGCCGCAGCCCGAGAAATAGCAATGCTTTTACCTTGCATATAAGGGCCACGGTCGTTGACTCGAACCACCATCATGCGGCCATTCATCATATTGGTAATACGCACATAACTAGGGATTGGCAAAGTCGGGTGTGCTGCGGTTAATTCTACGGGGTTAACTCGTTCACCAATGGCAGTCATATTGCCTGTTGATTCAGCACCATAAATTGAAGCGTAGCCAACTTGGCTAAATTGTGCCGGGTCACGTACGATTTGGTATTGCTGGCCATTACGTGAGTAATCACTATTTGCTGTTGGGTGATATGGCTCATAATGAGGTTCAGCACCTAATACATCTTGAGTGGGCACATTGGTTGGCACTTGGGCGGGTTGCTTAACCTCTTCTGTAACACAGCCACTAAGTAGCGCGGCAGTGACACCAAGCATTATCCATTGTAAACGCATACTAAGCCTCATTTTATAAACTTTTTGAAAGGAATCTTCGGTGTGTATGTATCGACATGATAATACCGAATCCAGCCATTAAAACAATTAAGGCAGAACCGCCATAACTCACTAAGGGGAGGGGAACGCCAACGACAGGTAATATACCACTGACCATGCCGATATTCACAAACACATATACAAAAAGGATTAAGATCAAACCACCAACCATCACTCGACCAAAGGTATTTTGTGCGCTGGCGGCAATATAGAGCCCGCGGATAATCAGCAAAATATATAAGCCAAGAAGGATAAGAACACCGACTAAGCCAAGTTCTTCGGCTAATACAGCAAAAATAAAGTCAGTGTGCCTTTCAGGTAAAAATTCAAGTTGTGATTGTGTACCGTGCAGCCAACCTTTCCCCATTAACCCACCAGAACCAATCGCAATTTTTGATTGAATAATATGGTAGCCCGCACCTAATGGGTCAGTTTCTGGGTCCAATAACATCATGACACGAGCCCGTTGGTAGCCATGCATCAAGAAGAACCACAGCAATGGAATGAAGGCCGCTAGGGCGATAGCAGCAATAGCAATCAGCCGCCAACTCATCCCAGCAAGAAATAAGACAAATAACCCCGAAGCCGCCACAAGGATTGATGTTCCAAGGTCAGGCTGCGCAGCCACTAATAATGTCGGTACAAAAATGAGGACGAGTGCAATCAGTGTATTTTTAAATGAAGGGGGACACAAATCACGATTCATAAAGCGGGCAACCATAAGTGGCACCGCTATCTTTGCAATTTCTGAAGGTTGGAAACGAATAAAACCGAGGTCTAGCCAACGTTGGGCCCCTTTACTGATTTGCCCAAACACATCGACAAAAACTAATAAAATGACACAAAAGATAAACAGATGTGGAGCCCAATTTTCATACATTCGAGGGGGAATTTGAGCCATAACGATCATTACAATAAAGCCAGAAGCTATTTGCCCTAGCTTTCGCTCCATCATTTCAGGGTCTTGACCACTAGCGCTCCACATAATAAACGCGCTATAGGCAAGCAATGCCATGATAATTAATAGCATAGGCACATCTATGTGCAGACGTGTTGATAATGAAATTTTTTTCTTATCGTCTGTCATCTTTTTTATAGCTCACTGTATTTGGTTGAAGCTGATAGCTTGAACGGGACATCAGCGGTCCTCCCCAGCGCTAGTTGGTGAGGTGGCAATTTCTGTACGGTTATCACCAAGAAGAACATGGTCAAATATTTGCCGCACTATGTCCCCTACAGAAGGACCTGCGCCGCCATTTTCTAAAATAATAGTGACAGCGATAGTTGGCTTATCATAAGGCGCATAAGCAATCATCAATTTATGGTCACGCAAGTGCTCGGCGAGTTTACTTGCATTATAGGTTTCATAACTAAAGACTTGAGCCGTTCCAGACTTCGCGGCAGCTTTATAAGGGGTACCGATAAAACTACGACGACCTGTACCATTAGGTGCATTGGCTACGCCATACATCCCCTGTTTAGCGAGTTCCCAATAACCCGAATGAATGTCCCCAATTTGAGTGGTTTCTTTATCTTCATAAGGCACCATGGCATTACCAAGTTTGGTGCCATAAAGTAAGTGAGGCGTTTTGACCTGACCGTCATTGATTAAGGTCATTAAGGCCTTTGACATTTGAATTGGGGTAGCAGTCCAATAGCCTTGGCCGATCCCGACTGGAATAGTATCCCCTTGGTACCAAGGTTTCTTATAACGTTTTTGTTTCCACTCACGAGTAGGCATAATGCCTGAACGCTCTTCGGCAAGGTCGATCCCAGTGTACTCGCCAAAGCCAAAGCGGGTCATCCATACAGAGAGACGGTCAATACCCATATCATAGGCAACTTGGTAGAAGAAGGTATCTGCAGACTCAATAATAGATTTCATCACATTCAGCTTACCATGGCCCCAGCGTTTCCAATCTCGGTAGCGTTTTTCTGAGCCGGGGAGTTGCCACCAACCGGGGTCAAATATTGTGGTGTTGGGCGTGATGACTTTTTCACTCAATGCGGCAACAGAAATAAAGGGTTTTACGGTTGAGGCTGGGGGGTAAAGCCCTTGGGTTGTTCGGTTAATCAACGGCCTATCAGGGTTATTCAGTAACGCTTGGTAATCTTTGTTTGAGATACCGTTGACGAACAGGTTTGAGTCATAGCTTGGGTTAGAAACCAGCGCCAGTATTTCCCCGTTGCGTGGGTCTGTCACTACGACAGCAGCACGGCTAGTGGTTAATAATTTTTCAATATAGATTTGTAACTCGAGATCAATCGTTAAATAGATATCCCGGCCAGCTTGAGGCGGTTGTTCATGAAGCTGGCGAATAACCCGCCCTCGGCTGTTAACTTCGACTTCTTCATAGCCTGTTTTACCGTGTAATACACTTTCATAATAACGCTCGATGCCTAATTTACCAATATCATGGCTAGCCGCATAGTTAGGTAATAACCCGTCTTTATCAAGGCGCTCGATGTCTTTATCATTAATTTTAGCGACGTAGCCGATGACATGGGTCAATGCAGAACCATATGGATAGGAGCGACGTTGATAACTTTTAACTTCTAAACCGGGGAAGTGGTATTGGTTTACGGCAAAGCGAGCCACTTGAACTTCATTTAATTGTGTTTTTAAGGCGATAGAGGTAAAACGACGTGAGCGCTTACGTTCTTTTTCAAAATTAGCAATATCCTCATCGGTTAAATCAACGATATCACGAAGTTTGTCTAAGGTTTCTTGTAGGTTATCGACTTTCTCTGGCACGATTTCTAACTGATAAAAAGTGCTATTTAGGGCGAGCTGTGTTCCTTGCCGATCGTAGATAATGCCACGGCTTGGTGCAATGGGCACCAATTTGATTCGGTTATCATTAGAGCGAGTTTGGTAATCCTCATGGCGAACAATTTGTAAATGGTACAAATTGGTCACGAGGATCGAGGTTAAAATGACAATCACGCCGAAAGCAATAAGCGCTCGGCGGATAAACAAAACAGATTCTGCGGTGTGGTCGCGAAAAGGGGTGCGTTGTGTTTTCATCCCATTGCCATTTTGAACTTATTCAAACCAAACTATTCCCTATGATAAGGGTGATTAGTCGTAATACTCCATGCGCGATAAAGACTTTCGGCAACAAGGACACGAACTAGTGGGTGAGGAAGCGTAAGTGGTGATAATGACCAACTTTGCTCAGCCGCCGCCTTACAAGCGGGAGCTAGCCCTTCGGGACCACCGATCAATAAGCTGACATTACGGCCATCTTGTTTCCACTTATCCAATTGAATGGCCAGTTTGGGAGTATCCCAGCGATCTCCTGGAATATCCAAGGTGACAATACGGTTTCCTTTACCCACGGCTGCGAGCATTAACTCGCCTTCTTTTTCTAAAATGCGTTTTATATCTGCGTTTTTCCCGCGTTTCCCAGCGGGTATCTCCGTTAATTCAAACGGCATATCTTTAGGGAAACGGTGGAGGTAATCCATAAAGCCGGTCTGGACCCAGTCCGGCATTTTTGTTCCAACGGCGATGAGTTGTAATTTCAAACTCAGCTCCAGAGTTTTTCTAATTCGTACATGCGGCGGCTTTCGTCTTGCATAATATGCACAATAGCATCACCTAGGTCTACTACGATCCAATCAGAAATGCCTTGCCCTTCAACACCTAATGGCATTAAACCATTTTTACGGCAGGCATCTATTAACCGGTCAGCGACAGACATCAGATGGCGGCTTGATGTCCCTGTACAGATGATCATCTGATCGGTAATACTTGATTTCCCTTGAACATCGATAGTGATAATGTCTTCTGCTTTGGCATCATCAAGCTGATCGATAATAAATTGTTGGAGTTCAGTTCCTTGCAAAAGGTTCACCTTTCATTCAAATAAACAGAATATTACATTAAACACTGTTTGTAGTTTGTAGATAAAGCGTTTGCTGATAGCTAATGAATCAAAATCATTCTCAGCGAAGCCATTTTACCCTAGATTTTAAGAAAAATCGGCTAAATTCTTTTTTATTCATTATGGAGTGAAATTTATAGGGATATCTGCTCACTTGAGCAAGAGGTTTGTGTTAACTTTACAAAATAACTCAACAAATTCGCACCCTAGCAAATATTTTAGAGTGAGATGGATATTGTGCAAATAATGAAGCCAAATATTTTCGTATTTGAAGGGGTTAGTCATCTCCCCATGAAAATTCAACCATGGGTAGAGCCTATTGTGGAATACCTAACGGCTGATGTTGTCAATTCAGCCCACAACCGCGTAGATGGCATTATTTGTGCTGCGCAAGATAGGCTTCAATTGGCTGGGTTATTTCCAGCGAGTATTGCGGTGATCACTGACGAGCAATGGCATGATGTCGACTACTGGGATAGTTTCTTAACGAAACTGTATGTTTTGCAAAGGCTTAATAACTTATGCCAACACCTAACACAGGCTGAAATCATCCAATTTCATAGCCGCCATAAATATTTGATAATGGCATATTCTCCTGTGGGGTATCAATTAACTGGCCGCTTAGTGGCAAGTATTTGTAAGGGAAGCGATCTCCACGGTTTTTTTAACCACTACAAAGCAGGGCTAATGGAAATATTTTCGTCCCTTCCAGCTAGAAATATTCAAGTAAATGCGCTTAGCCATATGCAAGGATATTTTAAACGTAAAGCAACCTCAGATGAAAAAAAACGGTTGTTATGGTTGATCAATGATTATCGAGAAGGGAATTTACCAATAAGCCAGCCGTTAGCAATGATGCGCCAATTATTGGTGCAATACCCTGATAACTATTTGAGTGAACAATATTTTTTTGAACCTTACCCTAATTGCATCCCCATAAGAGAACTTCCTTATCGTTGGTAAAGGTGCTGTTGGTGAATATATTGAAGAACGGTTTCAGGGATAAGCTCGCTACAGGTGTCCCCTGCATTTAGTTTTTCACGTATTTCTGTGGCAGAAATATTGATAAGAGGGGTGTCACCAATAAAAATATAACCATTGGCAGATTGGCTTAGTTGCGAGGGTGTTGTGGCTTGATGTTGTACCAGCCAAGCTTGCATTTTGGGGTCGGTAAATTGCGTAGCATATCCTGGGCGGGCACAAACTAATAAGTGGCAATTATCAAGAATTTTCTCCCATTTGTACCATGTATTAATAGATAACAATGAATCTTGCCCAATGATAAACGCAAGGGGTTGGGTTGGTCCCATTTCTTGGCGTAGTTGAGAAAGTGTTTCTATCGTATATGAAGGGCTATCTTTTTCTAGCTCACGAGTGTCGATGGCAAATAACGGGTTATTTTTAACCGCTAATTTTACCATTTCCAAACGCTGCAATGGGGTAGCCTCTGGTTGCGGACGGTGTGGCGGGACATGATTGGGTAATAAAATAATTTTTTCTAACCCAACTTGTTGAGCTAGAGCCTGAACAGGGCGTAAATGACCGAAGTGGATCGGGTCAAATGTCCCACCAAATAACGCTTGAAGGTGATTGTGTTTATCTTTAGGCGAAAAATGGTCAGTCATGAATAAAATTCTCTGCAAATGCTTTACCACATAATAACATAGATAGTGATTGTAGGTCAGGCCATGCTGAGTGACTAAAATCTTGTTTAATATGGATTTCAGCTTGTGTTAATAACATTAGTGCAGATTGTAATTGATGCAACGTTAAACGCTGTAGTGCTTCAGAGATCATTCCACGGCGGTTTTGCCAAACTTTGTGTTGGTCAAATAACGTTTTCAATGGTGTTGTGACTGATTGGCGTTTTAACGTAATAAGCAGTATTAATTCACGTTGTATTGAACGTAACAAAATGACGGGTTCAACATCTTCATGTTGAAGTTGTTCTAAAATATGCCATGAACGGCGTGATTTACCTGCAAGTAACGCGTCGACCCAATGGTACGGTGTAAAATGGGCAGAATCATTAACTGCATTTTCAACTCGGGGGTAGGTGAGTTTGCCATCAGGGTACAGTAATGACAGGCGTTCAAGGGCTTGCGCCAAACCTAGTAAATTACCTTCGTAGCAATAACAGAGCAGTTGGTTGGCTTCGGCTTCTAAAGATAAGCGCATACTGTAGGCGCGTTTCGATACCCACTGAGGGAGCCGTTGGTATTCAGGCGTCAGGCAACTGACATACACGGCCTCTTTACTGAGGGCTTTAAACCACCCGCTGTTTTCTTGGGCTTTTGTTAGTTTATGTCCACGTAGTACAAGGAGTAGATCTGGGTGAAGTAACTGCGACAACTGGCTTAATTTTTCCGCCATTGCTGCGTTGGGGCCATTTTCAGGTAATAACAGCGTCAGAGTTTGACGACTAGCGAATAAGCTTAGCGCCTGACATTGGCTAAAAATTTCATCCCAGTCAGTGTTCTGCTCAAGAGAATACACAAAATGTTCCTCAAAGCCTTGTTGTTGGGCAGCTTTGCGGATGGCATCTTGACTTTCTTGAAGTAGAAGGGGCTCATTGCCCCAAATCAAATAGCGGCCTCTTAGCGTTTCTTGTAACGAAGAGGCCAGCTGTTCAGGGTAAATACGCGTCATTATGGTTGCGTGTTCGTATCAGCCGCTTGGTTTTTTGCTTTTTCAAGTTCGGCTGAGTGGACAAGCAGTAACTTACGAACTAAGTTACGTGCAGCTTGCTCCTGCATTTCTTGCCTAACAATTTCTTTTTCTGCATCTTTCGCAAGTGCTTCTAAAGGGTTGTCAAAGAAAGTACGCTCAACACGACTTTGTAGCGGGTAAATAGCGCCATCAGGCATCAACACTTGCGCATTCATAACAAGTGTAAGTTGCTTTTCTGCTGCTTTACCATCTTGATAAATCGAAACGGTTTCCGTGTTTTCATTGGAACCGAGGACTTTCAAAATAGGGACACTTGCGTTGCCTGTTTCAAGGATTGTTACGTTATTCAGCCGTAACTGCTCCCTAAGTGCCCTTGTAGGATAGCCATATGGGTCACTTGAACTCAGCTGCAACGTTTTCAGTTCTTCAGGAATTTGGGTGGTTCCTTGAAGGCGAAAACCGCAGCCTGCGGTGACTAGCACCGCCAGGCTCAAAAATAAAGTTATCAGATAACGCACCTGGCCTCCTTATCAGCCATCAACCTAACTATTAACCTACAACAAGGTTTAGCAATTTGCCTGGAACATAGATTACTTTGCGGATGCTAACACCTTCAAGGTATTTCGCTACGCTAGACTCTTTTTGTGCCATATCCAGTACAAACTCTTGGTTTGCATCAGCAGGAACTGTTATGCGACCACGGACTTTACCATTAACTTGAACAACAACCAGCTTGGTGTCATCAATCATCGCTTGCTCATCAGCAACTGGCCAAGAAGCAAAATCAATATCTTCATTATGCCCAAGCGCTTGCCACATTTCGAAGCAAGCATGTGGGATAATCGGTGACAACATTAACGTAATTGCTTCTAGAGATTCTTGAACTAACGCACGGTCCTGTTCGCTCTCTTGTGGGGCACGAACGAGTTTGTTCATGAACTCCATCACAGCAGCAATAGCAGTGTTGAATGCATAGCGGCGGCCAACATCGTCGGTAACTTTAGCTATCGTTTTGTGCAGGTCGCGACGTAAGTCTTTTTGCTCTGGCGTTAACGTGCTGATATCTAAAGGTAAGGTTGCCCCTTTTTGTGAGTGTTCGTGTACTAAACGCCAAACACGGCGAACAAAGCGGTTCGCACCTTCTACGCTAGATTCTTGCCATTCAAGGGTTAATTCAGGTGGTGCGGCGAACATCATAAACAGACGAACGGTATCGGCACCGTATTTTTCGACCATTAATTGTGGGTCAATACCGTTGTTTTTCGACTTAGACATCTTGCTCATACCGGTATAAACCAGTTCATGGCCTTCTGCGTCTACAGCTTTAATAATACGGTTCTTATCGTCACGTTCAACAATCGCTTCTGCTGGAGAAACCCAAACGCGCTGGCCGTCACTCCCGGTGTAGTAGAATGCATCAGCTAATACCATGCCTTGGCACAGCAGACGTTTAGCTGGCTCATCGGAGTTTACTAAGCCTGCATCACGCATTAATTTATGGAAGAAACGGAAATACATTAAGTGCATGATAGCGTGTTCGATACCACCAATGTACTGATCAACCGGTAACCAATAGTTAGCCGCAGTTGGGTCTAACATACCCTCATTGTGTTGTGGGCATGTATACCGAGCGTAATACCAAGATGATTCCATGAAAGTATCGAAGGTATCTGTTTCACGTAGGGCTGGCTGACCATTAATCGTGATTTTAGCCCACTCAGGGTCGGCTTTAATCGGGCTAGTAATACCATTCATTACGACATCTTCAGGTAAAATTACTGGCAGTTGATCTTCAGGAATTGGAACGACTGTGCCATCTTCTAATGTTGCCATTGGGATAGGTGCACCCCAATAACGTTGACGTGAAACTCCCCAGTCACGTAAACGATAATTTACTTTACGTTGACCTGCGCCAAGAGCAACCAGTTTGTCTGATATCGCATTGAAACCAGCTTCGTGATCTAACCCGCTAAATTCACCTGAATTAATCAGAGAACCTTTATCCGTCATAGCTTCTTGCGATAAATCAGGCTCGTTGCCTTCTGCATCAGCAATAACGGCTTTGATAGGTAAGTTGTATTTGTGTGCAAACTCCCAGTCACGTTGGTCGTGAGCAGGAACTGCCATGACAGCACCCGTACCGTATTCCATTAAAACAAAGTTAGCGACCCAAATTGGCAGTTTTTCTTGGGTTAATGGATGCACAACGAATAACCCTGTTGCCATCCCTTTTTTATCCATGGTTGCCATATCCGCTTCTGCGGTTTTGGTATTACGGCACTCATCAATAAATTGAGCTAATTCAGGGTTGTTAGTCGCTGCCTCTTTAGCTAAAGGGTGACCTGCGGCAACAGCCACGTAAGTCGCCCCCATAAAAGTGTCTGGGCGGGTAGTATAAACGGTTAATGTTTCATCACGTTCGGCTACATTAAAGGTGATTTCAGTCCCTTCTGAGCGGCCTATCCAGTTACGTTGCATCGTTTTGACTTGCTCTGGCCAATCTTCGAGTTTATCGAGGTCATTGAGCAGTTCTTCTGCGTAATCTGTGATTTTAATAAACCATTGTGGGATTTCTTTGCGTTCAACTGGGGTATCACAACGCCAGCAGCAACCATCAACAACTTGCTCATTGGCGAGTACAGTTAAATCGTGTGGGCACCAGTTAACCGCTGAGGTTTTTTTATACACTAAACCTTTTTCATATAATTTAGTGAAGAACCATTGTTCCCAACGGTAATACTCAGGGGTACAGGTTGTGACTTCACGGTTCCAGTCGTAACCAAAGCCCAACATTTTTAGCTGGCCTTTCATGTAATCGATATTGGCGTATGTCCAAGGTGCAGGAGCTGTATTGTTTTTAACCGCAGCACCTTCAGCAGGTAGGCCAAACGCATCCCAACCGATTGGTTGGAGTACATTTTTCCCTAACATGCGTTGGTAACGAGAAATAACGTCACCGATGGTGTAGTTACGTACGTGGCCCATGTGTAGTCGACCAGAAGGGTAAGGTAGCATGGACAGGCAGTAGTATTTTTCTTTGCTGTTGTCTTCTGTCACTTTGAAAGTTTCTTTTTCATCCCAGTGACGCTGTACTTTAGGCTCTATATCTTCTGGACGATATTGTTCTTGCATGGCACCGATAATCCTATGGTGAATATAAATGCTACATCTGTAGCGTGGATGTCTATCTTTATTTAGATCCGCATAGCATAGCGGATCTGTACCGAAAACAACAATAGTTGATTAGCTGAACCTGCGGGGGGAAGCTGAATATTGCTTTTCGGGGAACGGGATCAGCATATTTTATGCCGATAACCAAACAACTTAACTAAAAAAACAGCTAAATGGTAGTGGTTTGTTGAACTATTTTGAATTCAGCAAGTTGTTGTTTATTTCTATAGAAAGAGCATTGTCTTTATTGTCCCGAATGAAAAAGCATGAATTCCTTAAATAAGATGAACTCATTGAACGTAAATTAGAGGTGATACCGATAAAAGGGGAAACAAATGAACGCGATTAAAGCTCAATGCCACTGTGGGGCAATAAAGTTTACAGTGAAATTAACCGATGGGTTAAATACGGCTAGGCGCTGCAATTGTTCTTTCTGTGCGATGAGAGGGGCTGTCGCTGTTTCTGCACCATTATCAGGGATTAAACTTTTGGAAGGAAAAGATAAGTTAACAGAATATCGTTTTAATACTCATCAAGCTGTTCATTTTTTTTGTTCGGTGTGCGGTATTTATACCTTTCATCAACGGCGATCAAACCCAGAGGAATACGGGGTAAATGCTGCCTGTTTAGAAGGTGTCTCACCATTTGATTTTGCATCTGTGAATGTAATGGATGGTGTTAACCACCCAAATGATGGTGGCGGTGGCGTAATGGGGCAGTTAATATTTAAAAAAATGACTAAAGAAGAATGACGAGCTAAAGCGCTTTATACCAAAATAGTGCGGTTTCATGAGCGTTTTTGGTGCAACGGTATAGCGCTTTATTATAACCCTCGACACAACAATTCTTGTGTACATAATTCTTGTGTAAATAACGTGGTGAAATCGCAGTGAGTACAGTCTAATTCGTCGGGGTGAGTAATCTATAAGATGGAAATATTTTGTCGGTTGATTTTCATGGTTGTTAAGAAAAATGCGGTTAGACGATAAATTATGGAAGATTACGTGACAGCGACTCCAAGGGAGCCCTGCCACGTTGTTTAGATATATTATTGAGATGAATTAATGAAGTATTTTCGCAAGGAAATCTTTAGCACGTTCAGATTGTGGGTTAGCGAAAAAGTCTTCTTTTTTACTGTCCTCAACAATTTTCCCTTCATCCATAAAGATCACGCGGTTTGCTACTTTTTTGGCGAAGCCCATTTCATGGGTAACCACCATCATGGTCATCCCTTCATGAGCTAATTCAACCATGACATCAAGTACTTCGTTGATCATTTCAGGGTCAAGAGCAGATGTTGGTTCATCAAATAACATTGCAATAGGGTCCATACAAAGTGCGCGGGCAATGGCGACACGTTGTTGCTGTCCCCCTGATAATTGAGCAGGGAATTTGTTCGCATGGCTTGTTAAGCCAACTCGTTCTAAGAGTTTCAACCCTTTAGCTTCAGCGGCTTTTTTATCTCGGTTTAATACTTTGACTTGTGCCAATGTTAGGTTTTCTATAATTGATAGATGCGGAAATAGCTCGAAGTGCTGGAACACCATTCCCACCTTAGAACGCAACTTTGCAAGGTCAGTTTTTTTGCTATTAACTTGAATATCATTCACAAAAATTTCACCCTGCTGAATAGGTTCTAAGCCATTCACTGTTTTTATTAATGTGGATTTACCAGAGCCAGATGGCCCACACACTACCACGACTTCGCCTTTTTTGACTTCAGTTGTGCAGTCTGTAAGCACCTGAAATTGGCCATACCATTTAGATACATTTTTCAGGGTAATCATGAAACAGTCCTTTTCTTAAGATAATTCACTAACATGGAAGCGCCAAAACTGATTATAAAGTACACCAGACCTGCGAATAGTACCATTTCCACCTGTGTGCCATCCCGTTCGCCAATGTTAGTGGCTGTCCGGAAGAAGTCCGTCAAACTTAGGACGTATACCAATGAGGAGTCCTGAAATAAGACAATACCTTGAGTTAGTAGCAATGGTACCATTGCTTTGAAAGCCTGTGGTAATACAACTAGCCTCATGGTTTGCATATTTGTCATACCAAGAGCTAATGCTGCTGATGCCTGACCTCGGGAAATACTCTGTATACCCGCACGAATAATCTCTGAATAGTAGGCCGCTTCAAAAAGGGAGAAGGCTATCATTGCTGAAATTAAACGAATATCATTTTTTGGTGATAAGCCTAGAACATTTTGTAATAAGCTAGGCACAATCAAATAAAACCACAATAAAACCATGACTAACGGGATAGAACGAAAGGTATTAACATATAAGGCAGCAAACCAACTGATAGGCTTGAAAGGTGATAGCCGCATAACAGCTAAGACTGTTCCCCATAAAATCCCGACGACAATGGCGGTAAGTGTAATTTTAGCGGTGACAATAAAGCCATCAATTAAGAAGGGGATACTCGGTGCAATTGAGCTCCAGTCAAATTCGTAAAGCATCTTATCGCCCTCCAATAGTGCCAGGTAAACGAACTTTTCGTTCGAGTAGCGACATTAAAATCATAATGATGACGTTAATACCAACATAAGCTAACGTTATGGCTGTAAATGATTCCCATGCATGAGCAGAGTAATCCAGTAGTTTCCCCGCTTGTGCAGCCATATCAACTAAGCCGATTGTTGATGCGATTGCTGAGTTTTTGACCAAATTCAACATTTCTGAGGTCATTGGTGGCAATATTACTCGGTAAGCATTCGGCAATAAAACGTAACGATATGTTTGTGGGAGAGTTAGCCCCATCGCCAGAGCTGCGCTTTTCTGCCCGCGAGGGAGCGATTGAATAGCGGCTCGAACTTGTTCGGTCATCCGTGCGGCTGTGAATAACCCAAGGCATAACATTGAAGAAATAAAAAATTGGTAGTTAGGGTCTAACTCCATTTTAAACCAATCCCCAATGGAGTGAGGCAGCAGCTCAGGGATCACCAAATACCATGTAAAGAATTGCACAATCAATGGTACATTACGGAATAACTCAACATAGGCAGTGCCAATAAAGGCTAAGTAACGATTAGGTACGGTACGTAGAATACCAAAAATTGAACCGACTAAGAATGCGATAATCCATGCACAAATAGAAAGTGTAACGGTGACTTCAAGGCCAGATATTAACCACCCTAGATAGGTGGTATTCCCAAACGGGGCTTCCTGAAGGAAAATCCCCCAATTCCAATCAATAGACATAATGTTGACTTCCTGTGGGCAATTAGATCCCCGAATACTGTTATCGATAAGTATGCAAGGCGGGGAACGACCGCCTTGCCACTATCTACTTCACAGTAATACCCTGTTTGTCTTTTTATTAGTTTAATGCTTTGTCATTCGGTGCTTTAAATAAGGCTTTCATTTCATCGGATAACGTAAATTTCAGGTTGAGATTTTTGGGTGGAATTGGCTGGTTGAACCAACGCTCAAAGGACTTCTCTGCGACGCCTGATGTTTGTGCATTGGCGATAGTTTCATCAACGAGAGCTTTAAACTGAGGGTCATCTTTACGTAACATGCAGCCATAGGCCTCTTCAGTTTGCGGTGTACCGACTATCTCCCATATTTCAGGTTTTTTAGCTTTAGCACGCTCACCCGCTAACAGCGCATCATCCATCATAAAGGCAACTGCACGACCGGATTCTAAGGTACGGAATGAATCACCGTGGTCTTTGGCGCTAATAATGCGCATCTTCATATTTTTTTCGTCATTTAACTGATTGAGTAGAATTTCAGAGGTGGTACCAGAGGTAACCACGACGTTTTTCCCAGCTAAATCTGCGAAATCTTTCACACCTGAATCGCCTTTGGTTAACAAGCGTGTGCCGACCACGAAGATAGTGTTAGAGAATGCAGCTTGTTTTTGTCTCTCTAAGTTATTGGTGGTTGAGCCACACTCGAAATCAAATGTGCCATTTTGCAGTAATGGAATACGATTTTGTGAAGTAATCGGGATCAGTTTGACCTGTAAATCAGGCATATTGAGTTTTTTCTTTACTGCATCGACAATTTCGTTGGAATAATCTTGTGAGTAACCAACGACTTTTTGGCTATTATCATAGTAGGAAAATGGGACAGAGGATTCACGGTGGCCAACAACAATTACACCGTTGTCTTTGATTTTTTTCAGAGTACCGTTTAGCTCTTCTGCTTGAACAGCGCAGGTTGCACCTAAAATCATCATTGATAATACAAGCTTACTTATACGCATAATTACAGCTCCTTTAGACCATCGGTGTAAACCCATCGTATTTCAAACGCTATCTTGACGGGCGAGCGTCAGTTGGGCTAATTGCGGTTAAAGCTGCTGTTAGCTAAACTGTTGTTCTTCCGTTAGATACCCCTTGAATGACTTTGGCTTTGTTGTGTTGTGTTTGCGGATATTTTGCTGATTTAGACAATGCCGCGATTATCCGCTATATGTTTTATTATTGTTAAAAAGTAATTAAATTTGTTAATTAATGAAAACAAATTGTTTCAATTTCGGGAGCTGTCTCGCATATTATTTGGCGATTTCTTGAATTGCTGCACTAACATGATAAACAGCGGCTAAAATTTGTTTAAATCCGACAATCATGCACCGTTAGAGTGCAAATCATTTCGTTTTCACTCGATGATTAAAATAAAGCAATTTTTGTGCCTACTTTTAGATGTGTTTAGATTTTCATTGAGCTAAAAAGGAATGTTTTTTTGTAAAGTTAGATGATGATACTTGTACGGAATGTTTTGCTGTGTAAGATGTAACCTCTATTTAACTTATAGATGGTGTAATGGTATTAATCAAAGCATGGTTTTTATCATTGCTACTAGCGTGTAAACCATATAATTGGTGTTATTTCAGGAAGATATACCGAGATACGCATGAACAGGCATTTGAAATTAGGTAAAGGATTAGTGATACTCGCCTGTCTGATGGTGTTGGTTTGTATGAACCAACGTGCTGTCGGAGAGCGTCTGTTCGCCAATTTTTTTGTGCCTAATGTGTTAGTACAGGCGCAAGACCCTACCGGGTATAGCTTTAGCTATGTCGAACAACCTCAAATAGAACAGAGTGATAACAGTAGTACTCAACTTTCCAGTTGTGAACTTAGCGCGAAGTCATTAATGACATTGTTGCCTGCTGTTATTGAACCATTCTTCTTTATGTTTCTTTCTTTAGCTGCATTAACTCTATTTTGCACTAATCTATTTATATCTAGAGCTAACAATGAAGAGAAACATGCCCCCCCTCGTGTCAGACGACATTTACAGTTTTGTAATCTTCGGAATTAGCACACAACAAATAGGGATCTGTTTGTGTAATTTATTCTGGAGGAAACAATGCGTTTTTTGATTAATTCATTTTTAATTTTATTTGCTCTTTTTTCGAGCAGCATTCATGCTGCGGATACGGGGTGGTTGCAACCAGCGAATAACGGGTGGATGAGTGATAACACCCCAAGGCATGCACAAGTGAGGTTACTCAGTTCTACCCAAGAACAGGGTAAAATCGATATTTTGCTTGATGTGAAACTGGATGATGGCTGGAAAACTTATTGGCGCTCACCGGGAGAGGGGGGCGTTGCACCTGAAATTGTGTGGTCATCACCTGTAGAGTCCACCGATTGGCAATGGCCAACGCCTGGGCGTTTTGATGTCGCAGGGGTATCAACTCAAGGCTATATGGGGGATGTTGTTTTCCCTATTACAGTCAAAAGTACTGAAAAACTAGATAAACTGGCTGGGACATTAACATTATCGACTTGTAGTAACGTTTGTATTTTAACGGATTATCCGTTTGAGCTCGATTTAACTGAGCCTGTTCCTGCTGATTTTACTTGGGCGTTTAACCAAGCGAAAGGGGCAGTACCGCCAACAAGTGGTTTAGTTGAGCAAACTAAAGTTGGTTTTGCCCATGACAAGCTCGTTATCGAATTACAAAAAAATTCAGGTAGCTCGTGGGGGAAACCGAATATCTTCACTGATGTTGTTGAAGGTGCAACATTAGGGGTGCCTGAGATTGAAGTCTCAGGGGAGCATTTAACAGCAACTATCGACGTTGGTGATGATTGGGGGGGGGAATCCCCAGATTTAACCGGTAAAACTGTTTCATTTGTTGTGAGTGATGGTGATATTTCTCAGCAAATTAATAGCCAAGTTGGTTCATTTTCAGGAACTATTGGTGGAAGTAGCGCTGGAAGTGCAATTTCCTTATGGCAAGTGGTGGTATTTGCCTTGGTTGGTGGGTTAATCCTTAACTTAATGCCATGTGTTCTTCCTGTGCTTGCGATGAAGCTGGGCTCTGTATTGATGGTGCCTCAAGGTGAACAAAAAACCATTCGTCGCCAATTTTTATTATCTTCCTTAGGAATTTTAGTTTCCTTCTGGTTACTTGCTTTACTCATGACGCTGTTACGTGTTGGGCAACAAGCCGTTGGCTGGGGAATTCAGTTTCAAAACCCATGGTTTATTGGTTTTATGGTGCTAGTTACAGCACTGTTTACTGCTAATTTATTTGGTTTATTTGAAATTAATTTAGGGAGTAAGGCCAACACTCGTCTTGCAACTGCTGGTGGGCATGGAAATAGTGGGCATTTTTGGCAAGGCGTTTTTGCAACCCTGCTAGCGACTCCTTGCTCTGCACCATTTTTGGGCACCGCAGTTGCTTTTGCACTTACCGCCCCGATGGAAGAGTTATGGTTGATTTTCACGGCTCTGGGAGTCGGGATGAGTTTGCCTTGGTTATTAATCGCCGCTTTCCCAGTAATATCAAGGTTATTACCAAAACCTGGCATGTGGATGCTAAAATTACGTGCTGTGCTTGGGGTGATGATGCTCCTCTCCAGCTTGTGGTTAATTAGCTTATTAATTCCTCATTTTGGTGTCACAGTATCAACAGCTATAGCGGTAATTTTCTTAGTACTGCTGGTGGTTTTTATTGCGATAAAAAGAGGGGTGCGAGCTGCGTTCTTGCCATTGTTGTTATTTGCTGTTTTCGCTATTGGTTTTGTGTGGATGACGCAAGAGCAACATACCGGAAGCCGTTCTTTAGTAAAGGATAGTGTAGATTGGCAGCCATTAACTGAGCAGGCAATTACAGATGCACTGGCCGATAATAAACGTGTCTTTATTGATGTAACCGCTGAATGGTGTGTGACTTGTAAGGCGAATAAATACAATGTGTTATTGAGAGATGATATTCAGCAGCTTCTTAGTGAGCCTGACGTCGTCGCTTTACGTGGTGATTGGACGAAACCATCACCAGAAATTACTGCCTTCTTACAAAAACGTGGGCAGGTAGCTGTTCCATTTAATCAAATTTATGGCCCTAACTTGGCCGAAGGCGAAGTACTGTCAACTATACTTGACCGTGAGTCGTTAATATCAGTTATGAATCAGGCCAAAGGAGCCACAAAATGAATAAAACAATTTTAGCTGTTCTATTTTCATCACTTATGTTTGGTGCAATGGCACAAGCCGCGCCACTAAATGCAGAACAGGAAGCACAAGTTCGTAAGTTAGTCAGAGATACGTTAGTAGAAAACCCTGAGATTTTAGAAGAGGCGATCGTCGCACTGCAAGCCAAACAGGGTGAGAAGCAACAAGCGCAGATGAAAGAAACGCTAAAAATGGAAAAAGAGGCATTATTTAATGACCCAACTAGCCCAGTTTTAGGTAATAAAAATGCGAAGCTAGTTTTGGTCAACTTTACTGATTTTAACTGCCCATTCTGTAAACGTTTTGACCCACAACTAGAGGATATCGTGAAAAAATATCCAAATGATGTTGCTGTGGTTATCAAATATCTGCCATTTAAAGGCCAGACTTCAATGGATTCGGCTCAATTAACGATGACATTATGGCAAGAGAATCCAAAGGCGTTTGAAGCGTTACATCATAAATTTATGCAAAAGCAAGGCATGCTGTCTGATGCGAATATCAAAGAAGCCCTGAAAGCGACGGGTAATGATAAACTGAAAGCGAGCGAAAAAAGCCGTGAAGGTATTCGTACTAACATGATGTTAGCTGAAAAACTGGGAGTGAATGGGACACCAGCGACACTAGTCGGTGAAGAAATGATCCCAGGGGCTATTGATGCGCAGCAGTTTGAAGCGATAGTGAAAGAGCAGTTGGCTAAGCTCAAATAATATCCTTGTTATACTTCGCGCTGTGGCGTTGTTGGTTTGGCATACTAACCCTAGTCACATACTGATGTATGCTCCTAGGGCTTAGTTTCACTTGCCGCCTAGCCACAACACGAATTATTTAGGGGATAAAGCTAAGCTTAAGATTGACTTAGAAAAGTATTAGCGAATCAGCAAAGAAAGCATTTTAACTTAATGACAAAGCATTAATTTCGATTAAATGCTTTGCTTTGCTACACTTTAAATTTGTACTATTTGATAACAAATAGGTTAATAACCGTATGAATAGACTGAAAAAGTGGTCTAAAGAAATTATCGTTTTAGCCATTATATTGTTTGTTGCCTTTACGGTAATGGACTTGTGGCGTAAACCACAAACTTTAGCCCCTGCATTGTTGGAACAACATACTTTAGTTAATGGTGAAACGGTTTCATTAGCTGAGTTAAGTAAAGAAAAACCGATATTGGTTTATTTTTGGGCTACATGGTGTGGTGTGTGCAATCTAACTTCGCCAACAGTTTCAGATTTAAATCAATCAGGTATGCCGATTATTTCTGTTGCCATACGTTCCGGTGAAACGGCTCGCTTAGTCTCAGGGATGGAAAAAAAGGATTTAAACTTCCCTGTTATCAATGACAGTAGTGGGCAGCTCTCGAATGCGGTAGGAGTCAGTGCAACACCGACGTTTATGGTAATTGATAACGGCGAGTTAGTTAGTTTTACTTCAGGCTGGACTAGCTCTTATGGTTTAAAAATGCGTATGTGGTTAGCCTCATTTTAATATTTTTATGATCCCCTCGCTCGTTAAAAGGGGATTTTTCTGTCTATAAGTTTAATTTATCATTATGGTAAACTCATCCTGCTATATAAATAATAAAATAGGTGGATGGGATGGTAGTGTTCAAAAAAACAGTATGCTTACTGTTAGGTGCAGTATTAATGGCTGGGTGCTCGCCTGATACGGAAGAAAAAGCAAAATCTGAGCCGTCTTCTGTAGCAACTGCGAATTCAGAATTAAAACAGCGCGTTGATGAAATTAAAAGCAATTCGACAGAAGATAAAATCAATGCATTTAATGCCAAGTCAGATGATGACCCGACAATGCTGCGTGGCATTTTTTTGTCTGAAATGGCGAAATCATTACCTATGTTGATTGATGATGTAACATTATTAACAGAGGTGACAGAAAAAAATGGCATGTTGTTTTATCAATATACTATCAAAGGGATCCCTGACAATGTGCTAGAGAGTAATAGCTGGCAGCAGAACATGCGTAAGGTCTTAGATATAAATTACTGCGGTAAGGATGCAGGAATGAAAATTTTACATGAAATGTTCCCTGATGGGATCACGCATAATTATTATAAATCCAATAAATTAATTTTTACCTATATTGTTACTCCTGCTATTTGCCTCTAACCTTTATTATTGCGCCTGATAATCGCTATTTATCAGGCGTACTCATGATTAAAACTCTAAATTACGAATAAAACGGTATTCAGCCGATTGGGGTTTTAAGCGGTATAAATTGGCTGGTCGGCCGCGCTCATGGCGTTTTTCCCCTGTATCGATAAGCAAGTCTGCTTGTTCTAAACGACGTCTAAAAGACTTGTTTTGCAAAGTCTTACCAATTAAAACCTCATGGACATGCTGCAATTCAGACAGTGTAAAAACGTCAGGTAAAGCAAAGCCGGGTACGATGGAATAAAGTGATTTTTGTTGTAAGCGCTCACGAGCCTGTTGATAGAGTTGTAAATGGTCAAATGCCAGAGGCAATGTAGCGATGTCATCAATAGATACCCATTTTACTGATTCGACGGTCTCAATATGAGCTTCACAATCTTGATAAGCAATTAAAGCGGTATAACAGACAGTGACAGACCAACCCCGAGGATCACGTTGTTTATTACCTACCGTACAAAGTTGTTCAACATAAGGCGGGATAACCCCAGTTTTTTCTTTTAGCTTACGTAGGATTGTCTCTTCGATAGTTTTATCATTTTGTTCATCAACGAAGCCACCAGGTAACCCCCATTTCCCCTTTTCAGGGAAATTTGCCCTTTCGACTAATAAGACTTTGAGTGTGTTTTCATGATATGTGAACAAGACGGCATCAACAGTCAGCAGTGGTGAGAGATATTCATTTTTGTTATATCCTGCTAAAAATTCTTTTTCATTCATATTGTTACCTACTTTAAATTGCACTCAAATCAATAGAGCTATCATACGCTAAAAGCCAATTAATGTCATTAAGACATTTAATGCTTGACTTGTTTGTGTCTATAGGACAATAATTACTTAAGGTCATAAGGACATTAATGAGAGGTGGACTATGTTCAATTTTAAATATTTCAAAGCAGACTCATCTACATTTGTTATTCAGTCAGTGAATGGGAAAGTGCGTAAGCAAGGAAAGGGGATTAGTTTTTGGTATAACTCGGATAAGACATCTATTGCGGCATTACCGTTAAGTGCTCAAGAAGCTCCTTTTATTTTTAATTTACAAACTGCGGATTTTCAAAGTTTACGCATTCAGGGGCAAATTTCATTTCAAGTGAAGAACCCAGAAAAAACAGCAAATGTATTAAATTTCAATTTAACTAAAGATGGAAAAAATCACGCTTCTGAAGACCCACTTAAATTGAGTGATAGAGTAGTGAGGGCTGCGCAAACTATTATCCAAGCCAGAATTCAAACGACTTCATTGCGTGATGCATTACTTATTAGCCAATCATTAGTGACTTTAGTCACTCAACAACTGGCAGAACAAACGCTAATTGAATCATTAGGCCTTGAAATTTTAGACGTCTCTTTTGCTGCAATAGCGCCTTCACCTGAAACTCTTAAAGCGTTAGAGGCGCAAGCGAGGGAGTCAATTCTAAAAGAAGCGGATGATGCTATTTACGCAAGACGCAAATTTTCTGTTGAACAAGAAAGAACGATTAAAGAAGCGGAATTAGAAACGGATTTATCTGTTCAAGCAAAAGAACAACAAATTGAAGAAGCTCGCCTTGATAATGAACGTAAGCTATTACGTGAACGAGCAGAAATAGAGCAAGAAGAGTTGGTTGCACAAGTTAGTGCAGAGGCAAAGCGCCAAGAGTTAGTCACGCTCAGTGTGGGAAACCAGCGTATTCAATCAGAAGCAGATGCTTATGCTATTGAAACCAAAATGAAAGCCTATAGCCAGTTACCCGTTGAAAATTTAAAAGCGCTAGCGCTGGCAAAAATGAACCCAGAACAATTAATGGCAATGGCTTTTGAGTCACTGGCTCAAAATGCAGGGAAGATAGGGGAACTTAATCTATCACCTGATCTATTTGGTCAACTAATGAAAAAAGGAGGGAAGTAATGGAAGGAATGGATAATGCTAGATTTGTATTAGTAACACGTAAGACGCGCTTACAGGAATTGATTGAACGCTTTAATACATGGCCACAAGCGAAATTCTATTTAGAGCATAACCATGTGGAAGTTGATGATTATCTTAATGAGCATGATCTTTATCAGAGGCAATTAATCCAAGCTGAATCAATATTAAAACCATTAGGTAGGTTTCAATTATTAGAAAGAAAACTATTACCCAGTTACCAATTTTCTAAGCAAGATATTGTGGTTGTGATTGGGCAGGATGGCTTAGTTGCCAATACGTTAAAGTACCTGAATGGGCAGCCTATTATTGCGATTAACCCAGACCCAGCGAGATGGGATGGCAAATTATTACCTTTTGAAATAGGCCAACTAAAGGAAGTTGTACAAAAAACAATACAAGGCAAGGCAGAGCAAAAAACAGTTACTTTTGCACAAGCAACAACCAATGATGGTCAATCATTATTAGCGGTGAATGACTTGTTCATTGGCCCGAAAAGCCATACCTCTGCGCGTTATTTATTGAATTGGAAAGGGGAGAAAGAGTTTCAATCTTCTTCTGGAATTATAGTTTCAACAGGGTTGGGTTCAACGGGGTGGTTTCAATCTATTTTAGCTGGAGCTAAAGCGATTACAGGCGTGGCACATCATCCCCTTTCTAATGGATTTGGTTGGGGAGACAATAAATTGCAATTTAGCGTTAGGGAGCCTTTTTTAAGTAAAACAACGGGCACGAAATGGGTGTTTGGCACGATAGAAACAGAATCACCTCTAATGCTTGAATCGTTGATGCCTGATAATGGCGTTATTTTCTCAGATGGAATAGAAGATGATTTTTTACAGTTTAATGCGGGCTGTATTGTTACAGTGAAAATCTCAGATTTACGAGGGTTACTTGTTGGTTAGCTTAGTTTCATCAGCCTCAATATTTTTGCTTATTGAGGCTGATGACAGATTAAATTTTTCTACGTTGGTTCATTGTGAAACCTAGTAAGCCAAAGATGACAACCACGGCCCACATTGGGTAATTGCTCCAACGTGCATAAGGCGTTAACCCTGTCGTCGGGATGACATCACTGGCAAGTACTGCTGTTTTAAACTGAGGCAGTATATCTTGGATTGTCCCGTCAGCGCTGATCACAGCAGTAATTCCATTATTGGTTGAGCGTAGTAATGGGCGACCTAATTCTAACGAACGCATTCGAGCCATTTGGAAATGCTGCCATGGGCCAATCGATTTTCCAAACCATGCGTCATTCGATACGGTAAGTAAGTAATCGCTATCTGGCTTAAAGTTATCTCTAACTTGCGTACCTAAGATTATCTCATAGCAAATTGCGGCTGTAAGATGCATATTCCCTACCGCTAGCTGAGCTTGTTGATAATCACCTCGGCTAAAACCTGACATAGGTAAGTTAAAGAAAGGGGCAATAGGGCGTAGTATATCCTCTAAGGGAACAAACTCGCCAAATGGAACTAAATGGTGTTTGTTATAACGATTTTTAGAAGGGTAAAGATACGGCGTTTTATCACCTAATACGATAATAGTATTAAAAAATTCATACTCACCATTCGCTGGCCTTGCATCGACAATTCCAGTTATTAAGCGCGTATTAGAGCCTGCCAGCAGTTGATCGAGGGATTTTAACCATACTTGGTTATCGAGTTCAACGGAAGGGACGGCAGATTCGGGCCAAATGATCAGTGAAGCTTTACCTATATAAGGCCTTGATAACTCCATATAGGTGTCTTTGGTCTTTTGTAAAAAGCTGGCTTCCCATTTCATCGATTGGGGAATATTGCCTTGTACTAAAGCGACTTGCATTTTTTTGGCTTCAAGAGGGGTGAACCATTGAATATTTTTGGCAAGTAGGGGGGCAAACAATAAAACCGCAGCCGCTATTAAGGCCATAAAACTGCGGCGTATTATCGCTAGCACTAATAGGCCACTGATACTAAATAGCAACAAGGTAACCATTTCAACACCAAAAACTGGTGCTAATGCTTTCATTGGCCCATCAATTTGGCTATAACCAAATTGGAGCCATGGGAAGCCAGTTAATACCCAACCTCGTAGGAATTCAGTTAACTGCCAAAGTGCAGGTGCAAGGAAGACTAAACGCCAGATATTGGCACTGGGAGCAAATTTAGTGAGTAATGCCCCAAATAGACCGGTATAAAGAGAGAGATATGCCGCCAGCAGAATAACGATAAGTACATTAACAGGGCCAGGCATTCCACCAAAGTCAGCAATACTCACGTAAACCCAATTGACACCGCTACCAAATAAACCAAACCCCCAAGCAAAGCCAATCGAAAAAGATTGCTTAACCGTCCGCTGTAAGGTGAGTAATTGAAGGAAAAGAATAGAAAGTAGTGCAGCGGGCCAGATATCAAAAGGCGAAAAAGCCAGTGTTCCACTGGCTCCAAATAGTAAAGCCAGCAGTAACCGTAACCGCTGACTTTGATAAATAGACGTTGAATTCATTAAGTCTGTTCTTCTTCCAAAGTCGGAACTGGCGCGTCATCTGGAATTTTCACGTGAAGCAGAAGAATTCGACGACTGTCTGCCATGGCAACTTTAAATTGGTAATTGTCTATAGTGATAACTTCACCACGGGAAGGTAAGTGACCAAAGGCTTGCATAACTAAACCGCCCACGGTATCAACTTCTTCATCACTAAATTGTGTATTAAAAGCATCATTGAAGTCTTCTATCTGCGTCAGCGCGCGGACAGAATAAGAATGCCGACTGAGTTGACGGATATCAACGTCATCTTGGTCGTCATATTCGTCTTCGATTTCGCCAACAATAAGCTCTAAAATATCTTCAATGGTAACAAGCCCTGACACACCACCAAACTCGTCAATGACGATAGCCATATGGTAGCGTTGAGAGCGGAACTCTTTGAGTAGCCTGTCTACTCGCTTACTTTCAGGTACAACAACTGCTTGACGTAAGACTTTATCGATACTAAAAGGTTCTGCGTCAGTGCGCATAAATGGCAGCAAATCTTTTGCCATTAATAAACCTTCTATGTGGTCTTTATCTTCACTAATAACAGGGAAGCGTGAGTGGGCTGAATCAATAATGACATCAAGGCACTCATCAAGCGTTTGATTGCGTTTTAAGGTAACAATTTGGGAACGCGGGATCATAATATCGCGTACGCGTTGATCCGCAATGTCCATTACCCCTTCAAGCATTTCGCGGGTATCAGGATCAATCAAATCGTTTTGTTCAGAGTCGCGGATTAATTCGACTAAGTCATCACGATTTTTAGGTTCACCGTGGAACAGGTGATTTAATAGTGCAAAAAACCCTTTCTTAGGACCAGGGTTATCGCTACTCGAAGAGTTATCGTCGCTCATGGCGGTTAATTTTGTATTCCTCAATAAAATACTCGACATACTTTGAACTACAGCGTTGTTAGCTGTACTCGGCTATGGGTTTAATAGCACAAGTTAAAGTATTTAGAGCTAGGTTAGTTAATAAAAACAACTTGCTTGATTCTTTTTTAGCATAAAACTGACGGTTTATCCTCATAATTACCGTCAGTTTTTTGTAAAATAATGCTTTTTTATAAAAGATAACTAGAAAAATTATAGTTAGATCATGCTTTTTCTGCAAGATAGGGGTCGTCATAACCTAATTCTGCTAAGATTTCCGTTTCTAAGCTTTCCATTTCTTCAGCTTCATCATCTTCAATATGGTCATAACCTAGTAGATGTAAGCAACCGTGGATCACCATATGTGCCCAGTGCTCTTCAGCACTTTTTTGTTGTTCAATCGCTTCTTGCTCAACAACTTGACGACAAATAATTAAATCGCCTAATAATGGCAGCTCAATTTCCGGCGGTGCTTCAAAAGGAAAAGATAATACATTTGTGGGCTTATCTTTTCCTCGGTAGGTTAAGTTTAAATGATGGCTTTCCGCTTCGTCTACAATGCGAATGGTGACTTCACTTTGCGCTTGAAATTTAGGCAGTACTGCGGCTAACCAGCGTTCAAATAAAGCTTCAGAGGGTAAGCCGTCCGGATTTTCACATGCAATTTGTAAATCGAGAATAATATCGATGCCACTCATTTATTGGTTTTCCTGCTTTTCAAATTGCTGTTGTCGTTCTTTTTCTTCACGTAACTGCTGGCGGCGCTTATTGTCTTGCTCTTCCCATGCTTCATAAGCCATAACAACTTTAGCCACTACTGGGTGACGAACAACGTCTTCACTGTGGAAAAAATTAAAGCTTAAATCATCAACCCCAGAAAGGACTTCTATGGCGTGACGTAAACCCGATTTACTGCCGCGCGGTAAGTCAACTTGGGTAATATCCCCTGTTACCACCGCTTTGGAATTAAACCCAATACGCGTCAAAAACATTTTCATCTGTTCGATGGTCGTGTTTTGGCTTTCATCTAAAATAATAAAAGCATCATTTAATGTGCGACCGCGCATATACGCCAATGGCGCAACTTCAATCACGTTTCGCTCAATCAGTTTTTCAACTTTTTCAAAGCCTAACATTTCAAATAAGGCGTCATAAAGGGGGCGAAGATAAGGGTCAACTTTTTGGCTTAGATCCCCCGGTAAGAAACCGAGCTTCTCACCAGCCTCAACAGCTGGACGAGTTAGCAATATTCGGCGAACTTCTTGGCGCTCTAGTGCATCAACAGCAGCGGCAACAGCTAAGTATGTTTTCCCTGTCCCAGCAGGGCCAATCCCAAACGTAATATCATGGTCTAAAATATTTGCGATATATTGCGCTTGGTTTGGTGTACGAGGCTTGATTACACCACGTTTTGTTTTGATATTCACGGCCTTACCGTAGTCTGGCACGCTGTCAGCGGATTGCTCTAAGACACGGCTATCGAGTATCGCTAAGTGGATGTTTTCAGGGTCTATATCCGGAATAACACCGCGCACAGGGGAGGTATCCACATACAGCTGGCGTAAAATTTTACTTGCCGCTTGTACATTAAGTGGTTTGCCCGATATTTTAAAACGGTTATCGCGTCGGTTAATTTCGATGGCAAGACGGCGTTCAAGTTGCTTAATATTGTCATCAAATGGCCCGCAGAGGCTCATTAAACGCTGGTTATCTGCGGGTTCTAGAAAGATTTCTTGTGTTGCGATTTGCAAAGTTGTTGTATCGGTCACTGAATATCCTATCGTTAGATTATTACTTAGGGTTGATAGTTGCCAACACCTAGCTCATCTTCTTTACGAGTACGTGCAATGACAGATGCAGGGGATTCGTGAACACGAAGATCCATTTGCTCCTCTGTGCGGATCACTTTGCCGCGTAGGGAGTTTGCATAGACGTCCACGATTTCTACATCCACAAATTTACCAATCATATCCGGTGTGCCTTCAAAATTCACAACGCGGTTATTTTCGGTACGGCCAGAAAGTTCCATGAGGCTCTTACGTGAAGGGCCTTCCACTAAGATGCGTTGTACAGAGCCTAACATGGCACGGCTAAAGCTCATGGCTTGTTGGTTAATGCGCTGCTGTAATAAGTATAGACGCTGTTTTTTCTCATCTTCACTGACATCATCTGGAAGGTCGGCCGCAGGTGTACCGGGACGCGCTGAGTAAACAAAGCTAAAACTCATATCAAAATCCACATCAGCGATTAACTTCATGGTTTTTTCAAAATCATCGTTAGTTTCGCCAGGGAAGCCAACAATAAAATCTGAACTAATAAGAATACCAGGGCGAGCTTCACGCAGTTTGCGAATAATGGCTTTATATTCTAGTGCGGTATGAGCCCGTTTCATCATGGTAAGAATACGGTCAGAACCACTTTGCACTGGAAGGTGTAAATAGCTCACCAATTCAGGGGTATCACGGTATACTTCAATGATATCATCTGTAAATTCAATTGGATGACTGGTTGTAAAGCGTACACGGTCAATCCCATCGATAGCAGCAACGAGGCGTAATAATTCGGCAAATGAGCAAATTTCACCATCAAAGGTTTCACCACGATAAGCGTTAACGTTTTGCCCTAACAAGTTAACTTCACGGACACCTTGTGCTGCTAATTGTGCAATTTCAAATAAAATATCATCACAAGGGCGGCTAACTTCTTCGCCTCGTGTATAAGGCACTACGCAGAAAGTACAATATTTATTACAGCCTTCCATAATTGAAACGAATGCGCTTGGGCCTTCTGCTCGTGGTTCAGGTAAGCGATCAAACTTTTCAATTTCAGGGAAACTGATATCAATCACAGGGCTACGGGTACCTTGCACCTGATTAATCATTTCAGGCAAGCGGTGTAAGGTCTGTGGACCGAAAACAATATCAACACTTGGTGCACGCTGACGGATAAAGTCCCCTTCTTGTGAGGCTACGCAACCGCCGACACCAATAATGATATCTGGGTTTTTATCCTTAAACGTTTTCCAACGCCCGAGTTGATGGAAAACCTTTTCTTGCGCTTTTTCACGAATTGAGCAGGTATTTAGCAGTAATAAATCAGCTTCTTCTGCAACTTCAGTGAGTTGGTAACCATGGGTATTTTCCAATAAAGAAACCATTTTGGATGAGTCATACTCATTCATTTGGCAACCCCAAGTTTTAATGTATAGCTTTTTATTCGTCGACATGTCGTATATCCGGTGTTTTCGAAGCGGCTAGTGTAATGGACCTCGAAACGCGTTGTAAATCCAAAGTCCTACCCTCTTTTTGGGAACTTGCATGCATTTTGATGAAGAACATCATTGTATGATGGGATAAATGCAAAGATATTTAAAATAATATCACTACACCAAATTTAAGGGCAGGCAATTTGCCTATTGTTTTAAAGTTAGGGCGTATTGTATTCATTTGAGGCATCAGTGACTAGAGGATGTTGAGTATTTGTGGTTAATTTTTATGCAAATTAACGGCTTTTAAGCAAAACAGGCCACTTATGGCGTCGCGGTATTCACTCAATGTAGCACTCTTATGGGTTTCTAACATGGATATTTTCTGTGAGAGCCGCAAATATTGGGTACAATAGCTTAATCAAATAATAATCCCATCAAACAATGAATAGTGTAGCTAATGTGATGAATAAATTAATCGAATCTTATGATGTTGTCGTGGTGGGAGCCGGTATGACGGGTGCCGCGGCAGCATTGGGCTTTGCCCAAGAAGGCATGCGAGTCGCTTTGCTTGAAAAGGCAAAACCAGCGGCATTCGATCCACAAAGCGCACCTGATGTCCGTATTTCTGCGATTAGCCGTGCATCCGTTGAATTATTGCAACAATTAGGTGCTTGGCAGCATGTAGAGGCCATGAGGAGTGCCCCTTACAGGCAGCTAGAAACATGGGAAGAACCGGGTAGCAATGTTCTTTTTGACGCTCAAAGCCTTGGGTTGCCAGAACTCGGGTTTATGGTTGAAAACCGCGTACTGCAACTTGCACTATGGCGTGAGTGTGAAAAATACGACAATTTAGAATTGGTTTGCCCTGCGCAGTTGGTTAATTTATATCGGCCTCAGAACCAAAAAACGTGGTGTATTGAATTAGATGATAACCGAACTATAGAAGCGCAACTTGTTGTGGGAGCCGATGGCGCTAACTCCCAAGTGCGTAAAATGGCGGGGATTGGCAACCGTGGTTGGCAATATCGCCAATCATGTATGTTAATTACTATTCAAACACAGCAACCTCAGCAAGATAAAACATGGCAACAGTTTTTTCCATCGGGCCCTAGAGCATTTTTGCCTTTATATGATCACTGGGCTTCTTTGGTTTGGTATGATAGCCCTGACAAAATTAGGCGTCTGCAAGGGATGTCGATGGAACAGTTAACAGGGGCGGTTTCAGAGGCCTTCCCTGAACGTTTAGGGCCAATAACCGCAGTGGCTTCAGGGGCTTTCCCATTAACACGTCATCACGCGAACCGCTATGTTCTTGATGGTCTAGCACTGATTGGCGATGCGGCGCACACCATTAATCCATTAGCGGGGCAAGGCGTCAATCTTGGGTACCGTGATGTAGATGCGTTGTTAAAAGAAGTCATTTATGCACGTGAATATCTACAGCCTTGGTGCTCCATTGAGGTATTAAAACGTTATCAGCGTCGTCGTTTACCTGACAACTTAGTTATGCAAGCAGGGATGGATGTTTTCTATATGGCATTTAGTGAAAGTTTACCGGGGTTGAAAATGTTAAGAAACCTCGGGTTAATGGCAGCTCAGCGCGCTGGAGAAGCTAAAAAACTGGCATTGAAATATGCCTTAGGGTTATAACGTTGATGTGAAATGGACAATAAAATAGGCCGCTACCAGCGGCCTATTTTATTTAAGGTAATAAATGTGGTTTATTGTTAACTAGATCAATAGGTTGTATATCATTTGATTTATTGATATTGATAATGCTATCACCTTCAGTTACCTCTGGGTCAAATGTCGCATTTTTATCTGAAAATGCATGTGCTAACTTTTCGGTATCTAATTCTTTTTCCCAACGGGCGACGACAATACAGGCGCATGCGTTACCAACTAAATTAGTTAAAGCACGGCATTCTGACATAAAACGGTCGATACCGAGGATTAATGCCATACCTGCAACAGGGATGCTTGGTACTACCATTAATGTTGCTGCGAGAGTAATAAACCCTGCGCCAGTCACCCCTGCAGCTCCTTTTGAGCTGATCATTGCGACAAGCAGTATAGAAAGTTGCTGCCAAATTGTGAGTTCAATATTAGTGGCTTGGGCAATAAACAGTGCAGCCATGGTCATATAGATATTGGTACCATCAAGGTTGAATGAATAACCTGTTGGGATCACTAAACCTACAACTGATTTTTCACAGCCAGCCCGTTCCATTTTTCTCATCAAACTTGGTAGTGCAGCTTCAGAAGAAGAAGTCCCTAAAACGAGCCAAAGTTCATCCTTGATGTATTTAATGAGTTCGATGATTGAGAAGCCGTTGTATTTTGCGACAGCGCCAAGAACAACTAAGACAAAGAGCAGGGAGGTAATGTAGAAAGTTACTATCAGCATCATTAAGTTACCGATAGATGAAATACCATATTTACCAATGGTAAATGCCATTGCCCCAAATGCCCCGATAGGTGCTAGTTTCATTAGCATCGCAACCATTTTGAACACAGGTTCAGAAAAGTTTTGCAGCAATTTAACTATTGGCTCACCATGTTTACCTGTTGCGGCTAATGCTAACCCGAAAATAATCGCAATAAATAAGACTTGTAGGATATTACCATTCACTAATGGGCTAATGACCGTATCTGGAATGATGTTCATCAAAAAGCCAACAATGGAAGACTCATGGGCTTTTTCGACATAGCTAGCAACTTTTGTGCTATCGAGCGTTGCTGGGTCGATATTAAGCCCAGAACCTGGGCGGATGACATTCGCGACAATAAGGCCGATAAATAATGCAATGGTTGAGAAAGTCAGAAAGTACAGCATAGCTTTACCTGCGACACTGCCGACCGCTTTCATATTAGACATCCCTGAAATACCGGTTACTACGGTTAAAAAGATGACAGGTGCGATGATCATTTTTACGATTTTGATGAACCCATCACCAAGTGGTTTTAATGATTCTCCGGCCTCAGGGAAAAAGTGACCAAGTGCAATACCGAGCAAGATGGCTACGATCACTTGAACATATAAAATCTTATATATTGGTTGCTTTATCATGTTTCGCATAAATTTTCTCTGTAAAAATGTTACGTTTGGCAATTTATAATTATTAGGTTTTAAAACTTTTATTAGAGTTTTTGAGAGCTAATCAATTGGAATGGAAGATGGGATTGAATGTACTAATGACCGCAGCTAGAAAGGATCTTACCCGCCATTAATCACACCTAACTACAATTCGTCGGAAGATTACCACTTTCACTGGTTAATAAAAAACGACTTAAGTCACATATCTGATATAAAAGTTAAACAAAGGTAAATTTTATGCGTTAAATGTTGACCTATTTTAACTGTAAGGAGCTAAATTTGTTATTTGTCGGATAATGATGATTTGTAAAAGGCAGGCAATGAAAAGAAATTTTTCAGCTAATAACCAGCATGAAAATATGGAAAATTTATAAAAATAGCGCGTGTAGAGAGAGATGTATGGATTTATTCGTGGAATGCCAAATTGTTTCTATTTAAGTTTTTAATAAAAATAATAAACCAAAATAGCATGGCATCGCGTTGATATTATAGGAGAAAATCAATCAGTAAACTGAGATAGGAAAAATGAAAGAAGGAAGTGAAGAAAGATGGCTGGGGTACCAGGATTCGAACCTGGGAATGCCAGGATCAAAACCTGGTGCCTTACCGCTTGGCGATACCCCAATCTTAAATTTTGTTCTACCAAGAAGGTAGATGGTGCGGGAGACAAGACTTGAACTTGCACACCTTGCGGCGCCAGAACCTAAATCTGGTGCGTCTACCAATTTCGCCACTCCCGCAAACAATGGTGGCTATGACGGGATTCGAACCTGTGACCCCAACATTATGAGTGTTGTGCTCTAACCAGCTGAGCTACATAGCCATTTTATGTTTTTCAAAATGAAGTTTTCGACAATCTAGATAGGGTAGTAGATGGCTGGGGTACCAGGATTCGAACCTGGGAATGCCAGGATCAAAACCTGGTGCCTTACCGCTTGGCGATACCCCATCCGGGAATTCTACTACAGATTGTATTAAGATGGCTGGGGTACCAGGATTCGAACCTGGGAATGCCAGGATCAAAACCTGGTGCCTTACCGCTTGGCGATACCCCAATCTTAAATTCAATGCTACCGAGAAGGAAAATGGTGCGGGAGACAAGACTTGAACTTGCACACCTTGCGGCGCCAGAACCTAAATCTGGTGCGTCTACCAATTTCGCCACTCCCGCAAATAATGGTGGCTATGACGGGATTCGAACCTGTGACCCCAACATTATGAGTGTTGTGCTCTAACCAGCTGAGCTACATAGCCATCTTTTTTTGCATAACCTTCGTCGGCGTTGCGGGGCGCATTATGCTAATTACAGACACGACAGTCAACAGCTTTTTGCACTATTTTTCAGAAAATGCGTCTGTTTGTCTGATGAATAATCATTTTGTCGATAAAGCCAGCAAAAAACAAGCCCATATTTGAAAAAATCTTTTTCGGGAGGATCAAGATGGAAGGGGAATTATTCGAATGATAGCAGCGTTGAAAACGTATACTTAGTGAAAACAGAGTGGAACCCAGCTTTAAAATTTAAGTTATTTAAGTTTAATCAATCCAATGAATTGCTGAGTTTTCGCGTTAGGGGAAAACAAAAAAGCAGGCATAAAACCTGCTTTTATGAAAAATAAACGGAGAAATTAATTTTCAAATAATTTTTGCAGTAACTCACCATTAAGCATAGCTCGTTTGGTGAGGGCAAATGCGCCTATTGCTGAGTTATGGACAAGTTGTGATGTGACAATAGGTAAGTTTTCTCTAAACCCTTTAAGGGCTTGAGTGTCAATGCAGCTTTGGATCGCCGGAATAAGAACCAGTTCGGCTTCTGTGATGTCACCTGCAATAACCACTTTTTCAGGGTTGAAGAGGTTTATTGAAATAGCAATGGCTTTACCGATCTGACGACCGACATGTTGGATGACTTCAGTCGCTAGCGGGTCACTTTTGTTGGCCGCTTGGCAGATATGAGAAATTGTACAGGTTTCTGCGGTCAGAGAACTTGAATAACCTTGTTCTAGGCGCTGTCTTACGCGGGCTTCGATAGCTTGGTTTGAGGCAATGGTTTCTAAGCAACCAAAATTACCACAGTGGCATAGTTCACCCAGTGGGTCTACTTGGATGTGACCAATCTCCCCTAAGTTCCCACGGTGATTGAGCAGGATTTCTTTGTTAATAACTAAGCCTGCTCCAGCGCCTCTGTGGATACGTACTAGAAGTGAGTCCTCACAATCACGGGTTGCACCAAAATAGCTCTCAGCAAGGGCTAGGCTGCGAATATCGTGGCCAGCATAGCAAGTGATATTAAAATGTGATTGTAAATTATCAATAAGGTGCCAGTTATCAACTTTAATATGCGGCATGTAATAGACAATACCGCTGTGAGGGTTAACCAACCCCGGAAGGATAACAGAAATTGCGATTAACTCTTTAAGGCGACGATGGTTTTTATCAATAAAGTCTTCAAGGGCAGCAATTAACTTTTCTTCGACAGCCTGCTGAGAAGGCGCTGTAATAGGATAATGACCATCAATAATCATTTTACCACCTAAGTCGTATAAGGCTATGGTGGCATCATAGCGCCCTAAACGGACACCAATAGTATGGAAATTTTTATGTTCAGAAACAATTGAAATGGCACGGCGGCCCCCAGTGGAGGCCTGCTGGTCAACTTCCTTGATTAAACCACGTTCGAGTAGTTGGCGAGTGATCTTAGTGACACTGGCTGGGGCAAGCTGGCTTTGCTCCGCTATTTGAATTCTTGATATCGGACCTTGTTGGTCAATCAAGCTATAAACGACGGCACTATTTAATTGTTTGACGAGATCAATATTACCAATTTGCTTTAGCGAGTGGCTTTGATTCATTAGCTAGTTACTCATTTTTTGTAGACTTCGTCTCCGTTAACGTAGGTTGCGAGGACGTTGAAGTCGTGGTTAAACGCGGTCAAATTCGCAATTTTACCAGGAGCAATCGACCCTAAGGTGTTATCAACTCCAATGGCTCTTGCGGGGTAGAGCGTTGCCATTCTAAGTGTTTCATCCAATGCAATGCCGACGTGTTCTACACTGTTTTTGACTGCATCAATCATAGTCAGTGATGAACCGCTGAGTGTGCCATTTTCATCCACACATAATCCATTACGGTAGTATATGGTTTTACCTGCAAAGATAAAATGATCCATTTCACCAGTTTGCGGATCAATCCCTGCTGGTGCAGTTGCATCTGTGACTAAAATTAATTTATCACCTTTTAAATGCTTACTGTTGCGAATATTTGCCCATTGTACATGTAAACCGTCAGCAATAATTCCAGCATACACTTCCGGTGTGTCATAAATGGCACCGACTAACCCTGGTCCTCGGCCTGAAATATATGGCATAGCATTGAAAAGGTGGGTTGAGAAATTTATACCCGCTTTAAAGCCTAGTCTGGCTTCTTCATATGTGGCATTAGAGTGCCCCGCTGAAATAACGATACCCGCGTTTTTTAATTGACGGATATAACCCTGTTCAACCATTTCAGGTGCTAAGGTGATTTTAGTGATAGCGTCTGCGTGAGAAGCTAAGTAATCAATCATTTGTGCTGTTGGTTGACGAATAAACTCGGGGTTATGTGTGCCTTTTTTGATGACATTAATGTAAGGGCCTTCTAAATGAAGCCCAAGCGCTTGGTTTTTATGTTCTTTTAAGTATTCAGTCATGACTTCAACGCCATGTTTCATTAGCTCATCGGAACAAGTGATCAATGTCGGTAAATAACTTGTGCAGCCTGTGCGCTCGTTGGCTTTTTGCATGATATCCAAGTTTTTCAATGTAACATTTTCTTTATTATCATTGAATTGGACACCGCCACAGCCATTGACCTGCAAGTCAATAAAACCAGGGGAGAGAATAGCCCCTTGTAAATCATGCTGTGGAATATTGGCAGGCAGTTCAGCGACAGGACAAACATCCTTGATGATTTCACCATCAATGATGACAGCATGGTTATCCAGTCTTTCATGACCTGTATAAATAATGCAATTAGTTAGTGCATACATGGCTTAAAACTCCTGACCTCTGGGGATTTGGGTCACCGACCAGCTTTCGCTGATCGGGTGATTGATAAATATAATCTTAGTTAAACTTCTCAAGGATTTCAGATTCTAGCTGTTTGAAATATTTAAGTGTTTTGACTTTCAATTCGAGTGTTGCGGGTTCATCACAAACAATCAGTGCTTTCGGGTGCATTTGCACACAACTGATTGTCCACATATGGTTAACAGAGCCCTCAACGGCAGCGTGTACGGCATTCGCTTTATTGGCACCAGTAGCTAAGACCATCAGTTCTTGGGCATCCATTAATGTGGCAACACCTACGGTTAATGCAAACTTAGGTACTTGGTTAATATCATTGTCAAAAAAGCGCGAATTTGCTTGGCGAGTTTCTGGTGTTAACGTTTTAATTCGCGTGCGAGAATTCAAAGATGAACCGGGTTCATTAAAAGCAATGTGGCCATCATTGCCAACGCCGCCCATAAACAGGTTTATTTTACCAAAAGATTTAATTTTATCTTCGTAGCGTTGACATTCGGCATCAACATCAGGGGCATTGCCATTAAGTAAGTTGATATTTTCAGCTTGGATATCAATATGATTGAAAAAATTTTCATGCATAAAGGTATGGTAGCTTTGAGGATGATTAGCTGGAATACCAATATATTCATCCATATTGAATGTTACTACGTGCTTAAAACTCACTTTACCCGCTTTGTATAAAGCAATCAGTGCCTTATATGTTGCTAGGGGGGTACCACCTGTTGGCAACCCAAGTACAAAAGGTTTCTCTGCAGTTGGGTTGAATGCATTGATTTTATCAGCGATGTACTGTGCGGACCAGATTCCGACATCATGTGCATTGTTAAGTGGGATTAGCCTCATGTCTCTATTACCTCTAATAAGTCTGTGAAATCCTTCATGTATATATGTATCCCTGATGTTATTCATTAGATATAGGAATACTCGTTATACTTCAAATTTATTGTGCGTTATCACTTGGTTGCCATGTTATTTTTATCTCATAACATCGTTTCAAGTGTGCTGAGAATATACAGGTTAATGGCTTAAATAAGTTATTTTTAATCATAAAATAAGTTTTCAATAATAGCTACTAATTTAGTCATATCAGGAACTCTTTCGTTGACATTTATCACAAATCACACCTATTTATTTTGCATCGCGAAACAATTAATTTAGACTATGAAATTGATACTCTCAATAACCTAAATTATGATTTAGGTGTGTGAACAAGAAGATCCCGTAAATGGGGCAAAAATAGGGCGATAAAGGGGGAGTTTGTGAATATTCTTAGCTACTTACAGCGGATTGGTAGGGCACTTATGGTGCCAGTTGCTGTACTACCAGCCGCAGCAATCCTTATGGGGATTGGCTATTGGATCGACCCAGATGGTTGGGGAGCGAATAGTGCAATCGCGGCGTTACTGATTAAATCTGGTGCGGCAATTATTGATAATATGTCCGTACTGTTTGCAATTGGTGTTGCTTATGGAATGTCAAAAGATAAGGATGGTGCAGCTGCACTGACCGGTTTTGTCGGCTTCTTAGTGGTGACAACACTGTGTTCTCCTGCATCTTATTCCATGATTATGAATGTTCCGTTGGAAACGGTTCCTGCGGCATTTGGTAAAATTAATAACCAGTTCGTCGGTATCTTAGTTGGGGTACTGTCTGCTGAATTGTACAATCGTTACAGTGGTGTTGAGCTACCGAAAGCATTGTCGTTTTTCAGTGGTCGTCGCCTTGTCCCGATTTTAACTTCTTTCTTAATGATCATCTTAGCCTTCATACTGATGTATGTTTGGCCGGTGGTGTATAACGGTTTAGTGTCTTTCGGTGAAAGCATTAAAGATTTAGGCTCAGTTGGTGCCGGTATTTATGCCTTCTTCAACCGTTTATTAATTCCTGTTGGTTTGCACCATGCACTTAACTCTGTGTTCTGGTTTGACGTTGCAGGGATCAATGATATTCCAAACTTCTTAGGCGGTGCTAAGTCTATTGAAGCAGGTCTTGCAACTGTGGGTATTACTGGCCGCTACCAAGCTGGTTTCTTCCCAATCATGATGTTCGGTTTGCCGGGTGCAGCATTAGCGATTTACCACTGTGCACGTCCAGAAAACAAAGCAAAAGTAGCGGGTATCATGATCGCGGGTGCATTCGCGGCATTCTTTACTGGTATCACTGAACCTCTTGAATTCTCATTTATGTTCGTGGCGCCAATACTGTATGTTGTTCATGCATTATTAACGGGTATTTCGGTATATATCGCAGCCACCATGGAGTGGATTTCTGGGTTCGGTTTCAGTGCAGGTTTAGTCGATATGCTGTTGCAATCACGTAACCCATTAGCTGTTCAGTGGTATATGTTGATTGTCCAAGGTTTAGTATTCTTCTGTATTTACTATGTCATTTTCCGCTTTATGATCCGCAAATTTAACCTGTTAACGCCAGGTCGTGAAGAAAGTGCGGGTGACGAAACCATTGACGGTTATGACGAAAGCATTAGCCCTGCTGATAGCAGTGACAGCGATATCCAAAAAGAAGCGCGCCAATATGTTGCCGCAGTAGGTGGTAGCGACAATATCGTCAGTATTGATGCCTGTATTACGCGTTTACGTTTAGGCGTTAAAGATTCAGCAGTTGTTAATGATGCCATGACCAAACGTTTGGGCGCTTCAGGTGTTATCCGTTTAAGCAAACAGAATGTTCAAGTGATTGTGGGGACTCGAGCTGAATTGGTCGCAAAAGCAATGACTGAAGTGATTGCAAAAGGCCCAATTGCAGGTTCTGCGCCAGTTGCAGCAGCAGAAGAGAAAAAAGCCGCAGAGCCTGAGAAAGCAAAAGGTAATGCGATTCTATCCTTAGTTGCGCCAGTAAGTGGTCAAGTTTTCTCCCTTGACGACGTACCAGATGAAGCATTCTCTAGCCGCATTGTGGGTGATGGTATTGCTATCAAACCAACAAGCAGCGAAGTGTTAGCGCCGGCATCAGGTACGGTGGTGAAAATTTTCGAAACTAACCACGCATTCTGCCTTGAAACAGAAAACGGTGTCGAACTCATCGTTCATATGGGGATTGATACGGTTGCACTGAAAGGCGAAGGTTGTGCTCGTTTAGTGGAAGAAGGTGCAGAAGTGACTGCGGGTACACCTATCCTGAAATTAGATTTACCGTTCCTTGAAGCTAATGCTAAATCAATGATTAGCCCAGTTATCATCAGCAATATCGATGATTTCGCGGGTGTCGAGATTTTAGTTGAAGGCGACGTGAAAGCAGGCGAAACGGTTATTTATAATGTGCTGAAATAATTCAGTTTAATATTATAAGTTAGTAAAAGGGTGGCTTAGGCCACCCTTTTTTATGATATTTAATAAGGAAAAGAGAACCATACAGGGTATAACAAATAATGATAATCAGTATTAATTGAGTTTGGTTTATAAAAAAACATAATTAATTTTTAGCTTTTTTGGGGCTGAAATACGCGAATAATTAAAATCAAAGCATCTAAAAGCAATATAAGAAGGTGTCTATAAGGAGAAAATTATGGGGTTAAAACTCATCTGGTTTGATAAACAAACAGAAGAATATGTTGGTGAAGAGTATTCTATTGACTTAGAGAATGACGGTAGCATTATAGAAGCAACTATTAACCCTGAAAAACATTATTAATTAATGGTTGTTTTGATGTGGTTTCTGATTGGGGTTCTAATCTTCAATATTATATAAAACGTAAAATTGATTTTAGTAAATATGATTGCCAAGTTTCATTCGATTATCTAGATGGATGATAATTAATTATATTATTAATAATATAATTCACTTTTTTTTATACAGATTAATATTTTTCTATAAAGATGGATTAACTATTTAAAAAAATAATAAAATAAGTGGTAAATAATTCATTGTTATTATTTAAAATAAAAGTAAAAGATTGTGGCAATGTTAGGGATTTATTTAAAGTAATAACATAAGGAATATGTAATATGACGGAATCAGTGAAGCATCTACAGATTCATAAGCTAGAAGATATGAATATACACAGAAACTTAGGTGCAAGTCATAACCCGATGCAGATAGGGCCACCCAGTATAACCATTCATGTCGCGCCTAAAGGAAGTCCAATTTACAATCATTTAGGAGAAGATATAGGGAATACATCTCAATGGGGACACACCTATATTAGTATTCGAGGCGTTAGCCCAGTGACACATAATTATGAACAGATTAGCATGGGGCTTAGTCTAGGGGAAGATTGGGGCACATCAAAAGATAATTTGTCTTTTAATGACCATGTTCGCTATAAAAGTGCTTCTACATTGACGATTACATCAAATAATCAACAGTTTTTTAGTCATTCTTTAATAGCAGGTACCATAACAAGCTATTCTCATACAGTTTCACTCCCTACCATTGATTTAGGAGAAATTTCGTGAGGTTGATTTCATGGTCTATCGTTATAGGAGCGTTCATGATGGGGACTCCAACGTGGGGAGGAAATACAACCCCTCCTTTAATTCCAACTGTAAGGGATCGTCTATATACCATTGGGTATAATGAAACAGAGCTACGTTATGACTCAGATCTACCTAAACGAGTACCTTATCCCAAAAATCAACAACAAGTGGTTGAATTATATCATCGGGCATTAAAATCTAATAAGGAAGATGATAACTATGCTTTGTTTTCTTTTTTCAGAATTGGTTGCACCGATTTTAAGCATTTACATAATGTGAAAGTTACAAAAGAAGAGTGTGCACTGGCAAATTTCTTTTTGAAGAGGGTGCTAGAAATTAATTCTAACAATGGATTAGCTCTGTTATTTACAGGGGTAAACTATCAGCATGGTAATGGGGGGGAAATAAATATGCCAGAAGCAATTTTATATTATGAATAAGCTTACCACCTTTATGGTAATAAGGTACTTACCGCAGGTAAAAACCTTTCGACGATTTATTTACATGGACTCGGAGGGGTCCCTCAGGACTTTAATAAAGCTAAGTACTACTTAGAAATGGTAGCAAGAGATAATCCAAAGGGGCAAGATGCATATTACCTCAAGAATTTTGATACTTATGTTGATTTACTCAAAATATCAAATGAGGGCGATAAATGTAAGCAACAAAATCCTAATAACCGCACTTGGGTAAATGAATGTAATGATAAAGTAGAAAAACAAATAAAGGCATACCTAAAAAAATATAGAGATAATCAGAAAAATGCGATTGGTTAATTTATGACTAGTATGAAAGGTAACTGTGAATAATACCCTAAAATAGAGTAATAAAAATACTCTATTTTTTTTCGTGTTAAAAAATTAAATTTGTTAATTATTTTGGCGAAATCTCAAACTAGGTTGTCTAATTTGCATAAGCAAGGGGCTTTTTTCATCGATAAGATAACTTTTCAATGACTCATGAGGACTTATCTGTGGATTGGCTACTGTGTTTGTTTGGATTTATTTCAGGAATAACAACGGCATTATTCGGTTTTGGTGGCGGTTTTATTACGGTTCCACTGTTATATGCTTTGATTACTTTAGTGTGGGGGCCGCAAAGCGAGGCAAGCAGTGTAGCAATGCAAATTGCGGTAGCAACATCAACCTGTGTAATGATCTTTTCATCGGCGCTTTCTAGCCGTGCTCATTACCTTAAAGGCAACCTGAGTTGGCCGATTATACGTCCCTTTGTTATCCCTATTTCAATTGGTGGAATTTTAGGGGCAATAGTGGCGCTATCAATAGATAGTGCGTTGATCCGTTGGATATTTATAGGTTACTTAGTTATTACTATTTTAGATTGCTTTATCCGCCCTGGTTTTATGAATACACAGGCAAATGGTGTAACCGCATCACAAGGGGGCATTTTTGCAGATACCCCCATTGGGGTGGTGATTGGTGCTGTGGCTGCATTTCTTGGGGTCGGTGGGAGCGTGATGACAGTCCCTTTAATGCGACGTAGAGGCGCGAGTATGATCCAAGCGGCTGCATTTGCCAATCCATTGACATTACCAATGGCGATTACAGGAACATTGACGTACTTCTTTTTTGCTATCGACCAACACATTGACCTTGGCGCGGGTTTCCTTGGGATGATCTACATTAAAGGTGCATTGATTTTAATCGCAGCATCATGGCTGGGAATTCGCTTTGCTGGTTTACTAATGCCTTATCTTAGTGATAAACGTCATGCACAAAGTTATCCGCTATTATTGCTAGTGGTGTTAATGGTGATGTTGTTCACTTAAAAATGAATTGGGCTGATGTCGGGAGTTTTTTGCCCTAAATTCCAGTTTGTTGCACCTTTTGGTGGCTAAGCGCAATCAAACGGTTGTTTCCTGATTGATTATGATAGAATATATTCAGATACTACACGCTTTTAGCGCGCTTTTGGCATTGAGGAATGATGACAATGAATGAGGCAGATGCTCGCCCAACAAATTTTATCCGTCAGATCATAGATGAAGATCTGGCGAGCGGAAAACACACATCAGTGCATACACGTTTTCCACCAGAACCGAATGGCTATTTACATATTGGTCATGCGAAATCAATCTGCTTGAATTTTGGCATTGCCAAGGACTATCAGGGACAATGTAATTTACGTTTTGATGATACCAACCCTGTAAAAGAAGATGTCGAATACGTTAACTCCATTCAAGAAGACGTTAAATGGCTAGGTTTTGAATGGACGGGGAATGTTCGTTATTCCTCTGATTATTTTGATACTTTGTATCAATACGCAATTGAACTGATCAACAAAGGTCTTGCTTATGTTGATGAGCTCAGCCCTGATGAAATCCGTGAATATCGCGGGACTTTGAAAGAGCCGGGTAAAAATAGCCCATACCGTGAGCGTTTAATTGAAGATAACTTAGCATTATTTGAAAAAATGCGTGCAGGTGGCTTTGAGGAAGGTAAAGCGTGTTTACGTGCTAAAATTGACATGGCATCCCCATTTATGGTGATGCGCGACCCGGTTTTATATCGTATTAAGTTTGCGGAACATCACCAATCTGGTAATAAGTGGTGCATTTATCCGATGTATGACTTCACACATTGTATTTCTGATGCGTTAGAAGGTATTACACATTCTTTATGTACACTTGAGTTCCAAGATAACCGTCGTTTATATGATTGGGTATTAGATAACATCACGATTGATTGTCATCCACGTCAGTACGAGTTTTCTCGTCTGAATTTGGAATATACGGTGATGTCTAAGCGTAAACTGAACCAATTAGTGACAGAAAAACATGTCAATGGTTGGGACGATCCACGCATGTTAACCATTTCAGGTTTGCGCCGTCGTGGTTATACCGCAGCTTCTATCCGCGAGTTCTGCCAACGTATTGGTGTCACTAAGCAAGACAACAACGTTGAAATGGCATCATTAGAGTCCTGTATTCGTGATGACCTGAATGAGTCAGCTCCGCGTGCAATGGCGGTTATTGATCCAGTGCGTGTGGTGATTGAAAACATGCCTGCTGGTGAAGAAATCTTAACGGCACCAAATCACCCAAATAAACCTGAGATGGGCACTCGCCAAGTGCCATTTAGCAATGAAATTTATATTGACCGTGCAGATTTTCGCGAGGAAGCAAATCGTCAATATAAACGTTTAGTTTTAGGTAAAGAAGTTCGCTTACGTAACGCTTATATCATCAAAGCTGAGCGTGTTGAGAAAGACGCAGAGGGCAATATCACGACTATTTATTGTACCTACGATGCAGGTACATTAAATAAAGACCCTGCGGATGGGCGTAAAGTCAGAGGGGTTATTCACTGGGTTAGCGTAGCACACGCACTGCCAGCGGAAATTCGTTTGTACGACCGCTTATTTACAGTACCAAACCCAGGTGCAGAAGAGGATTTCCTGTCGGTAATCAACCCAGAGTCATTGGTTATTCGCCAAGGGTTTGTTGAACCAAGCTTAAAAGATGCTGCCCCTGAAAAAGCATATCAGTTTGAGCGTGAAGGGTATTTTTGTGCAGATAACCGTTTAAGTAGCGCGGATAACTTGGTCTTTAATAGGACGGTAGGGTTGCGTGATACTTGGGCTAAAATAGAGTCTAACTAAAAAATGTTGTAAGCCAATGCACATTAGGTGCATTGGCTTTACCCTCTAACCCTAGTCACATACATATGTATATTTCTAGGGGGGATTTTTTGTTTTCTCTGTGATATTGAATAGAGAATAATAAAAAATAATCAACAGAAAATGAGGTTATTTAATCAGTTATTACCCTTGTAAATAAAGTGGTTTATTGCTGTATAGAAAGAACTACGCTAAATTAATTATGGTTTCTTGTGGTTATTAACCAATAATATCTGAAAATACTGAAATCAAAAATTGATTACGGGATTTAAATCACAAAACAATAAAATCGGTTAGACAGTTTGAAAGATTGTATGATAAAGATATACTCCAGTTAAGATTAATAAAGATATATAACACACAAAGTGATTAATTTGTTTTTATTAATCTTAATAACTAATGTTTTTTCAGGTTAAATTGAAAAACCATTAGTTAGGTTAAATATAAATTAAATTTATATTTTTAAAAAAGATCAAATAATCTATTACTTGGTTTTAATAATTAAAAATATAAATAACAGGGTCAGTGAACTGAAAGCCCTCAGAGATCTTAATCAGATCTCTGAGGGCTTTTTTTGTTTTTATTCTAAGGAAATATTATGTCAAAACAACGTCGTTTATCTAAGATTTTTGCTCAGGATGGGAAATCCGTTACGCTAGCATTAGATGGTTATTTTTTCTCGACAAAAACAGAAGGTATCGATAATACAATAAAACAAATGCCAGAATTAGTCGCTAATGGGTTGGATTGTGCGCTGGTAACTTACGGTATGGCAAGGAATTACCAGAAGGAGTTTAAAGACATTTCGATTGTGCTGCGTGTTGATTCAACGGTGAATGTATATGATAACAGTGTACCTGACACGCAACAGGTATTTACGACAGAGGACGCACTAAAAATAGATGCTGATGGCATGGTTTGTATGACCTTTCCTGGCGCATTTAATGAAGAAAAAACCCACGCTATGGTCGCTAGATTGGTAAAAGAAGCAGAACAATGGAATATGCCTTTCATTGTAGAATCATTGCCTTATGGTTACCCAGTGACTAGTCCAGAATCCAATGAAGCCAAAGTTATTGCGGATGCCGCCCGTATTGCCGTAGAGCTGGGTGCAGATGTGATCAAAACGCGTTTTTCAGGTACCGAAGACGACTATCTGATTGTTGAAGCTTCGATGGTCCCTGTTTTAGCTTTGGGTGGACCAAAAACAGATACACTTGGCTACTTTAAATTTGTAGAGCATTGCATGAATATGGGGGCTAAAGGTGTTGCGGTTGGGCGTAACATTACACAAGACCCTAAACCTATCGCAATGGTTGCAGGTTTAAATGCCATTATTCACCAAGGGGCATCACCTGAAGAAGCTTATGCTCTATATCAAAATACAAAATAATTGGAATTAAATAATGAATTTAAATAACACCGTTATTCCATCAGTCAGAAATTACAAATATTTTGAGAAGGCATTAAATTGTCGTTCTGAATATATTTTATTACCAGATGCCGATATTGGTAATTTGCAATCTATGATTGGAAAATGCCATAAGGCAGGGAAAAAAGTTTTAGTCCATTTAGAATTATTAGGTGGATTTAAACCTGACCAATCAGGTATTACGGTGCTTAAAAACTTTTATAAAGTTGACGGTGTTATTTCTTCAAATTTTACAGCTCTACGTTATGCAAAAAAAGAAGGGTTAGACACAATATTCAGAGTATTACTAGTGGATTCTCGTTCATTAGAGCAAGCAAGTAATATGGTTAAAAACAATTCAGTTGATGTTGATGCTATTGAATTATTACCAGCTGAATATGCCTGTAGTTGTTTTGATTTATTAAAAAGAAGCTTTAATCAAAGTAATAAACCATTCATTGCAGGTGGATTTGTAAAAAGAAAATATATTGTCGATAAAATTTTCTATACCGGCTTTAACGGAATTACAACCAGTGAACATACCCTTTGGTAAACAACAATTATAAAAATCCGATTACAAAGAGGCTCATAATGAAAACACAATATGTCATGGGCATTGATAATGGTGGAACCGTCACCAAAGCAGCTATCTATAACCTAGAAGGCCAGGTCGTCTCTATTGCTTCAAATACGACACGAATGATCACTCCAAAACCTTTTTTCACTGAAAGGGATATTGCAGAACTTTGGCAATCAAATCTTTTAGTTATTAAAGAGGTGCTAAAAAAATCCGCTATAGATGCTGAGGATATTATTGGTATATCTGTGACAGGTCACGGAAATGGGTTGTACCTCGTTGATGAACAGGGAAATGCGACGCGTAATGGTATCGTATCCACAGATAATCGAGCAAAACAATATGTCGAAAACTGGTATCGGTCACCTCGATTTGAAAGTGATATTTTGCCAAAAACGATGCAGTCCATCTGGGCAGGGCAGCCTGTTGCGTTGCTTGCATGGTTGCGTGATCATGAACCTGAGAGCTTACAAAAAGCCCGTTATATTTTTATGGTCAAAGACCTGATCCGTTTTTATTTAACAGGTGAGGCATACCAAGAGCTGACAGATATTTCAGGGACTAACTTAATTAATGTACGTGACCGTTGTTATGACGATGAAATTCTTGAATTTTGGGGCGGTTTAGAGTGGAAAGACAAGCTGCCACCAATCAAATTATCAACGGATTGTTGTGGGTATATCACCCCCGAAATTGCTGAGTTGACGGGGCTAAGTGCGGGTACTCCTGTATCAGGGGGGATATTTGATATTTCAGCATCATCTTTAGCATCGGGTGTTAACCAAATTAATAAATTAGCGATTGTGGCGGGGACGTGGAGTATTAATGAATACGTAACAGACAAGCCAGTCGTTGATAAAAACCTATTTATGACATCTATTTATCCAATGGAAAATAGATGGCAAATTACAGAAGCCAGCCCAACCTCTGCCAGTAATTTAGAGTGGTTTATTACACATTTTATGGCAGCGGACAAACAACTCGAAGAATCGAAGGGCGGTTCAGTTTATGAGCTTTGTAATCAACTCGTTGCTGCAACAACACCAAGCGAAAGCCAACTCATGTTTTTTCCTTTTGTTTTTGGTTCCAATACCATTCCAGATGCAACAGCAGGGTTTGTTGGTGTCACTAGTTTTCATCATCGTGGGCACTTTTTGCGTGCTATCTATGAAGGGGTCGCGTTTAGTCATCTTTATCACGTTGAAAGGTTAAGAAAGATTAACCCACAACTCAGTGATGTGGTTCGTATTGCTGGAGGGATAACGCATTCCCCAGTTTGGCTACAAATTTTTGCTGATATCTTCCAGTGCCAGCTTGAAATTGTAGATGTTCAAGAACACGGCACACTGGGTGCGGCCATGACAGCGGCCGTGATGGAAGGGCATTTCCCAGATGTATTTGCTGCCTGTGAAGTGATGGTCAAAGTAGCCGATATCATCAAGCCGGATACAGCGAATAAAACCGTTTATCAGCAAAAGTACGCACTGTATAAATGCATGCTTGATGATATGCAAGCTACATGGAAATCCCATAGTCGTTCACCAATGCATATGCTAGCTACTGAATAATAAAAGGAATTAATTATGAAACTTCACTTACAAGGAAAAAACGCATTAGTGACAGGTGGGGCGACAGGGCTTGGACGTGAGTTTGTTCGTTCATTAGCACAAGAAGGCGTTAATGTCTGTTTTACTTACCGCAGTCATCCTGACGATGCAGAGTCATTAGTGAAAGAAATCAATGGGAAAAGTGGTGTAAAAGTCCAAGCCATTAGAACCGACTTAAGTGATAGCGAAGCTATCGATACCCTATTCGATAGTGGGTTAAGTGAGTTCGGGCAGTTTAATATTTTGGTCAATAATGCGGCTGTCTGGCTATCAGGTAAAGTGAGCGAAATCTCATTGGAGGATTGGGATAAGGTGATGAATGTGAATTTGAAATCAGTTTTTCATCTAAGCAAGCTATTTGTTAACCAATGTTTAGCTAAGGAAATAACAGGTTCGATTTTGAATATCACCTCACAAGCAGCTTTTCATGGCTCAACAACTGGGCATTCTCATTATGCGGCCAGTAAAGCAGGGTTAGTGGCTTTTTCAATCTCATTAGCTAGAGAAGTGGCAAAACAAAATATTAATGTGAATAACATTGCAGTAGGCATTATGGATACGGAGATGATCCGTGAGAATTTGCGCAATAATGCGGAATATTATCTTAATCGTATACCAAATGGTCGCGTCGCTTCTCCATCCGAAATTGCAGATATCGGGGTATTTTTAGTTTCACAAAAAGCGAGTTATATGACTGGTGCAACCATTGATGTGACCGGTGGCATGTTAATGCGTTAAGTAAAAGGGGAAAGAAAATGAAATGCCTTGCGATTGCCGATTTATTCATTAAAAAGAATACGATGGATTTAGGCTTAGAGAAATTACGTAATAACGGTATTGATGTGACGGTTAATCAGTGGACACACAGCTCCATCGAAAAGCTTCAAGAAGATAACTTACAAATTGAGCAGCATGGTTCAGAAGCGGTAATTTTACCCGTTGAACTGTATACAAGTGCACAAGATGCTGAATTAGTGGTCACCCAATTTGCGCCAATAAATAAAGCGGTGATTGATAGTTTGCCAAAACTAAAATATATCGGGGTACTGCGTGGAGGTATTGAAAATATTAATGTTGAATATGCGAAAAGCAAGGGAATTAAGGTGTTCAATACACCAGGGCGTAATGCGCGTAGTGTCGCTGAGTTTACTGTCGGGTTAATGTTATCTGAGACGCGTAATATTGCCCGAGCACATGACGCACTTAAAGATAAGCATTGGCGTAAAGATTTTCCTAATGCAGATGTTATTCCCGAAATAGGCGGGAAAATAATAGGGTTAGTCGGTTTTGGGCATATTGCACAGTTAGTTGCTAAATTTTTATCCGGTTTTGGGTGTACAATTTTATATTATGATAAATATGTGAGCGATATTGCTGGGTTTACTAAAGTTGAAACCTTAGAAGAATTAGTTTCCCAAGCGGATATTATTTCCTTACATGCAAGGCTATCCAGCGAAACACAAAATTTAATTAATAAAAAACATTTTGATTTAATGAAAAAGACCACCACTATTATTAATACGGCGCGGTCAGGTTTAATTAATGAAAGTGATTTGATTGAAGCATTAAAGAATGGAAGAATCATGGGGGCGGCAATTGATACCTTTGATGATGAACCACTAAAAGATAATAGTGAATTTTATTTATTAGACAATATCACTATCACACCTCATATGGCGGGGAGTACTCTTGATGCATTTAGCAATACACCAAAATTATTTTCAGAGTTATTTCTGAAGGAAATAAAATAGAGTTATTAAATTAAAATAAAAATTTAATATTAAACGATAGAATGCGTGCTATTACCATGCATTCTATTTCAAATCCTTTTACGTGAGAAAATGCTATGGATATTATCAATAGTATTATAGGCCTTGGTGCATCTGTCATGATGCCCATTATTTTCTTTATTATTGCATTATGTTTTGGCGTAAGAGTAGGTACAGCATTTAAAGCAGGGATGCTTGTGGGAATTGGCTTCGTCGGCGTTGGATTGGTAATTAATTTATTATTATCTAATCTTGGCCCTGCATCGCAATCAATGGTAGAGAAAATGGGATTAAACCTAACGGTTGTTGATACAGGTTGGCCTACGGCATCAACGATTGGGTGGGGCTCTCCGATTATGTTACCGGTAGTCGTAGGCTTTATTGTGATAAACCTATTAATGGTTGTTTTTAAAATGACAAAAACCATTAATATCGATATTTTTAATTATTGGATCTTCTTACTTGTTGGTTCAGTCGTTTACGCAGGTACTGAAAGTTATTGGCTCTCAATTGGTATCACCTATGTTATTTTTATTTTAACATTAGTTGCTGCGGATATTACTGCGCCTTATTTACAGCGAAACTATAATTTAAAAGGAATTTCGTTCCCGCATTTAACTTGTATCATGTATGTTCCCTTTGGAATAGCAACTAATTATATTATTGAAAAAATACCGGGGGTTTCTAAAATTAATTTAGAACCCGAAACGATCAATAAAAAATTTGGTGTTTTTGGCGAGCCATTAACACTCGGGTTTATTCTTGGTTTAGTTTTAGCATTAATGGCAGGTTATAGCATTAGTGAGTCTGTTGCGTTGGCCGTTACTGTATCTGCTGCAATGTTATTGCTACCTAAAATGATCGAAATATTAGTTCAAGGTTTATTAATTGTACGAGATGCCGTTGAAGCTAAATTGAAAAAAGTATTTCCTAATCGAGACTTCTATATAGGAATGGATACCGCTTTATTAATTGGGGAGCCATCAGTATTAGCGACAGGGCTTTTACTCATCCCAATGGCAATTGTGCTCGCATTTATTTTACCGGGTAATAAAGTATTACCTTTCGTTGACCTTGCTTCATTAATGTTTTTATTAGCAATGGTTACGCCTTTCTGTAAGCGTAATATGTTTAGAATGTTTATTTGTGGAACACTTGTCCTTACATCTATTTATTATGTTGGGACAGATATTTCTAAAGGGTATACACAGGCGGCAGTTAATTCAAATATCCCTGTCCCAGAAGGTATTTCTGAAATGACAAACATTGTCGGTGGGGCAACAACACCAGCAGGTTGGGTGGCTGTTAAAGTCGGGGAGATGATAGCAAACTAGTCAATCATCCAGTAGGTGTTTTTATTTATGGTTAAAAACACCTACTGTGACTTCTTAATTTTTATCCACACTGTTTTTCAATAAATCATGTAAATATTGATTGGCAGAGAAAACATTACCTTGTGCATCCTTGACTTGGTATTCTTCCCCTGTAACCGATGATTTTGAAGCAACGTTATCGATAAATTGTTCAGTAGTATTGAGGCGTTTCTCAGTTTTACGCAGTTTTAATCTCAAGTGAGATTCAGCATCAGTTGCAGAATGCTCCGTACCATTACGAGTAAAAGTCAGGTTTTGTTGTTTACCGAGTTCTGCTAATAATGATTCAGTACGAATTTTTTCTTCAGGGCTTAATGCTAGAGCTTGAGTGGTGACAAAAACACTTAAAAAAAGCACTAAAGCAGAGGAAAAGCGGTTTGATAGTTGGGCTGTAAGTGATTGCACGAATTTCTCTCCATAGAAAAAAGGTGAGTAAATTATAAGCAGCCGTTTAATTTAAACTATCGGTAAGATTCCTAGAATTCAATTTAAGGCATAAAGCGATAACCAATACCTGTTTCTGTAAGTAAATGAATTGGGCGAGTTGGGTCATTTTCTAATTTTTGCCGCAAATGGCCCATATAAATTCGCAAATAATGGTTATGCTCAATATAGCTCGGCCCCCATACTTGTAATAATAAATGCCGTTGGGTTAATACTTTGCCGCTGTTAGCAACTAACTCGCTGAGCAAGCGGAATTCAATGGGAGTAAGGTGTAATTCTTCATTTTGCTTAGTGACAACCCGATTAATAAAATCGACCGTAATATCACCAAATTGAAATTGTGAGTTTTCTTGTGCCGCTTTGCCAAAACGACGCAAGGCGACACGGACTCGTGCGAGTAATTCGCTGATGCCAAAAGGCTTAGTCAGATAATCATCAGCACCTGCATCAAGGGCGGCAACCTTTTGAGATTCGTCTTCTCGAGCGGATAAAACGATGATAGGAATACTGCTCCATTTGCGTAAATCATGAATTAAATCAAGCCCATCGCCATCAGGCAACCCAAGGTCTAAGATAAGCAAGTCGGGTTGCCGTGTCCCAGATTCAATCAACCCGCGTTGGTAGTTTTCTGCTTCAAAAACTTTCCAGCCTTCACCTTCCAGCGCAAGGCGAACAAAGCGGCGGATCTCTTTTTCATCTTCAACGATCAGGATTTGATGAGTACTCACAATAGTGGTTGTTCTCCTAAATTTCGGTTTCAATATCAGGTAGTTGTTTTAAAGGTAAAACAAAGTGGAAGCTGGCTCCACCTTTATTATTGTTCTGAGCCCATATTTCCCCTTCATGTAATTGAATAATGGCACGACAAATAGCAAGGCCTAAGCCAACTCCGGGAATGGCTGATTCTTTTTGCGCTCGAGAGAATTTATCGAAAATAGTTTTTTCTTGTCCATCAGGGATTGCATTGCTGGCATCCCAAATTTCAATATGAATTTTTTGCCTTTCAACCCTCGCCTTAATACCAATTGGGGTATCTTCATGGCTATATTTTACGGCATTTTCTAATAGGTTGATAAGCACCCGCTCTATCAAATTGGCATCACAATAGAGTAATAAATCAGCTGGGATATCAATATCTAAAGGATGACTATGTAAAGTATAGTCTAATGTTCTGACAGCGCTACTGGTAATTTCTTGTAGTGATTGCCACTCTAAATTAGGTTGAATACCACCAGATTGCAGCCGTGCCATATCAAGTAAATTATTGACTAATCGCGAAGTACTCAGAACTTGTTGGCGCATTTTATTAACTTGCTCAGTAAGTGGTGAGTTTTCAGCAGACAAATTCAACATTAATATTTCAGTTTGCCCAAATAAAACGGTTAATGGTGTTTTTAGGTCGTGTGAAAGGGCCGCGAGTAATGAATTACGCAATTGCTCACGTTCAATATCTAATTTTGCGGATTCGGCTTGTTTGGTTAGCTCTAACCGAGCAAGGGCACTGGCAATTAACCCAGTGAAGGTTTGTAACATACGTTGTTGTTCTGGGATCAACAACTGGCGCATATTTCTAGGTTCAATCGCTAAGACGGCAAGTGTTTGATCTGCGGTTGTTATAGGTTGCAATTGATAGGGGACGCTGGGAAGAGTATCGGTGCCAGCTCCTGCGGGTTGGCGTTTATCAAAGCTCCATTTGGCAATTGCATTATCAATTTGCATTGCACTGTGCCCCTCACATTTTAAGGGCAATAATTGCCCCTCAGCATTGGGTATTAATAAACAGCTTTTGGCTTGGAACGCGTTATTAAGGAAGTGATAGCCTGTTCTGCCGATGTCATCGGTGCTGAGTGCTTGCCCTAATTCTTTTGTCATTTCATATAAATGTCGCGTTCGTTGTTCACGATAACGGGCAATTCGGGCTTGATAGCGCATGCCAGCAGTTAAATTCCCCACAACGACGCCAACAATTAGCATAACCGTAAAGGTGACTAAATATTGCATATCCATGATAGCAAGGGAAAAATGGGGCTGAACAAAGAATAAATCAAAGCTAATAACATTAATTAGTGCCGCAAAGACAGAAGGGCGCCTGCCATAAAATAGCGCGATAAGTACCACGCCGAGTAGATAGAGCGTGACTAAGTTGGCTTTATCTAACGCTAACAAAAATGTGCGTGAGAACACGGTAATTGCAGCACACATCACAATCGCCATCAAATAACCGTTCATGTCTGAACGCCATTTTTCAGAGAAAGGTTTTCTCTCTGGTTCTTTATCCCATTCGCTTTTTTCTTCTAGCGCGACGATCACCAAGTCAAGGTCTGGCCCTAATTTGCCAAGACGGTCAGCAAAGCCAGGACGTAAATTAAATATGGGCCATTTACGTTGCTTATCGCGACGACCAATCAGTATTTTGCCCAAATTATGTTCTCGAGCATAACGTAATATGGCTTTTTCTTCAGAAGGGTCAGATAACGTGGCGGTTTCAGCGCCTAAATCTTGAGCAAGACGTAATGCCTTTAAAATGGCTCTGCGCCGAGCCTCGGGTAATTGATGGAGCGCAGGAGTTTCCACATATACAGCATGCCATACACTGCCAAACTTTGCGGCAAGGCGAGCCGCGGTGCGAACCAACTTTTCATTACCCATATTATGACCAATACATAATAGAAGGCCATCCCGGGTATGCCAGACAGGGGCTTGCCCCTTACCATCACGAAATTCCCGCATCTGGTCATCAACGCGATCGGCAGTTCGACGTAGAGCCAGCTCACGTAGCGCGATGAGATTCCCTTTACGGAAAAAATGTTCGATTGCTCGCTCTGCTTGCCCAGAGATATAAACTTTGCCTTCTTTTAGGCGTTGCCGTAAGTCATCAGGAGGCAAGTCAACTAATACGACTTCATCTGCGGCATCAAAAATATGATCAGGAACCGTTTCACGCACTCGAATACCAGTAATGCTTCCGACGATATCATTTAAACTTTCAATATGTTGAACGTTAATGGTCGTAAGGACATCAATACCAGCATTTAATAGCTCTTCGACATCCTGCCAGCGTTTAGGGTGTAGGCTGCCATTAGGATTACTAAATGCTAATTCATCCATTAAAATAATGGCTGGGTGCCTAGCAATTGCGGCGTCAATATCAAAAGCAGTTAAACGGCGTCCCCTATGTTGGATACGCTTTGGTGGTAACTGTGAGAGACCTTCAAGTAACGCAGCTGTTTCTTCGCGTTCATGGGTTTCTACTACACCAATAAGCACATCTAATCCTTGTGACCTTAGTCTTTGGGCTTCTTGAAGCATGGCATAGGTTTTCCCGACGCCAGCACAGGCGCCGAAAAAAATTTTTAATTTGCCACGGCCTGTTTCATTGGCCTTTACCAATAAATCGTCGGGATTAGGGCGACTAGGTTCCTGATTTTTCATAATAGGCCTTAGTGAGTTTGGCTATTGGCTTGTTGCTGATATTCATCAAGAGCAAGGTTTAACTTTAAGACATTAATAACAGGCTCGCCTAAAAAAGCGAATACACTATTTTCAGTATGAGTATTAATTAATGATTTTACCTCTTCTAGTGGGATCTGTCTGTGTTTAGCAATTCGCGGGGCTTGATATAACGCCGCATCAACAGAAATATTGGGGTCTAATCCACTGGCAGAGGCTGTTAATAAATCAACAGGGATGCTCTTGTCAGCCGCTGGGTTTTCTGAGCGAAGTTGGGCACTTCGTTGTTCCATTGTTTGTAATAGTAATGGGTTGCTAACGGCTAAATTACTACCGCCAGATGCTAATGTATTATAAGGGGCTTCAGCGGTTGCAGAGGGACGCCCATGAAAGTAATTTTCACTTTGTATATTTTGTCCAATCAGTTCAGAACCGATAACCTGATCATCTTGAGTGAGTAAGGAGCCATGAGCTTGCCAAGGGAAAAAGACATTAGCAAGCCCTGTCACCATCAATGGGTAGGCGATCCCTGTGAATAAAGTGAGAATTATTAACATAATAATAGAAGAGCGGATCATGTTCATTATCAATTCCTTATATCCCAAATAAGCGAATAAACATATCAATTAATTTAATCCCAACAAATGGCACTATTAACCCACCTAAACCATAGAGGCTTAAGTTACGTTGCAACAATGATTGGGAGCTCATAGGGCGATAATTGACCCCTTTAATCGCCAATGGGATCAAGAAAATTATAATTAAAGCGTTAAAGATCACCGCTGAGAGAATCGCAGATGCAGGTGAATGTAACTGCATAATATTTAATGCATTAAGTTGAGGCCAAGTGACAGCAAAAGCGGCTGGAATGATGGCAAAGTATTTTGCAATATCATTGGCTATACTAAAGGTTGTTAATGAGCCTCGTGTCATCAACATTTGTTTACCAATATGGACGACCTCAATTAATTTGGTTGGGTTAGAGTCTAAATCAACCATGTTACCTGCTTCTTTGGCCGCTTGTGTCCCTGAGTTCATCGCTACAGCCACATCCGCTTGCGCTAATGCTGGGGCATCGTTGGTACCATCACCCGTCATGGCAACTAGTCGGCCTTCTGATTGATATTGGCGGATTAATGCGAGCTTGGCTTCGGGGGTTGCCTCAGCGAGGAAGTCATCGACACCGGCTTCTGCAGCAATAGCGGCGGCTGTTAAGTGGTTATCTCCGGTGATCATAACTGTTTTGATCCCCATGCTACGCATTTGAGCAAATCGCTCTTTCATTCCCCCTTTAACAATATCTTTTAATGCTACAACACCGAGTACTGTTTGGTCGTCCACAACAACAAGAGGGGTTCCCCCTAAATGAGCGACTTTTTCAACTAATTGGTCGGCTTCTATCGGGAATTTACTGTGGTTTGCTTCAACGTAGCGGCGTATCGCATCCGCAGAACCTTTGCGGATCATTCTTTCTCCAATGTTGACACCGCTCATACGAGTCATTGCAGAGAACGGAACAAAGGTAGCATTCAGGCCATGAATATCTCTTTCACGTAAATTAAACTTTTGTTTCGCCAACACGACAATACTACGCCCTTCAGGGGTTTCATCGGCTAAAGAAGAAAGTTGAGCAGCATCTGCTAGTTGCTGTTCAGTCACACCCGTTAAAGGCAAAAACTCAGATGCTTGTCGGTTACCAAGGGTGATAGTACCGGTTTTATCGAGTAATAAGACGTCGACATCACCCGCAGCCTCCACTGCACGACCGCTGGTGGCAATCACATTTGCACCTAACATACGGCTCATCCCTGCCACACCAATAGAAGAGAGTAACCCGCCAATAGTGGTTGGAATTAAGCAAATTAATAAAGCTATAAGGACTAGAATAGAGACCGCACTACCTGCGCCTGCATAATCGGCAGCAAAAACCGTGAATGGGTACAAGGTGGCGCATACCAACACGAAAATAATCGTCAGGGCGGTTAACAGGATCGTTAAAGCGATTTCATTGGGGGTTTTACGACGTTGTGCGCCTTCAACCATTGAAATCATTCGGTCTAAGAATGTTTCACCGGGGTTTACGGTACATTCAACAATTAACCAATCAGAAAGAACGCGAGTCCCTCCGGTGACTGAGGAAAAGTCACCACCGGATTCACGGATCACAGGAGCTGACTCACCAGTAATTGCACTTTCATCGACAGATGCACCACCTTCAAGCACTTCACCATCGCAAGGGATTGTTTCTCCAGCATGGATAAGCACGATATCCCCTTTACGTAACTGGCTTGAAACCACGATTTCTTGAGCCGCATCCATTGATGCAGAAGCCAAACGAGTTGCGTTACTTTGCTGTTTTACCCCTTTTAAACTTTGGGCTTGTGCCTTACTTCGCCCTTCAGCTAGCGCCTCGGCAAAATTAGCAAAGAGCAGTGTAAACCATAGCCATAGTGTCACCATTCCACTAAACCAAGCGTTACCCTCAGTGTAATGAGTTACCATTGCTAACCATAAAAGGGTGGTGATAATACTGCCGATATACACCACGAACATCACGGGATTTCGCCATTGTGCTTGCGGTGTGCATTTTTTGAATGCTTCAAAGATAGATTGTTTGATTAATTTATTATCAAATAATTTGATGTTATTACTTTTCATTTTCTTCCCCTCATTATCCCGCGAAACCGATGTGTAGTTGCTCTGCAATTGGACCTAACGCAAGGGCAGGTACAAAGGTCAGCGCACCAATGAGAAGTACAGTGAATACAAGCAGACCAATAAATAACGGACCTGTTGTGGGTAATGTTGCATTACTTTGCGCTTGAGGTTTCTTGCTTGCCATCGAACCTGCAATGGCGAGAACTGGCAGAATGACGCCAAAACGTCCTAAGAACATGGTGACCGCCAATAGCAGGTTGTAAAACGGTGTATTTGCGCTAAGTCCAGCAAACGCGCTACCGTTATTATTCGCTGCGGAGGAAAAAGCGTATAACACTTCACTAAACCCGTGAGCGCCTGGGTTTAAGATCCCTGCACGCCCTGCTTCAGTCATTAATGAAAGTGTGGTACCCAGTAGTACTAAAGTGGGAGTCACTAAAATAGCGAGTGCAACCATTTTCATTTCGCGCACCTCGATTTTTTTACCGAGATATTCAGGAGTACGACCAATCATTAGCCCAGCAAGGAATACGGCGAGTAAAACAAATAGCAACATGCCATATAAGCCAGATCCCACACCGCCGAAAACCACTTCACCGATTTGCATTAACCACATCGGCACCATGCCACCCATCGCAGTAAAGGAATCATGCATCGCATTAACAGCACCACAAGAGGCAGCTGTTGTTACAACAGCGAATAATGCGGAGCCTAAGATACCAAAGCGGCTTTCTTTTCCTTCCATATTGGCAGTGGTAGTCGCATGGAATTCACTTAAAAATGGATTACCAACATACTCTGCTTTGATAACCGCTATGGCAGCAACGACAAAAATAATCCCCATCACCCATAGCAGAGTGTGACCTTGCTTGTTGTTGCCAACGACACGCCCAAAAGCAAAACATAACGCTGTTGGAATTAGAAAAATGGCTAACATTTGTACGAAATTGCTTAATGCCGTTGGGTTTTCAAATGGGTGTGAAGAATTAGCTCCAAAGAAACCGCCTCCGTTAGTACCGAGTAGCTTAATTGCTTCTTGAGAGGCGACAGGCCCCATTGGTAATAACTGGTTGCTATTATTTAGGTTATTAACTAATAGGTAATCTGAGAAGTTTTGGATAACACCTTGGCTAACAAAAAATAGAGCAAAAATAATCGCTAATGGGAAAAGTAGATACACAGTAATACGGTAGATATCCACCCATGCATTACCAACCGTTTTACGACCATGGCGTGAAAATGCTCGGATAAGGGCGAAAACAACGGCAATCCCTGTTGCAGCGGAAAGGAAATTTTGTACTGTTAACCCAGACATCTGGCTTAGATAACTTAATGTGTTTTCACCGCTATAGGATTGCCAATTAGTATTTGTGACAAAGCTAATTGCGGTGTTAAAGGCTAAATCCCAACTCATTCCCGGAAATTGTTGTGGGTTAAGGGGCAAATGACCTTGGAATATTAATATAGAAAACAGCAATATAAAGCCTAAAATATTGAACAGTAAAATCGATAAGGCATATTGTAGCCAAGTCATTTCCGCCATTTCTCGCCCTGGCTTTTTTACGCCGCCTAAGCGCCAAAGAAGGGCTTCGCTTTTTATTAGCGTACTCGGTATATCGCTATCAATTAACCGAGCAATACCATTGCCTAATGGTTTTGCCAAAATAAACAGCACGAGTAAAAAGCTACCGATAATTAAAATTGTGGTAGTGGTCATATTAAAAATCCTCCGCGCTTAGCAGGGCATAGACCAGATAAACCAGCAGTAACACAACGAGAACTGCCCCAATAATGGAAAGTAATGACACAGTATTTTCTCCTTATTATTTCCATGCAATAAGGCTAAAACTTCCGTTGTAAAGAAGCTGATAAAAAATAGACCTTCGGTGTAAAAAAAGTATAAAAATGTATTTTTATACGAGGGAATAAAATAAAACAGAGATGGCGAGTTAAAGCGAATAATTGTTATGTAAATGTTGCTGATTTGTTTGTTTTTGACGCAACCAGGTTAAATAATGTAATAAAACAACGGAATTTATCATTTTATTATGTAAATTTTAATTTATAGTGGTCAGATGAGTAGTTTTATTACACAGTTTGAGCTATGATATTGACAGTTAATTTTTATATTATCTGTTCGGTTTTAGTCGCTCTTCTAAACAGTCATTATTTGGGGTTTTAGAGCAATTCTGGAATCGACAAATAGAGTGGCAACTGAAGGAGGATACCGATGTCCACATATCGCGAATATTCCCGTAATCAGGTACTTGCACGCCGCACTGCTGCTGTTACAGCTGGCATTATTGCGTTTCCGGTTATGGTTTTTCATCCGCAACGAGCAAAATTTTATAGCCATTTACACAAAGTATGGGCTAAAACCAGCGATAAGCCCGTTTGGTTAGAGCGTTCAGAAGCCACGTTTGAAAGCCATCATTAATAATTGCTTTGCTTTTAAGTGGTAATGCCATATCCCTGCAATGACCTATTGTGGGGATATTGTTTTTTTTATCCCTCATCCTGTTTTTCTTTTCCTTATTGCCTTTCTTTTTGGTTAGCATCCTTATTTACAGAAAATAACACAGAAAAAAAGCATGTTTCCGTTTATGCTTATTGATTATCAGTAAATTACATTCAAAATGATGGGGTTGACCCTATAGCGGTGTAGTAAAAAGGACCACATAATGCATAATTTAAGATTAGAAGAAATCATTAATGATGAGCTGAAAATTAGTGAATTCCAAGATTTTGCACCAAATGGATTGCAGGTTGAGGGGCGCCCTCATGTGCATAAAATCATCACCGGTGTAACAGCCTGCCAAGCACTACTGGACGTGGCAGTTGAAAAGAAAGCGGATGCTGTGATTGTTCACCATGGCTATTTTTGGAAAAATGAGCCCGCAATTATTAAAGGTATGAAAAAAAATCGCTTAAAAACATTATTAGCGAATGATATTAACCTTTATGGTTACCATCTTCCTTTAGATGCTCATCATCAATTAGGTAATAATACTCAGCTTGCGTATATCATGGGTGTGCAAGTAAATGGCCAAATTGATCCATTAATGCCATTCGGTTTCTTTGATCAACCGATTACACCACAGGAATTAACCCAGCGCTTAGAGTCCCGCCTTGGTCGCAAAGTGTTGCATTGTGGTGACAATGCTAAAGATGAAATTCGCCAAATTGCATGGTGCACAGGGGGCGGACAAGGCTTTATCTTACAAGCCGCCGAGTTTGGCGTAGATGCATTTGTGACAGGTGAAGTTTCAGAGCAAACAATCCATATAGCAAGAGAAATGGGTATCCATTTCTACAGTGCAGGGCATCATGCGACAGAGCGTTATGGGATTAAAGCGCTGACTAAGTGGCTAGTTGATCACCATGGGTTAGACGCAGAGTTTATCGATATCGATAACCCAGCCTAATTCTCGTCATATTTCGAGCTGTGGCGGTGTTGGCTACACTCGCGACCCCTAGTCACATACTTGTGTATGCTCCTAGGGAGTCGCTCATTTGCCGCCTAGCCACAACTCGAACTATTTAGAGAATTAAATCTTCAAGCTAATCTTCATTGATTTTCTAAATCTAACCTCGGCGGTGTTGGCTACACTCGCGACCCCTAGTCACATACTTGTGTATGCTCCTAGGGAGTCGCTCATTTGCCGCCTAGCTACAACTCGAACTATTTAGAGAATTAAATTTTCAAGCTAATCTTCATTGATTTTCTAATTCTAACCTCGGCAGTGTTGGCTATGCTCTTAGGGAGTCGCTCATTTGCCGCCTAGCCACAACTCGAACTATTTAGAGAATTAAATTTTCAAGCTAATCTTCATTGATTTTCTAAATCTAACCTCGGCGGTGTTGGCTATACTCTTAGGGAGTCGCTCATTTGCCGCCTAGCCACAACTCGAACTATTTAGAGAATTAAATTTTCAAGCTAATCTTCATTGATTTTCTAATTCTAACCTCGGCAGTGTTGGCTATGCTCCTAGGGAGTCGCTCATTTGCCGCCTAGCCACAACTCGAACTATTTAGAGAATTAAATTTTCAAGCTAATCTTCATTGAGTTTCTAATTCTAACCTTGGCGGTGTTGGCTACACTCGCGACCCCTAGTCACATACTTGTGATATAAAATACGTAGAAAATTATGTGTAATTAGTAAAATAAAAAGTTAACTCGTATAAATTCGATAGCGTAATGATGAAAGAACAAGAACCAACCCTGAAATGGTTAATACCAAGCCTAAGTGTTGGCTCCAGCCTGCGACCATCAAACCAATGGCGAGTCCGATATAGTAAAACAAACCTAAAATAGCCCCAGCAGTACCTTTTCTATCACTATAGCGATTTAAAGCATGTGCAAGGATATTAGGAATAGCAATTCCATATCCAATAACTACACCAATCACCGGTAAAATGAACCAAATAGAATCCATCAGAGCAAAAACCAAGCAACCACTTATCAAAGATATGATGCTAGAGAGCTTAACAAGTTGCTCAGATGTGTGTTTTTTAGCCAATAAATGACGATTAATGATTGACCCTAAGCCCACTCCAAGTGCTAATAAAATTCCAGTTAAACCAAATTGTTGCTGAGTGAGCATTAATCGTTCAAAACTGAAAGGTGCCAGCTGATAATAGCTAAATAAATTAATGTTGAAAAATGCTATCAAGATCACATTTCTAACAATTTCTTTATCTGTGATCATTCGTAAAAATGTCGCCATAAATGGGACTTTGATCACATTTTCAGGGCGTGTTTCTGGTAAACGGCAAGTAGACCAAATAAAAAGCACGACCGCGAGAAATGCCAAGCCAGTAAAAACGGCGATATATCCGCCAAAACTAACTAACCCCGCACCGAATAACATCCCTAATGCAGGACTAATGGCTAGGGCAATACCCATAATTGAAAAAACTTTAGCTAATTCATGCCCTTGATAGCTATCACGCATTGCTGTTTGTGTTCCAATTGAACCGACGGCGGCACCAAATGCGGCAAGCATTCTCATTAACAGTAATAAATAAAAGTGTGTGATAAACAACGCGCAGATAGAGGCGATACCGTAGATCAACAGACCTGCCAGGATAGTCGGGCGGCGGCCTAGCGTGTCACACATTCTTCCCCACAATACGACACCTAGCGCAAAAGCAAAGAAATAGAATGATAATGTTTGTGATGCTTGTTCAGCATCGACATTAAATGCGCTAGCAATGTTGGTCAATGCTGGGCTGTATATGGTTTCCACGATTTGTGGAAACATCATTAAGGCAACAGCAAGCCATAATGAAAGAGGGTGTTTCATACCAATTATCCTGCTTATATTAATAAAAAATAGATGGTGAAGATGAATACAACTATTCAATGACAAGCAGTTTAATGGTATTTTTAGTGTCCCATTACAAAAATAAAGACTATAAATATCAAAAAAGGGACATTATGGCTTGGCTAGAACAAACAGATGAATTTCAAACTCACTGGTATACAGCGCCAGTATTGGGAATAGCAGCTCAAATGGGGCAACATGATTCTGGTTTACATAGCCATGAAATGGGGCAGCTTTTGTTTACACAACAAGGGTGTATACGAATTTCACTTGAGAACCGAATTTCTCTATTACCTCCTGGAAGGGTGGCATGGATACCTCCATTTGTTTGTCACCGAGCACAAATGCGCGCATCTGTGGGCTATCGTTCGGTGTATTTAAGTGAACAATATGCTAAAAAAATAGCGAATGAAGTCGTCATTTTGAGCATTTCACCTCTGCTAAGAGAGGTACTTGAACGGATTGCAATTGCCCCGTTTGACAGTGATTGGCAACAAGGGCGCTTAGCAAATTTATTACCAGTATTTATCGATGAACTACAAAGTGCAACGACTGAGCCAACATTACTTGCACTTCCTCAAGATAGGCGCTTTAAAGGCCTCGATATCGAGCAATTACCACCTAATTTAAACCAACTTGCTCAAACGATTGGCGCAAGTGAAAAAACCATTACACGGGTTTTCTTAAAAGAAACCGGAATGACTTATCAAACATGGCGGCAACAATGGCGGTTTATTAAAGCGATTGAGTTATTGGCACAAAATCACCCATATCACTTTATTACTCAAGAGCTTGGCTTAGCCAGTGATAGTGCTTTTATCAGTTTTTTTCGCAAAATGAGTGGGGTAACACCGCGGGAATATCAACAGTAAAAGAGAAAAAGCCTCGATAAACCGAGGCTTGAGTATTTGTAGGGGGATAGATTTAATTGAATATTATTTTTTTGCTAATCCAGAGTTGAATTTACGTTGGCTGTAACCCGTATACAGCTGACGAGGACGAGCAATTTTCAGACCGTCATCATGCATTTCATTCCAATGGGCTATCCAACCAATTGTACGTGCAATAGCAAAAATAACAGTAAACATTGAAGATGGAATTCCCATTGCCTTCAATATGATACCTGAATAGAAGTCAACGTTTGGATACAGTTTTTTCTTAATGAAGTACGGGTCATTCAGGGCAATACGTTCTAGCTCCATAGCGACTTCGAGTAAGCTATCGTTTAAGCCCAACTCATTAAGTACTTCGTGGCAAGTTTCACGCATCACAGTTGCACGTGGGTCATGGTTTTTATAAACACGGTGACCAAAGCCCATTAAGCGGAAAGAGTCATTTTTGTCTTTCGCACGTTCGATAAATGCAGGGATATGCTCAACGGTTTGAATTTCTTCCAACATGCGTAAACAGGCTTCGTTAGCCCCACCGTGAGCTGGCCCCCACAGAGACGCAATACCCGCAGCAATACAAGCAAATGGGTTTGCACCTGATGACCCAGCAGTACGTACGGTTGATGTTGAAGCGTTCTGTTCGTGGTCAGCATGTAGGATTAAAATCCGATCCATTGCACGTTCGAGAACTGGATTTACCACATATTCTTCACATGGTGTAGAGAACATCATATGCAAGAAGTTACCCGCGTACGACAGTTCATTACGTGGATAAACAAAAGGCTGGCCAATGGAGTATTTATAACACATTGCCGCAACAGTTGGCATTTTTGACAGCAGACGATAAGCTGTAATTTCACGGTGGCGCGGGTTGTTCACGTCCAATGCATCATGGTAGAACGCAGCCAGTGCACCTGTTACACCACATAACACTGCCATTGGGTGTGAGTCACGACGGAAGCCATTCAGCATGCGAGTGATTTGCTCGTGGATCATCGTGTGGCGAGTTACCGTATTTTTAAATGTGTCGTATTGCTCTTGAGTCGGTGCTTCGCCGTATAACAGGATATAACAAACTTCGAGGTAAGAAGCTTCGGTAGCGAGTTGATCGATCGGGAAACCACGATGCAGCAGAATGCCTTTATCACCATCGATATAGGTGATTTTTGATTCACAGGATGCAGTAGAAGTAAAACCAGGGTCATAGGTAAAGAACCCTTTTGAACCTAAAGTTCGGACATCGATAACGTCTTGACCAATGGTAGGGCTTAAAATATCGAGGTCAATATCACCCTTACTACCAGTCGTTAGCTTAGCTTTGTTATCAGCCATTTACGGTCTCCTTAGCGCTTGATAATCGACACCCAACAACCCAGAAGCTCAGCGTTATACTGTTTCTTCGTGCATTGTTCTACCGGTATGATTAGAAAATCAGCTAGCTATCACATAAAACCTGAAATCTGACGACCGACGACAATGTAATTAGGTTGTTTATGAGTGTGTAGATGTTATGTTCTTTTTGTTGTTTTACTTACAATATCATTATTTGTGGTAAGAGGAACAACTTTCATAACTTTTGTTAGTAATACCTGTCACAGTTCAAATTGGAAGGTACTTAACATTGCAACATTCATGTTTTTTATTTTTCAGTGAGGGAACGCCCACACCTTAAGATAATTCTGCTAGACCTATATGTAAGATAAATGTTGAATCATTGTCAAATAAGATAAGCACATTTATACAAAATGTTTAAATCGTGATCCTTCTCACTGTTCGGGCTAAATGTACCCAAACATTTTGTGTGGGAATTGTAATGGCATTGTGAAGACTTTATACTAGCGGCAGGTCTCCGGATTACCCTGTAGTAGGAGTTCCCAGCGTGATCAGTATGCAACTTTATTTAAACATGATGGATTAGAGTTTGTGTTAAGTTGCATTTTGTACCCCCTGTCGCTGTCTGATTTCCACCCCAGGTCCGGAGGATGGAAAATAATAAAGAGCTGTGTGGGCAAAATTGTGAAAAAACAAAGACCTGTCAACCTTGATTTGCAGACGATTCATTTCCCGATCACTGCAATATCTTCGATCTTGCACCGTGTCTCTGGCGTCATTACTCTCATCGCAGTTGGTATTCTGCTTTGGTTGCTAGGGACATCTCTCTCCTCTCCAGAAGGTTTTCAATACGCGTCTGAAATAATGACTGGCTTTTTTGCTAAGTTCATTCTTTGGGGCATTCTAACGGCATTGGCTTACCACATTTGTGGTGGTATTCGTCATATGCTGATGGATTTTGGCTGTGTTGATGAAACCCTTGCTGCTGGTAACTCATCTGCAAAAATTACATTTGTTATCACCGTAATTCTGGCAATTCTGGCGGGGATCTTAGTATGGTAAGTAATGCTTCTGCTTTAGGCCGTACTGGTATCCAGGACTGGCTGTTAATCCGTGCTTCTGCGATTATTATCGTATTATACGTAATCTACATTGTTGGTTTTGTTGCTATCAATGATATTACTTATGAAGTATGGCGTGGTTTCTTCGCTTCTTCTGTGACGAAAGTATTTACTATCCTCACATTGTTCTCGATTCTTGTGCATGCGTGGATTGGCATGTGGCAAGTGCTAACTGACTATGTCAAGCCGCTAGCAATTCGTTTAGTGCTGCAACTGGCTATCGTTGTTGGTCTGTTGGCTTATTTAATTTACGGAACAATTGTTGTGTGGGGTGCATAAATGAATCTGCCAATCAGAGAGTTTGACGCTATCGTTATTGGTGCTGGTGGCGCAGGTATGCGTGCAGCACTTCAAATTTCACAGTTGGGCCTGTCTTGTGCTCTGCTGTCAAAAGTATTTCCAACCCGTTCTCATACAGTATCAGCGCAAGGTGGTATCACTGTTGCTTTAGGCAACACTCACCCTGATAACTGGGAATGGCATATGTATGATACCGTGAAAGGTTCCGACTATATCGGTGACCAAGATGCAATCGAATACATGTGTAAAACAGGGCCCGAGGCTATCCTAGAATTAGAGCATATGGGGTTACCTTTTTCTCGCTTAGACGATGGCAGTATTTATCAGCGTCCATTTGGTGGTCAGTCTAAGAATTTCGGTGGCGAGCAAGCGGCACGTACTGCGGCTGCGGCTGACCGGACTGGTCACGCACTGTTACATACTTTGTATCAGCAAAACTTAAAAAATCACACAACCATCTTTTCAGAGTGGTATGCCCTTGATTTAGTTAAAAATCAAGACGGCGATGTGGTGGGCTGTACTGCAATTTGTATGGAAACTGGCGAATTAGTTTACTTCAAAGCTAAAGCGACCATTTTAGCTACGGGTGGTGCAGGGCGTATTTATCAATCGACCACCAATGCGCATATCAATACCGGTGATGGTGTTGGGATGGCAGCTCGTGCTGGTGTTCCTTTACAAGATATGGAAATGTGGCAATTCCACCCGACGGGTATCGCTGGCGCAGGGGTTCTTGTGACAGAAGGTTGCCGTGGTGAAGGTGGTTATTTGCTGAATAAAGACGGTGAGCGCTTCATGGAACGTTATGCGCCAAATGCGAAAGATTTGGCCGGTCGTGATGTTGTTGCACGTTCAATCATGATTGAAATCCGTGAAGGCCGTGGTTGTGATGGTCCTTGGGGTCCGCATGCCAAACTGAAATTGGATCATTTAGGGAAAGAAGTTCTCGAGTCTCGTTTACCGGGTATCCTTGAATTATCCCGTACCTTTGCTCACGTTGACCCAATCAAAGAGCCAATCCCAGTTATTCCAACTTGTCACTATATGATGGGTGGTATTCCAACAAAAGTGACTGGCCAAGCGATTCGCTATAACGAAAAAGGCGAAGACGAAGTTATCCCAGGTCTGTTTGCTGTGGGTGAAATTGCGTGTGTATCTGTACACGGCGCTAACCGTTTAGGCGGTAACTCATTGCTCGACTTAGTCGTATTTGGTCGTTCTGCGGGTCTACACCTAAAAGAGTCCATCATGGAACAAGGTTCAATGCGTGATGCTTCTGAATCCGATATTGATGCGGCGATGACACGCTTTAACCGTTGGGAAGGGGCTCGTACTGGCGAAGATCCAACTGAGATCCGCAAGGCACTGCAAACCTGTATGCAGCATAACTTCTCGGTATTCCGTGAAGGTGATGCGATGGCGAAAGGTCTGGAAGAGCTAAAAGTGATCCGTGAACGCCTGCAAAATGCACGTCTTGATGATACCTCAACAGAGTTCAACACTCAGCGTATTGAGTGTTTAGAACTGGATAACCTGATGGAAACCGCTTATGCGACAGCACAAGCAGCGAACTTCCGTACAGAAAGTCGTGGGGCGCATAGCCGCTTTGACTATCCAGAGCGTGATGATGCGAATTGGTTATGTCACTCATTATATTTACCGCAATCTGAAACGATGACGCGTCGTGAAGTCAACATGCAGCCAAAATTGCGTGAAGCCTTCCCACCGAAAATTCGTACCTACTAATGCGTGGTGTTAATCCAGTTGCGGAGAAATAAACTATGAAACTACAATTTTCGATTTATCGTTATAATCCAGATGTGGACAACGCCCCACGCATGCAAGATTACACCCTCGAAGTGCCAGAAGGGCGTGACATGATGCTGTTGGATGCGTTGATCCAAATTAAAGAACAGGATCCAACACTGTCATTCCGTCGTTCTTGTCGTGAAGGTGTCTGTGGTTCTGATGGTGTCAATATGAACGGTAAAAACGGGCTGGCGTGTATCACACCATTGTCCGCTTTAATCCGTGGTGGGAAAAAAATTGTTATCCGTCCGTTACCAGGTTTGCCTGTTGTGCGCGACCTGATTATCGACATGACTCAGTTTTATACCCAATACGAGAAAATCCGCCCATATCTTATTAATGATAATAAGAACCCACCTGCTCGTGAGAATTTACAAACTCCTGCACAACGTGAAAAACTTGATGGTTTATACGAGTGTATCTTATGTGCTTGTTGTTCGACTTCTTGCCCATCTTTCTGGTGGAATCCAGATAAGTTTATTGGGCCTGCGGGCTTGCTGGCAGCATACCGCTTCCTGATCGATAGCCGCGATACTGAAACGGATTCAAGATTAGATGATCTGAACGACGCTTTTAGTGTTTTCCGCTGTCATAGCATCATGAATTGTGTCAATGTATGCCCTAAAGGGCTAAATCCAACAAAAGCTATCGGTCATATTAAATCTATGTTGCTAAAACATACTGCCTGATAGTGAATATTTAACCCGTAGTGCTTAAGTGCTACGGGTTAAAATGGGAATAGCACAAAATAAATACATAACTTAAAAATAGGGCGTAAAGTAAAGTAGGGTTTTTAATTTAAATAGCGCTTAAGGTCACAAAAGCGCGAAAACGAAATACCCACAACGAGCATCAGAAAGTAACATTGTCATATATAAAATGTAGCACTTAATAAAACGTTGTCATAACAAAAGCGCAAAAAAGTGAAAGCAAAGAAAGTAACAGTAAAAAGTAGAAAAAATAGCCAACTGCAAAAAAAGATGAAGACGACAGCCCAAGCATAGGGGCCTTTAAAAACCGTAGCCAGTTTTTAAAGGTTCCTTAAAAGGGAAACCCTTACTGATAAAGGGCCTCCCAAAGAGAGAACATGCATAAAGCACGTCCAAGAGAACCTTTATCGAGGCCGCTTAAATGCGGTAATTAGTTAACCACGGCGAAAACTAAAGCTTTTAAAGCTTAAGGGATCACAATGCAGAACGGCGTAATGAAGGACTGGCTGGATTCAAGCTTTCTGGCAGGCGCGAACCAGACATATATAGAACAGCTTTATGAAGATTATCTGACTGACCCTAACTCTGTAGATGCCGAGTGGAAAGCCATTTTTGAGCAACTTCCTGGTGCTACTTTAGGTACTAGTGGTGAACAATTCCACTCCCAAGCGCGCGATTACTTCCGCCGCTTAGCAAAAGACTCTACGCGTTATCACACTTCTGTTAGCGATCCAGCTATCGATGCAAAACAAGTCAAAGTTTTGCAGTTAATAAATGCATTCCGCTTCCGCGGGCACCAGAATGCGAATCTTGACCCGTTAGGGCTTTGGAAACGCGAATCTGTTCCAGATTTAGACCCAGCATTCCATAATCTGACGAAAGAAGATTTCGACGAAACCTTTAACGTGGGTTCATTTGCTATTGGCAAAGAAACCATGAAACTCAGTGAGCTATATGAGCACTTGAAACGCATTTATTGCGGTTCGATTGGTGCTGAATATATGCATATCACAAATACTGAAGAAAAACGTTGGATTCAACAACGTCTTGAGTCAGTTGATGTTGCAAAAGTTTTCTCTAAAGAAGAAAAATTACGTTTCTTAGCGGAACTCACCGCCGCTGAAGGCCTTGAGCGCTATATCGGGGCTAAATTCCCAGGGGCTAAACGTTTCTCATTGGAAGGCGGTGATGCCCTGATCCCAATGCTGAAAGATTTAATTCACCACGCAGGCAAACAGGATACTCGTGAAGTTGTTCTGGGGATGGCTCACCGTGGTCGTTTAAACGTTCTTGTGAATATCCTAGGTAAAAAACCTGGTGAATTATTCGATGAATTCGCGGGTAAACATAAAGACCATTCAAGTGCGGGTGACGTTAAATATCACCAAGGTTTCTCGTCTGACTTTGAAACCGCCGGTTCTCGTGTTCACTTAGCGTTAGCATTTAACCCATCTCACCTTGAAATTGTTAGCCCTGTGGTAATTGGTTCAGTGCGTGCTCGTCGTGATCGCTTGGACGAAGGTCGCAGCAACATGGTGTTACCAATCACTATTCATGGTGACTCCGCAGTTACCGGTCAGGGTGTTGTTCAAGAAACACTGAACATGTCTCAGGCTCGTGGTTATGAAGTTGGCGGTACTGTACGTATCGTTATTAACAACCAAATTGGTTTTACTACTTCAAATCCGAAAGATACCCGTTCAACTGAATACTGTACTGATATCGTGAAAATGGTGCAGGCGCCTATTTTCCACGTGAATGCTGATGATCCTGAAGCCGTTTCATTTGTGACTCGCTTAGCGCTAGATTTCCGTAATACATTTAAACGTGATGTGATGATCGATTTAGTGTGTTATCGCCGTCATGGTCATAACGAAGCGGATGAGCCAAGTGCAACTCAGCCTGTGATGTATCAAAAAATCAAACAGCATCCAACACCACGTAAAATTTATGCGGATCGTTTAATTGCAGAGAACGTGTTGAGTGCTAATGATGTGACTGAAATGGTCAATCTGTACCGTGATGCCTTAGATGCAGGTAATTGTGTGGTTGAAGAGTACCGTGAAATGGGACTCAATTCTTATACATGGGCTCCGTATTTGAACCATGAATGGGATGAATCATACAAATCGACCGTTGATATCAAACGTTTAACTGAATTGGCAACTAAAGTTAGCACTATTCCTGAAGGTGTTGTTGCTCAGTCTCGTGTTGAGAAAATTTATGCAGATCGCGCTGAAATGGCGAAAGGCGAAAAATTACTCGACTGGGGTGCGGCTGAAACTTTAGCTTATGCAACATTGGTTGATGAAGGTGTTCCTGTTCGTTTGTCAGGTGAAGATGCGGGTCGTGGTACATTCTTCCACCGCCATGCGGTTATTCATAACCAAACTAACGGTTCTGTCTATGTTCCATTACAAAATATTCATAACGGTCAAGGCGTATTCAACGTTTGGGACTCTGTCCTAACAGAAAACGCAGTATTGGCATTTGAATATGGTTATGCGACGACTGAACCACGTGCTCTGACGATTTGGGAAGCGCAATTTGGTGACTTCGCAAACTGTGCTCAGGTTGTTATCGACCAATTCATTAGCTCTGGTGAGCAAAAATGGGGTCGTATGTGTGGCCTTGTAATGTTACTGCCACATGGATATGAAGGTCAGGGGCCAGAACACTCATCTGCACGTTTAGAGCGTTATCTCCAACTGTGTGCTGATCAAAACATGCAAGTATGTGTTCCATCAACACCAGCTCAGGTTTACCACATGTTACGTCGTCAGGCCTTACGTGGCATGCGTCGTCCTCTGATTGTGATGTCACCGAAGTCTCTGCTCCGTCACCCATTAGCAGTATCTAGTATGGATGAACTGGCGAATGGCAAATTCGAACCAGTTATCGGTGAAATCGATGAAATCAATCCGAAAAATGTGAAACGCGTCGTTCTGTGTTCAGGGAAAGTCTATTACGATCTGTTAGAACAACGTCGTAAGAATGAACAAACTGACGTTGCTATCGTGCGTATTGAGCAGTTGTATCCGTTCCCACACGATGATATCCAAAAAGCGTTGGCGCAATTTACTGATGTTAAAGACTTTGTATGGTGTCAAGAAGAGCCATTAAACCAAGGTGCTTGGTATTGCAGTCAACATAATTTCCGTGAAGCTATCCCAGCAGGGGCTACTTTACGTTATGCAGGTCGAGCTGCTTCTTCATCACCAGCAGTTGGCTATACGTCCGTTCACCAGGAACAACAAAAAGCCCTGGTTAATGACGCTTTGAACATTGAATAATTAAAGGATAGAAAATGAGTAGCGTAGAAATTCTTGTTCCCGATCTTCCTGAGTCCGTTGCAGATGCCACGGTTGCCACATGGCATAAAAAACCAGGTGATAGTGTTCAGCGTGACGAAGTCCTGGTTGAGATCGAAACAGATAAAGTGGTGTTAGAAGTGCCTGCAAGTGAAGCAGGTGTGTTAGAAGCTATCGTTGAAGAAGAAGGCGCGACGGTATTATCTAAACAACTGTTAGGTCGTATTCGTTTAGGTGATAGCTCAGGTATTCCTGCTGAAGTTAAAGATGCACAGGAAGCAACGCCAGCACAACGCCAAACTGCAAGCCTAGAGACTGAAAGTAATGACGCTCTGAGCCCAGCTATTCGTCGCTTGATTGCAGAACATAGCCTGAACCCAGCTGACATTAAAGGGACGGGTGTTGGTGGTCGTTTGACTCGTGAAGATGTTGAAAAACATTTAGCAGCAAATAAATCAGCAGCTCCAGCAGCAACAGCACCTGCTGCACCACAAGCGCCGTTAGCACACCGTAGCGAGAAACGTGTACCAATGACACGTTTACGTAAACGTATCGCAGAGCGCCTGTTAGAAGCGAAAAACACCACTGCAATGTTGACAACATTTAATGAAGTTAACATGCAACCAATTAAAGACTTACGGAAACAATATGGCGAAGCATTCGAAAAACGCCACGGTGTACGTTTAGGCTTTATGTCCTTCTATGTTAAAGCTGCGGTAGAAGCACTGAAACGCTATCCAGAAGTTAACGCTTCTATTGATGGCAGCGATGTGGTTTACCACAACTATTTTGATATCAGCATTGCCGTCTCTACGCCTCGTGGTCTGGTAACTCCAGTTCTACGTGATGTTGATGCAATGAGCATGGCAGATATCGAGAAAAAAATTAAAGAACTGGCTGTTAAAGGTCGCGATGGTAAATTAACTGTTGAAGACTTAAGTGGTGGTAACTTCACTATCACTAACGGTGGCGTATTTGGTTCTCTGATGTCTACACCTATCATTAACCCACCACAGAGCGCAATTTTAGGCATGCATGCCATTAAAGACCGCCCTATGGCTGTAAATGGTAAGGTAGAGATTCTTCCGATGATGTATTTAGCGCTGTCTTATGACCACCGTTTAATCGATGGTAGTGAGTCAGTGGGCTTCTTAGTCGCTATCAAAGATATGCTGGAAGATCCAACTCGTTTACTGCTGGACGTATAGCAACATAACAGGGTAGGAACAACCTGCCCGGTCTGAAGTAACCGATGCAACCCGCTTGCGGGTTGCTAAATCAGTAACAATTGCAGGAGGCGAATAAACGCCTCTTCAGACTCAATTATGGATAGAACATCATGAATTTACACGAGTACCAGGCAAAACAGTTGTTTGCACGTTATGGGATGCCTGCACCAACAGGTTATGCCTGTTCATCAGTCGCTGAAACCGTAGACGCTGCTAAAAAAATTGGCAATGGCCCATGGGTAATTAAATGCCAAGTACATGCAGGCGGACGTGGTAAAGCAGGTGGCGTTAAAGTCACTAGCGATATTAACGAAGTTAAAGCATTTGCAGAAAACTGGTTAGGTAAAAACTTAGTGACTTATCAAACAGACGCTAACGGCCAACCAGTAAACCAGATTCTTGTTGAAACAGCGACTGACATTGATAAAGAGTTGTATTTAGGTGCGGTTGTTGACCGTAGCACTCGTCGTGTTGTTTTCATGGCATCGACTGAAGGTGGTGTGGAAATTGAAAAAGTTGCTGAAGAAACGCCTGAATTAATTCATAAAGCAATTATCGACCCACTGACTGGCCCAATGCCTTTCCAAGGCCGTGAATTGGCATTTAAATTAGGCTTAACAGGTAAACAAGTTAGCCAATTTGCTAAAATTTTTATGGGTCTAGCAACTTTATTCCTTGAGCGTGACTTAGCTTTAGCAGAAATTAACCCTCTGGTTATCAGTACTGCGGGTGATTTAGTTTGCTTAGATGGCAAATTAGGCATCGACAGTAATGCGCTATATCGTCAGCCAGAAATCCGTGAACTACGTGATGAATCTCAAGAAGATGCGCGCGAAGCTCAAGCAGCGCAGTGGGAACTCAACTATGTTGCATTAGATGGTAACATTGGTTGTATGGTTAACGGTGCAGGCTTAGCAATGGGAACTATGGACATTGTTAAACTTCACGGTGGCGCACCTGCAAACTTCTTAGATGTTGGTGGCGGCGCAACTAAAGAGCGTGTAACTGAAGCATTTAAAATCATTCTTTCTGATGAAAACGTGAAAGCCGTTTTTGTTAACATCTTTGGTGGTATCGTTCGTTGCGACCTGATTGCAGACGGCATCATTGGTGCAGTTGAAGAAGTTGGCGTAAATGTACCAGTAGTTGTGCGTTTAGAAGGTAACAATGCTGAATCAGGTGCTAAGAAACTGGCAGACAGCGGCTTGAACATTATCGCTGCTAACAGCTTGACTGACGCAGCTAAAAAAGCAGTAGCAGCAGCGGAGGCTAAATAATGTCTATTTTAATCGATAAAAACACCAAAGTGATTTGCCAAGGTTTTACTGGTGGTCAAGGTACATTCCATTCAGAACAAGCGATTGCTTATGGTACAAAAATGGTCGGTGGTGTTACACCAGGCAAAGGTGGTACAACACACTTAGGTCTGCCGGTGTTCAATACAGTTCGCGAAGCGGTTGAAGCGACAGGTGCAACTGCGTCTGTTATCTATGTGCCAGCGCCATTTTGTAAAGACTCTATCTTAGAAGCTATCGATGCAGGCATTAAACTGATTATCACCATCACTGAAGGTATTCCAACTCTGGACATGCTGACTGTGAAAGTGAAGCTGGATGAAGCTGGCGTTCGCATGATCGGCCCTAACTGCCCAGGCGTTATCACTCCAGGTGAATGTAAGATTGGTATCCAACCTGGTCACATTCATATGCCAGGTAAAGTCGGTATCGTTTCACGTTCAGGTACGCTGACTTATGAAGCGGTAAAACAAACTACTGATGCAGGTTTAGGCCAATCAACTTGTGTTGGTATCGGTGGTGACCCAATCCCAGGTTCAAACTTTATTGATATCCTGAAAATGTTCCAAGCTGACCCACAAACTGAAGCGATTGTCATGATCGGTGAAATTGGTGGTAACGCGGAAGAAGAAGCTGCGGCTTATATTAAAGAGCATGTAACTAAACCAGTAGTTGGTTATATCGCTGGTGTAACGGCACCGAAAGGTAAACGTATGGGCCATGCTGGTGCAATCATTGCTGGCGGTAAAGGTACTGCGGATGAGAAATTTGCTGCATTAGAAGCTGCGGGCGTGAAAACCGTTCGTAGCCTTGCAGACATCGGCGATGCCGTGAAATCATTACTGAATAAGTAAATGATCCGCTAGGTAACTAGCAGCCGTAAGAGACGAAAGCCCGTGCTTATTTGAGTACGGGTTTTTTTATGGCTTTAAAAGCCGTTAGTGTAATTTCTGGAGAGAGGATAAGGATTTCTGGCAAAGAGTGTCTATACTTAAAAATATTAAAAGATACGAGTACAGGTACGGCTATCTGTGAAAATGCTCCATAGCTTTGGTGGGCTACAAAGCCCATTTTAAGCAAAAAACGAGAAAGTTGTGTCAGGTCAATTTTATAATTATTGGGGAAAGTTAATTAACCGAATATATGATTTTAGTTGAGATAAGTTCGTATATTAATAAAATTCATAATAGCTTTGAAATAAGATACTATTAGAAATTAAATATTCTTTTTTAGACTTCTTAATAAAAAGATTATATTTTTTTGTTAATCTTTAGAAAAAATAAGAACATTTATATCAATACCAATAACAGTACATTAACAAGTGAATAACTATTAATTGACTGGTATGCAAATCAATTAACAATAGGAAAAAAATTGACGTAAATCAATTTATTACCTCTAGCTTTATTTGTCGAAATTGCTTAAATTGGTGCACGATCAAATACTCTATTTTCTATTAAAGGGTATAATTATTGATGTAAATTCAGAATTCAAATCTGAGTCACGTAAAAGAAGTTTATTGTATGTGAAGATAGGCGTACTATTATTATAGTATTGTTCTTTCTTTTGGTTTTGTTAATTATTTGTTGTTTTGAGGCATTTTTTGCTGGTAGTTAAGAGGCTTTCTTCGAAATTTAATCTGGAAGCTGGGTTGCCGCAAGTCGGTGTCTTCCTGCTAGGAGCAAGGAGTCAAGATGTTTGATATTGTCGAACTGTCACGATTACAGTTTGCCTTAACTGCAATGTATCACTTCCTGTTCGTGCCATTAACGCTCGGTATGGCGTTTTTGCTTGCGATCATGGAAACGGTATATGTGCTGTCTGGCAAGCAAATTTATAAAGATATGACTAAGTTCTGGGGTAAGTTATTTGGTATTAACTTCGCCCTAGGTGTTGCAACGGGTCTGACCATGGAATTCCAATTCGGGACTAACTGGTCTTACTATGCTCATTACGTTGGAGATATCTTCGGTGCGCCTCTGGCAATCGAAGGTTTGATGGCGTTCTTCTTAGAATCTACTTTTGTTGGTTTATTCTTCTTTGGTTGGGATCGTTTAAGCAAAACTCAACACCTTGCTGTAACATGGTTAGTTGCTTTAGGTTCTAACTTCTCTGCTTTGTGGATTTTAGTGGCGAATGGTTGGATGCAAAACCCGATCGCAGCTGACTTCAACTTTGAAACAATGCGTATGGAAATGGTTAGCTTCTCTGAGCTAGTCTTAAACCCAGTTGCGCAAGTTAAGTTTGTCCACACAGTGGCTGCAGGTTATTGTACTGGTGCAATGTTTATCTTAGGTATCAGCTCTTACTACCTACTTAAAGGTCGTGATGTTGCTTTTGCTAAGCGTTCTTTTGCAATTGCTGCTAGTTTTGGTATTGCTGCGGTTCTATCTGTTATCGTTCTTGGTGATGAATCAGGTTACGAAATGGGTGACGTTCAGAAAACTAAACTCGCTGCGGTTGAAGCTGAGTGGGAAACCCATGCGCCTCCAGCTGCATTTAACTTAATCGCTTGGCCAGATACTGAGAAGCAAGAAAACAAGTTTGCTATCTCAATTCCTTGGGCGATGGGTATCATTGCAACTCGTTCTGTTGATACGCCAGTATTAGGTCTGAAAGATCTAATGAAACAACACGAAGTTCGTATCCGTAACGGTATGGTTGCATATGGTCAATTACAAGAACTGTTAGCTGGAAATAAAGATCCTGAATTGCGTGCTGCATTTGAAGCTAGCAAAAAAGATCTCGGTTATGGTCTTCTGTTAAAACAATACGCACCAAATGTTGTTGATGCGACAGAAGCGCAAATTCAAAAAGCAGTAAAAGACAGTATTCCTAACGTAGGGCCTCTGTTCTGGGCATTCCGTATCATGGTTGGTGTTGGCTTCCTGTTGTTATTAATTATTGGCTGGGCATTCCTGTCAGTAGTCCGTAACAAAATTGGTCAAAGCAAACTGCTGTTACGTATTGCACTGTTTGGTATTCCACTACCATGGATTGCAATTGAATCAGGTTGGTTCGTTGCAGAGTATGGTCGTCAGCCTTGGGCAATTGGTGAAGTATTACCGGTGTCGGTTGCTCATTCTAATTTAACGACCCATGACCTGATCTTCTCTATGGTATTGATCTGTGGTCTGTACACACTGTTCTTAATTGCTGAAATGTTCTTAATGTTCAAATTCGCTCGTAAAGGGCCTAGTAGCCTGAAAACTGGTCGCTACCACTTTGAACAGAAAAACACTTCTGCACACGACGTTCAGTAAATAGGAGCCACTTATGTTTGATTATGAAGTTCTTCGGTTTGTGTGGTGGATCCTTATCGGTGTATTACTGATTGGGTTTGCTGTCACGGATGGCTTTGACATGGGCGTTGGCTTCTTATTACCTATTTTAGGTAAAACAGATACCGAACGCCGTATCATGATTAATGCCGTTGCACCGCACTGGGATGGTAACCAAGTTTGGTTAATCACTGCGGGTGGTGCGATGTTTGCTGCATGGCCACAAGTCTATGCGGCATCATTCTCCGGTTTCTATATCGCGATGATTTTAGTGTTAGCTGCTTTGTTCTTCCGTCCGGTGGGTTTCGACTACCGTTCAAAACTGGAGAACCCAAAATGGCGTAACATGTGGGACTGGGGTCTGTTCATCGGTGGTTTCGTTCCACCATTAGTTATCGGTGTTGCATTTGGTAACCTATTATTAGGTGTCCCACTGCAAATTGATAACCAACAGTACTTAACCTATACAGGTAACCTGTTTGGTCTGCTGAACCCATATGGTCTGTTAGCGGGTGTGGTTGGTTTAATGATGATTGTTACCCAAGGTGCAACTTATCTGCAAATGCGTACCACTGGCGAGCTGTACCTACGTGTACGTAAAGCAACCTATATCTGTGCGTTAGTCACACTGTTAGCGTTTGCGGGTGCTGGTGTTTGGTTAGTAATGGGTATCGATGGCTATGTTATCACTTCAGCGATTGATCACCATGCGGTATCAAACCCACTGAATAAAACCGTAGAGGTTGTTTCAGGGGCTTGGTTGACTAACTTCAATACTTACCCAATCCTGTGGGCTCTGCCTGCACTGGGTTTAGCGCTGCCACTACTGACTATGCTGTTCAGTAAAGCAGACAAAAATGGTTGGGCGTTTGTGAGCTCTTCATTAACTATCGCTTGTATCATTTTAACTTGTGGTGTAGCAATGTTCCCATTCATCATGCCTTCAAGCATTATGCCAAATGCAAGCTTGACCATGTGGGATGCAACATCTAGCTTGTTCACACTGCAAGTCATGACAGTTGTCGCGGCTATCTTTGTTCCAATCGTACTGGCATACACCGCATGGTGTTACTACAAAATGTTTGGTCGTCTGGACAAAAACTTCATCGAAGGCAACAAGCATTCACTGTATTAAGGAGCATAACTATGTGGTATTTCGCCTGGATTCTCGGCACGCTGTTAGCTTGTAGTTTTGCAGTGATTGCAGCACTAGCATTAGAGCACTCTGAAGACTCTAAAGCAGCTAAAGATGGTGAGTAAATAAAATGCTGGTGGATAAAACCTATCAGCTATTGGATAAGGGGCCGTTAAGGGCCCTTATCCTTATTTTAGCTTTAGTTACAGCTGGTGCAGTGATGTGGGACCCATCTCTATTTGCTGCAAAAACCAGTTCATTCCAAATTTGGCAAGGGCTGTTATTAATTTGGGCAACTTGCAGTGCGATGATTTTTGGTGTTGGTTTCAAACCCCAAAAAGTCATTTGGCGTGCGATTTTCCATCCATTACCTGCTGCCATCATTCTTATTTGGGGACTTTTACAAGTCTTTAGATAATTCTAATTGCTAATTGTGGGTCAATGGACCCATAATTATTTTTGATATCTTTACTTTCAAAGTGATTCCAAACTGGCACTGTCTTGCGTATAGTGGCACCGTTAGTTAATTTAACCTAAGACGGAGTGGTTGTTATGTTATTTCGCTGGCCAGTTCGCGTGTACTATGAAGATACAGACGCGGGCGGTGTAGTTTATCATGCACGTTATTTAGCATTTTTTGAGCGAGCAAGAACCGAAATGTTGCGAAATAAAGGAATCAACCAACAAAGTATGCTTGCTGATAACCTTGGTTTTGTTGTGCGTAGCATGACAATTGATTTTGTAAAAGGGGCAAAGCTAGATGATCTGTTGGAGGTTGAGACGCAAATTGTTGAAATGAAACGTGCCTCATTAACTTTTCATCAAAGGTTAGTTGATTCACAAGGTAACCTGCTTTGTGGGGCTAATGCCCTAATTGCTTGTGTGGACACATCAAAAATGAAGCCGATTGCGCTTCCTAAGTCTATTGTCGCGGAGTTTAAACAGTGACTGACATGAATATCCTGGATTTATTCCTTAAAGCGAGCCTTTTGGTTCAGCTCATTATGTTCGTTTTGATCGGTTTTTCTATTGCATCATGGGCCATTATTATTCAAAGAACGAAAATTTTAAATGCTGCAACCCGTGAGGCGGAGGCATTTGAGGATAAGTTTTGGTCAGGTATTGAGCTATCGCGCTTATATAAAGAAAGCCAAGCTCGCCGTGATGAATTGAGCGGAGCTGAACAAATTTTCCACTCCGGTTTTAAAGAGTTCGTTCGTTTACATCAGGCAAATATTCACGCACCAGATGCGGTGGTTACTGGTGCATCACGCGCGATGCGTATATCAATGAATCGTGAATTAGAGTCAGTAGAAGCACATATCCCATTTTTAGGTACTGTTGGTTCGATTAGCCCATACATTGGTTTATTCGGGACAGTATGGGGAATTATGCATGCGTTTATTGCTTTGGGTGCGGTAAAACAAGCAACATTACAGATGGTTGCTCCGGGGATCGCCGAAGCACTTATCGCAACCGCGATAGGTTTGTTTGCAGCGATTCCTGCGGTTATGGCTTTCAACCGCTTGAACTTACGAGTCAATAAGTTAGAGCAAACTTACGATAACTTTATGGAAGAGTTTTTAGCCATCTTGCATCGTCAAGCATTCTCTGCTGATAAGAAATAAGTTGAGGAGATAAGCGAATGGCGCGCACTAGTCGCAGACGTGAGCTGAAATCCGAAATCAACATCGTTCCACTGCTGGACGTTTTGTTGGTGCTGTTACTGATATTTATGGCAACGGCACCCATTATTTCCCAGAGTGTGGAAGTTGAATTACCGGATGCAACAGATACACAAACCGTATCATCAAGTGACAACCCACCTATAATTTTAGAGGTGTCGGGTGTTGGGCAGTATAATATGCGGCTCGATGGTGAGGTATTAGAATTGCTTCCACCAGAACAGATTGCTGCTGAAGCGAAATCACAATTAGAGAAAAACCCAAAAGCGATTTTCTTAATTGGTGGTGCAAAAGAGGTGCCTTATGAAGAAGTTATTAAGGCTCTGAATATTTTGCACAGTGCAGGGATAAAATCTGTCGGCTTGATGACTCAGCCTATCTAGGCTGGGTTGTTGTGGTTTGAATAAGTCACAATTCTTTTTTTGGATACCAGAGTGGGAAAGTCAAAAGAGAAAAAAGATAACCTAAACCGTTCATTAGTGATGTCTGTTGTATTGCACATCATATTGATTGGCTTGATTGTTATAGGCTCTTTAGTTTCCGTCGTCAAACTTGGTGGTGGCGGGGAAGAAGGGACTGTCATCGATGCGGTGATGGTCGACCCTGGCGTGGTTGTTGAGCAATATGAACAAATGCAAAAACAACAAAACATGGTCAGACAAGCAGCTAAAGAGCGTAAAGAGCAAGAACAAAAACAAGAGGCTGAGCTAAGAGAGCAGCAAGAAAAGGAACAAAAACGTCTGCAACAGCTTGAACAAGAGCGTATCAAAACTGAACGAGATACCGCTAAGCAACAAAAACAAGCTGAAGAGCAACAGAAAAAAGCATTAGAAGCCGCTAAAAAAGCCAAGGAAGAGCAAAAAATAGCGGAAGAAGCTGCCGCGAAAGCGAAAGCTGAAAAGGAAAAATTAGTTAAAGAGCAGGCAGCTGAAAAGGCGAAAGCTGAAGCTCAAGCTAAAAAAGAAGCCGAAGCGGCTAAAGCTAAAGCAGAGAAAGAAGCTCAAGAAAAAGCAGAAAAAGAAGCCAAAGAAAAGGCTGATAAAGAAGCTAAAATAAAAGCAGACAAGGAAGCTAAGGCTAAAGCGGATAAAGAAGCGAAAGAGAAAGCAGATAAAGAAGCGAAAGCTAAAGCAGCGAAAGCGAAAGCAGAGGCGGCAAAAAATGCGGCTTCTGTAGATGATTTACTCGGCGATTTAACTGCTTCTGGGCCAAGTAAACAGGGCGGCCAAGCTTCTGCTGGAACTGGTGGCGGTAAAAAATCAGGGGCCTCAAACGCAGATGTTGATAACTATGCAGGTAAGGTAAAAGCGGCAATCCAAAGTAAGTTCTATGATTCAGATACTTATCGTGGGCGGACTTGCGAATTGCAATTGGTGCTCGCACGGGATGGCGCTTTGATGGGGATTAAACCTAAAAATAACCCGACGAACGACGCTGCGTTATGTGATGCGGCAATTCGAGCTGCGAAGTTAGCTTCGATGCCAAGACCCGATTCAGATAAAATTTTTGAAAGGGTTAAGAGGGAAGGTATCGTCGTCGATTTTAAACCTTGATTTAAGTAAGTCAGAGCTATCTGTATTGAAAAATCTATCGCATTAGAATAAATAGTTTGTGTGGTATCTAGTTTTGTTATTATACCTTTGTTAAAATTCAGCGAATTATTGCGGTGGTAAACAATCCGTAGTAAGGGAGACAAGAATGAAGCAGGCTTTTAAAGTAGTTTTAGGGTTCCTAATGCTATGGGCGACAGTGGCTCAGGCTGAAATACGTATTGAGATCACTGAAGGTGTTAATTCAGCTCAACCGATTGGTGTCGTACCCTTTAAATGGACAGGTGCTGGAGCACCCCCACAGGAAGTAGGCCAAATCGTAGGTTCTGATTTACGTAATAGCGGGAAATTTAACCCTATTGAACCAAGTCGTATGCCTCAGCAACCCGGTACAGCCTCTGAAGTAACTCCAGAAGCATGGACTGCATTGGGTATTAATGCAGTGGTTGTAGGGCAAGTGCAGCCAGCCGCAGATGGTAGCTTTGTTGTCAGCTATCAACTGGTTGATGTTGCAGCTAACCCAGGTGCTGTTTTATCTCAGAACCAATATAAAGTCACTAAAGAATGGTTACGTTATGCAGCTCATACTGCAAGTGACGAAGTCTTTGAAAAACTAACCGGTATTCGTGGTGCATTCCGCACGCGTATTGCTTATATTGTGGTTAACAAAGGCGGTCAGTATCCATATGAATTACGAGTTTCTGACTACGATGGGTTTAACCAGTTTACAGTTCATCGTTCACCAGAACCTTTAATGTCGCCAGCATGGTCACCAGATGGCGAAAAACTCGCGTATGTCACTTTTGAAAGCGGTAGTTCAGCGCTTGTTATTCAAACTCTTTCTACAGGAGCAGTCCGTCAGGTTGCATCATTCCCACGTCACAATGGGGCACCTGCATTCTCTCCTGATGGGACAAAACTGGCATTCGCACTGTCTAAAACAGGCAGCTTGAATTTATATGTTATGGACTTAGCGAGTGGGCAAATTCGTCAAGTAACAGATGGTCGTAGCAACAATACTGAACCAAGCTGGATGCCGGATAGCCAAACTTTAGTCTATACTTCAGATCAGGCGGGACGTCCGCAGATTTATAAAATGAATATTAATGGTGGCAGCCCTGAACGTGTTTCTTGGGAAGGAACACAAAATCAGGACGCTGATGTTAGTCCGGATGGTACTTTCTTAGTGATGGTCAGCTCCGGCGGCGGTCAGCAACATGTCGCCAAACAAGATCTGGCAACGAACAACGTTGAATTTTTAACGAAAACGTTCCTAGATGAAACGCCGAGTATCGCACCTAACGGCACTATGGTAATTTATAGCTCCTCTCAAGGCTTGGGGACTATATTGCAGCTAGTTTCGACCGACGGGCGTTTCAAAGCGCGTCTTCCGGCTACCGATGGACAGGTAAAATTCCCTGCCTGGTCGCCGTATCTGTGATGCATAATAATAATGTGTGGCAAAAAAATATTAAGGATCAAAACGATGCAACTGAATAAAGTGCTTAAAGGGCTGATGATCGCATTACCAATCATGGCAGTCGCAGCTTGTAGCTCTAACAAAAACAATGACCAAGATGGCGTAGATACTTCTACTAACCAAACTAACACTGGTCTGTCTGCGGAAGAGCTGGCACGTCAGCAAATGGAACAGCTGCAACAAAACAACACTGTTTACTTTGGTTTCGATAAATACAACGTATCTCCAGAGTATGCGGAAATGTTAGATGCGCATGCAGCATTCCTACGTAGCAACCCATCTGTACGTGTTGTTGTTGAAGGTCATGCGGATGAGCGCGGTACTCCAGAATATAACATCGCGCTGGGCGAGCGTCGTGCTAATGCAGTTAAAATGTATCTGCAAAGCAAAGGTGTTTCTGGTGACCAAGTTTCACTGGTTTCTTACGGTAAAGAAAAACCAGCTGTGTTAGGTCACACTGAAGCAGACTACGCGAAAAACCGTCGTGCAGTCATTGCATACTAATAGATAAGAGAAATTATCTATTATGAACAGTAACTTCAGACATCTAATTGTAGGTCTGTCGTTATTGGTTGGCGTAGCGGCCCCTTGGGCCGCTATTGCCCAAGCGCCAATCAACAATGTCGGATCTGGTTCAACAACAGACCGTCTTACCCAACTTGAGACTGCGGTTAATTCTCAAGGCCAAATTATGTATCAAATCCAGCAACAGCTTGCCGATAACCAACGCGACATAGATATGTTACGTGGTCAGATTCAAGAAAGTGAATATAAATTGAATCAAGTTATTGAGCGTCAAAAAGATTTGTATATGCAATTAAATGGCTCGGGTGACGGCAATTCTGCCAATACAGGTGAAACACCTGACACTAGTGCATCAAATGCATCTTCTTCAACTACACCTGCTGCATCAGCTAATACAGGTGGAAATGAGAAAGATGATTATAATGCGGCAGTTAAGCTTGCAATGGAAAGCAAATCAAAAGCCCAAATTGATGGGGCTATTAATGCGCTTCAAGGGTTTATCAAAACCTACCCTAAGTCTGGGTATCAATCTAACGCCAACTATTGGTTGGGGCAGTTAAACTACAACAAAGGCAGCAAAGATGACGCGGCTTTTTACTTTGCAACTGTAGTTAAGCAATATCCTAAATCTCAGAAAAGCAGTGAAGCTTTATATAAAGTTGGGCTGATCATGCAAGACAAAGGGCAAAAGGATAAAGCAAAGGCTGTTTACCAACAGGTGTTAAAGCAATATCCAAACAGTGCAGGCTCAAAATTAGCAGAAAAAAAGTTGAGTACACTTTAATTACTAACCCCGAAGCAATATTGCCGAATATTTCGGGGTTATCAGTATGATAAGTGCGCATTCAATCTATTTTAGTAAAAAAAACATTGCACCATCGTCAGAAATCAGTAATATAAGCCGCCGTTGATACGAGAATACGGTTAGCCGAAAACCTCGAGATACCAAAAAGAAATATAGTTTTAGATGGGTCGTTAGCTCAGTCGGTAGATGATTGAGTTTTATTAAGATGGTTGCAGGTTCAACCCGAAGGGTAAGAAGCTGTGATTAGTTAGAAAAGTTATATAGATGGGTCGTTAGCTCAGTCGGTAGAGCAGTTGACTTTTAATCAATTGGTCGCAGGTTCGAATCCTGCACGACCCACCATCTAAAAGAAACAAACAATTCAAGCAATTCAGATGGGTCGTTAGCTCAGTCGGTAGAGCAGTTGACTTTTAATCAATTGGTCGCAGGTTCGAATCCTGCACGACCCACCATCTTAACAGCAGTTCAAGCCAATTCACTACCCCGTAAATACTCAGTCGGCAATCCATACCTCGGCAAGCTGGTTGCAGGTTCAGGCCGCAGGCTAAATTCGCAGAATTTAAATCCTGCACGACCCACCATCTCAACAGCAGTTCAAGCCAATTCACTACCCCGTAAATACTCAGTCGCCAATCCATACCTCGGCAAGCGCGCAACGGTTCTAGGCATACCTTTAAAAAGTGCATGAATTAGTTAGTGACTTAAATATGACTGAGATAAACTGAAAAGTGACAAGATAAAAAAATAGCCCCTGGTGTTGGGGCTCAAAAGGGATGGTTTATTTAACTGAGGGTAACTCTTGTATACAGTTATACCGTTAAATGAGTCATCTTTTGAAAGTCAAAATAAAAGAACTCATTGTTTTGTAAAGATAGTCATTAAATCGCCTTTTTTTGCTGTACTCTACGCTAATTAATTATAATCCTTCAGGTAGCAAGCCATTATCTTGTAAAAAGCCAATGACTAACATTTGCATTTTTTTTGCTAAATTATGCGCAGGAGAAAAGCCCTGTAACTTGGCAAGGTCGATACTCACCTCATCAAAACAACGCATTAAACATTGCAATGACAAGGCAGCTTTTTCTGAGGTACTGCAATTAAAAATGATTTCTAGTGCCTGTATGTACTTTTGTGGCATCCATTCATGGTACTTACGGCCATTATACCAAACATGCTTACCTTGTATGGTTACAAGGTGCTCAAGTAGCGTTAAGAAATAGTGCTTCATATCGGCACTTCTTGACCATGCCACCCATAATTCTTCACGGGTTAGTGCTATGGCGACTTGATGGGCTTCGTGCCAAAAGTCTGTGACAGTTTGTGAAAACTCAGTCTCTGTTAACGGTGTTGGTGCTAAAGATAGCAAATTGGCATCTTTTGGTAGCCCTTCAGTGATCCCAGTTTTATCTAACAAAACAATAAACCCGCGAGAGAATGTCGCATCTAACCCCTCACGTTTCATTTTATATAAGCGTTCAGGCTCAGCAAATGTGAAATCAACTTTGCGACCTTCCTCGTATATAACTAAACATGTCGGCCAATCTGGTGCGTCCTCTTCTTGATTGAGTAAATGTAGAACTGCTAAAGAGGAGCCAAAATGGTCAACCCAATGTTTTTGGTTAAATATTTCTGTCACACCGTGACCGATTAACTCAATGTCAATGTCGGAGTAATTATCAACATCTTGTTCTCTTCCTCGTGAGCCTGTGAGTACCACAGCTTCGATTCTTGGGTCGAGTAATGAAATGGATATAATTTTATTTATAATAGATACAGGTAATTCCATAACTGGCCTAATTAAATTTGATAAGAATGGCTACGATACCGATAAAATGAGTGAAAAGCTAAAGGACAAACGTAAAAAGTGTAGAAAAGGCACGAAAATGATTAAAGTCTATGCTTAGTAAGTGAAAAACGAAGGTTATAGAGCAAAGTAGAGGAGACCTTATAGTATAGTCATCTCAAGTATTAATGTGGACTTGTTGAAAAAGTGATATGGTTTTTCTCGACTATTCGCATTTTTACGAGAAAAATTTACATTAGGATAATGCATGACTTAAATTGAATTTAAGTCATGTATATAATTTAAAATTATTCTTCTTTATTTAACATAATAAAATAAAATTTGTATTTTATTTTAGGTTAATATAATTTAATCAGTATCATGTTTTTTTTCAAAAGGAATTGAAATGAATGCTATTTTTCAGGGGAGCAATACTCAGGAAGATCGTAAAGAGGGTATTCGTGGAAGGAATAAAAGTTATTTAGAATTGAAGGAGAATTTTGAATATATCTATGAAAAAATACCAGCTTATTATAAAGAACTAAAATCATTAACTGAAGAAATATCAAATCTAAAAGAAACAATCGATAAACATGATGTAGCTAATGAATATATTGATAGGGTTAATGAATATATTGATAGAGTTAAGGGGGGATTGGACACATATATGGAACTAAAAGGTAAGTTGGAACCTTATCTTGATGAACCAGTGAAAATAAAAAATATTCCATCAGAGATAACAGGAATCTATAGTAATGTGGCATTAAGTATTCGTAATTATCCTACTATTAACTATTCTTTGTATAGGTTGCCATCTAAGTTTAAACAAAAATCCCCAAAAAAAACAAATCAAGCTAAAGATTATACATTAGATTTCCATACCTCTTTGGCCAAAATAAGAGAGCCAGTAGCATTAATATCTAGAAAAATAAATGAAATAAAAGATTATGAAGAAACAGGAGGGAAAGTTGGTGAGTTTGTTGAATATAAGCCTAAAATAATGACTGAAAATTTGGGTAATACTGATACGCCAAATGATAGTTTAAAAAAAGAATCATTAAAACAAGACAAATCAATCAAAGATAAAGATATGGAGAATTTAGGTTTTTATAATGAAGGAATTAAATTGATAGAAAATATTGTTAGTTTATATAGCAGTGAACAAGCATTGTTAAATAAAATAAGTGATAATATAAATATTAGTAATGGTGCTAAAGTACTAATTTCATTTCTACCTACAATGTAACTCGGCGGGTGGTGAAAATAAATTTTTACTCTACTTGTCGTGGTATTGAAGTCACATAGCTAATTTAGCCACCTGAATAGAGGAGGTATTATACACCTAAGGGTTTATAAGTAATATTATGGCAAAGTAAATTAAAACTTAAAGCCGCCTAACTAATCATTACCACAACTTTCTGCGGTTGATTTGCCTGTGCTCATAACATCAGCGTTGGTAAATCAATCACAGATAAATGGGGATGGCAGCCCTGAACCATTCTAGATATCCCAAAAATGCGTCAGTATCATCATATTAGAGCATCAAGTGAAGCAATGAGTTCTAGTTACTTCAATATAATGGCAGTTTAAAACTGATGAATCAGAACGATTATTTTGCGATATGCTAAAACTGTAGTCGAATTTTATAGTTCACTGCAATTCTTACCAAAAGTACAAGTGTAATGACCAATCAAGTAGAGCGTTATCGGCTTCTATCTAATTAAAGAATAATTTTCACTTTTATATCTTTTAAAGAAAAGCAACCGTAAGGGGAAAATGATGCTTGATAACTGAAAAAGGGTGGAGACTTCTTTCGTAAAGTGGGGTATCTTGTTTAGTATATAAAACAAAAAGCGGCTAATTTTGCGGTCTTAACTTATTTGAAGCATTAAAATCGCTTTATGCTAAACAGAGGCAAGAAATGAGCGTGTTTATCGATTTTGATCAGTCAGTATATCCATTTCCAGCAAAACCGGCACTATTAAGCTCGGATGAAAAAGCATTTTATCGCCAACGGATCAAATCTCTTTTGGTTGAAAAAAATGCAGTTATTGTTGCGCACTACTATACAGACCCAGAAATCCAGGCGTTAGCGGAAGAAACGGGGGGCTGCGTTGCTGATTCATTAGAAATGGCACGTTTTGGGGCTAAGCACCCAGCTTCAACTTTAGTCGTGGCTGGGGTAAAGTTTATGGGGGAAACCGCTAAAATACTCAGCCCTGAAAAACACGTATTAATGCCAACTCTAGATGCCCAATGTTCTCTTGATATTGGCTGCCCAGAAGAAGAGTTTATTCGTTTTTGTGATGCACATCCGGACAGAACTGTTGTCGTTTATGCAAATACTTCAGCAGCGGTCAAAGCGCGTGCCGATTGGGTGGTTACATCCAGTATTGCGGTAGAATTGATTGAGCATCTTGATAGCTTAGGTGAAAAAATAATTTGGGCTCCAGATCGTCATTTAGGTCGCTATGTACAGCAACAAACAGGGGCTGATATTTTGTGCTGGCAAGGTGCGTGTATTGTTCATGATGAATTTAAAACACAGTCATTGGAAAAAATGAAAGCGCTTTACCCAGAAGCAGCAGTGTTAGTTCATCCTGAGTCCCCACAAGCTATTGTTGACCTTGCTGATGCCGTCGGGTCAACAAGTCAATTAATCAAAGCGGCACAAGCACTACCTAACCCTTCAATGATTGTAGCGACGGATAAAGGCATTTTTTATAAAATGCAGCAAGCATGCCCTGATAAAGCGCTATATATTGCTCCAACTGCTGGTGAAGGCGCAACATGTCGTACTTGTGCACACTGTCCATGGATGGCGATGAACGGGTTACAGGCAATTGCAGAGGCTCTAGAAGGCCATACTCAAAATCATCAAATTGAGGTAAGTGCAAGTTTACGCGAAAAAGCATTGCTGCCTTTGAATAAGATGCTAGAGTTTGCCGAGAGTCTAAAATAAAAATAAGTTAGCGTGATATGTTAGCTATATTCTAATTCAGTACTGAGCAATACAACATTAACTATCAATCATAAAGGGTTTTGGGATGGATTTCTTTAGTACAGCCAATACATTAGTGCAAATCCCACTTTGGGGTTCTGTTTATGATTTGTCTTATATTGAAGCGGTGGGGACGGTTGCAGGGCTGCTCTGTATCTTACTGGCTAGTTTTGAAAAAACGATTAACTATCTATTTGGTTTAATTAATGTTTCATTGTTTGCTGTCATATTTTTTCAAATCCAATTATATGCAAACCTGCTCTTACAGATATTTTTCTTTGTTGCGAATATTTATGGTTGGTACGCATGGACCCGAGTGACCAGCTCACAACAAGCGGAGTTAAAAATTCGCTGGTTGAGCTTCCCAAAAGCCATGGTCACACTCGTGGTTTCTATTTTAGCTATCGTTTACTTAACATTTAATATTGATGCTGTATTTGGTGTGTTAGCGATATGGGCCGTTGAATTATTGAATTTATTTGGCGCAAACTTAGCAATGCCAGCCATAGAACCAGATGCATTTCCATTTTGGGATTCTGCAATGACAGTACTTTCGGTTGTAGCAATGATCTTGATGACGCGTAAGTATGTTGAAAACTGGTTATTGTGGGTCATTATTAACGTGATTAGTATCGTGATTTTCTTTATTCAGGGTGTTTATGCAATGTCTTTAGAATACTTAATTTTATTAGGTATCGCGGTTAATGGCTCTAGGCTTTGGATAAAATCAGCCAAAGAGAACGGCTCCTCACCAATATCACGAACTTAACCAGAAAAAATCGCTTAAAGCGGCTAAAGTGACATTATCGTCGTTTAGCCGTTTTAGTTATTTTTTGCTCTGTAAAATCGGTATTTAACCTATTTATCGTGCTAAATATCAACATTAAACCTCATTTTATAATCAGCCCACGGTAAAACCATGGTTTTATCGTGCGTTTGCCTGTTTACAGACGTCGGTTGAACAGTTAGATTAAAAATTCGATGCTAATTATCTTTTCAATTTTCAGTTAACTTTTGAAGCGCAGTGAAGGCTTTCATCTGCTTGCTTAATGCTTTGCTCTAGCGCGGGTAACTTGAAGAAACTTGGCATGCAAATCAACGACAGTAAAAAATAATAAACATTGGATATACGGGTATGAACTATCAGAACGATGACGTCAGAATTAAACAAATAAAAGAATTATTACCACCAATTGCTTTACTTGAAAAATTTCCAGCAACTGATAAAGCTGCGTTTACCGTTCATGAAGCACGACTTGCAATCCACAATATTTTAGCGGGTAAAGATGATCGTTTAGTGGTGGTGATTGGCCCTTGTTCTATTCATGATACTAAAGCGGCTTTAGAGTATGCAGAGCGTTTAGGTAAGCTACGCGAAGAATTAAAAGATTCACTTGAGATTGTCATGCGAGTGTATTTTGAAAAGCCGCGTACAACTGTGGGTTGGAAAGGGCTAATTAATGACCCTAAAATGGACCATAGCTTTGATATTAACGAAGGTTTACGTATAGCTCGTGAATTATTATTAACGATCAATAACCAAGGTTTACCTACCGCAGGTGAATTTTTGGATGTGATTAGCCCTCAGTACGTTGCTGATTTAATGAGTTGGGGAGCGATTGGTGCTCGCACCACTGAATCACAAATTCACCGTGAATTAGCATCAGGTTTATCCTGTCCTGTTGGCTTCAAAAACGGGACAGATGGGACGATTAAAATTGCGATTGATGCAATAAACTCTGCCCGTTCAGCCCACTGTTTCTTATCAGTTACCAAATGGGGGCACTCTGCGATAGTCAATACGAGTGGTAACCCTGATTGCCATATTATTTTGCGTGGCGGGAAAGAACCCAACTACAGTGCTAAGCATGTAAAAGAAGTCTGTGCAGGTTTAGAAAAAGCCGGCTTAGCACCCAGTATTATGATCGATTTTAGCCATGCGAATAGCTGTAAACAATTTGAAAAACAGATGGAAGTGGCTACCAATGTAAGTGAACAAATTAGTCATGGTGACCGCTCAATTACAGGTGTTATGATTGAAAGTAACCTTGTAGAGGGTAATCAAAATTTAGAGTCCGGTGAGCCATTAATTTATGGTAAAAGTGTCACTGATGCTTGTATTGGATGGGATGATACAGAAAAAGTATTACGCCAATTAGCAGATGCAGTGATTACCCGTCGTAACAAGTAATCAAGACCACGTTCACTCAATAAAGTTAAAGCGAGTTTATTTATTAAACTCGCTTTTTTTATGATATCAATCCATTTAAGTTGGGTTAGCACCTTAAATAAAAACTATCGGTTTTGCAGATAGAATCAAAGGGTTGTACCAAAAAACACCTTACCATTACAATATAGATGTTTTTATTAATATAATTTTATATTAATTCATTGTTTAATATTTTTTCCCTTTTTTTAATTTTAAGTGATTTTTCTGTTGAATTCTTTTATTTATATAAAATAAAAATTTGTTTTTTTTATAGTAAAGTAATAGCTTGTTATTTTATGGATGCAAGGATATCACCTGTAAAACTAACATAATGGAGTATGAAATGATTATTAAGAAAGAAATTAGAGAAGAATTAAAATATCAAACGACTAAGTATAAAAAATCAGATGGTATCACGGTTGATCTTGGTTATTCTAATTCTAAGAATTTTATGGAGAAAGTAAATTATGAAATTAACTTAAATTATCAATTGTTAAAATCACTAAAAAAATCAGATTCACTCTATGAGTCCATTAAAGAAAGAAAATATAAAATAGGGTTAATGATAAAAAAGTATGAGGTTAAAAATAAAAATTCTCAGGGTAATGCTAAAGAATTGGAATCAAAACTAAATACGTTAAAAGTTGTTTATAAACATATAGAGAAACTTAAATCGGCTCATGGGTATTATCAGAGTATGATTTATGCAATGAAGGAATATATTGTAGAAAAGGATAATAGAGTTGATATGTATAAACAGTTAATGGAGGTCGATGAGATAATTAAAAAAGAGCCAATTTGTGTAGTTGATGAACTAGATAAAAATTTGGTTGGTGAGTTTAACTCAACTCTACCTAATGAAAATATAAAAGGGTTAGAATATAGTGAAGTTAATTTATTAACTAACACATATAAAGAGCTAGTTGATAACTTAAATGAGTTTTTGAATAATATTCAATCGTTTGAAGAAAATGAAATATATGATGGTGTTGATTTTATCAGTGACCTAGATGGCACCAGAAAAATGATTCAGAAATATAATAAATTAATCTCGAAAGAGAACGCGGTTTCACAGGGTAAAAAAAGAAATACAGAGAGTGAAAGTAAAATTAATGTCATGAAACAGGCTCGTGAAGATTTACAATATAGAGTTGTTCATACTGAGGATGCTTTAAAAAGATATTCTATTGAAGCTCAATATATGTTTTTTGTAGAAAAAGATTTTTCTAGTGATTCAATGAGCTTAGTTTGCGCTGTGGCTGTGTTTAATGCTACTAATACTATCTTGATGGAGGCGATGAATATAAATAATTTAGTTCCTAGATTATCAACGCTGACGCCCTTGAGCCCTATAAAAGTATTTTAAGTCATTATCCCCTTTACCTACATATTAAAGTAGGTAAAGGGGACGAATAAATTGCAGTCTCTTTTACTTTGGTATTTTGGCTAATAGTTCTTCTAGTTTCTTTTGCTCTTCAGGGGTTGCATTTGCTGGAGTAGCGGTTAGCTGCAATACCTCATTTGATGTTTGCACATTAAAATGCACTTTCCCTTTTTCACCCTTGGTATAAGTAACGTCTTTTAGTGGAATACGGTAACAATGAGCGAAAATATTTGGGCGAATATACAAGTGTGCATCTTTAATGGCTAAATAAACGCTATCAGCTGCTTTCTTGCCAAAATAACCAAGGAAAATGGTTAAGACGAATAGAAACATACCTAAACTTTGGCTAAGTAAGATAAAGGCAACACTGATAATACCTAGAGCAATGACAACAATACGATTATTACGTTTATTAAACTCGATTTTTGTTGCAAAGTCGATATTGATGGTGGTATCGAATGGCTCTAATTGGCGATAACGCCAGCGGATCGCAGAAAAAATCATCCCCATGACAAACACTATTGTGATAGGCATGAGTGCAACGCTACTTATGATAGCAAGGCCAATGGCGAGCCTTGGTTTATATTTCATGACCATCATGCTGACAATTTGAATAGGAAAGCTGATGCAAGCAATCGTCATCAAGGTTTTCATTAATTCATGGTTTGCTGCACCATTTGAACCATCAATGGCGAGCTCACCTGCATTGATCATATAGAGGAGTGAGCCCAAAATACTCGCGCTAAGAACCAGCCCTACCCACACGTAAATATTAAATTTGTTCATTTCTTTGCTCTATGCACCTTTTTATGTGTATTTCCCTATGATAATCCGTTATTCCTATTTCTAACACTAACTGTTTGTATTTTTTATTTTTGATAGAGGGGGAAATGAAAGGTATTTTGAAAAGAAAAAGGGATAAGCAAACAGCTTAACCCTTTCGTATTATAGATAAAGTAAGTAATTACTTCGCTTTACCTTGGTTCGCAACAGCTGCTTGTTTAGCCGCGATTTCGTCTTGGTTACCTAAGTAGTAACGTTTGATAGGTTTCATGTTCTCATCGAACTCATAAACCATTGGTACCGCAGTTGGGATATTCAAGTTCAGAATTTCATCTTCACCCATGTTATCCAAATATTTAACTAAGGCACGCAGAGAGTTACCGTGAGCTGCGATGATCACTTTTTCACCGCTAGCAACGCGAGGTTTGATCACTTCTTCCCAATAAGGAACAACACGCTCGATAGTGGTTGCTAAGCTTTCAGTAACCGGTAATTCTTTTTCAGAAAGTTTTGCGTAACGTGGGTCATGGCCAGGATAACGTTCATCGTCTTTAGTTAAATCTGGTGGAGTGATGGCAAAACCACGACGCCACAGTTTAACTTGCTCATCACCATATTTGGCCGCAGTTTCTGATTTGTCTAAGCCTTGCAGAGCACCATAATGACGCTCGTTTAATTTCCAGCTTTTTTCAACTGGCAGCCATTGCTGTTCAACTTGATCAAGGATGTTCCATAAAGTATGGATAGCGCGTTTTAGAACTGAGGTATAAGCGAAATCAAAAACAAAGCCTTCATCTTTTAGCAGTTGGCCTGCAATTTTTGCTTCTTCACGACCTTTATCAGACAGTTCTACATCAGTCCAACCTGTGAAGCGGTTCTCTTTGTTCCACTCACTTTCACCGTGTCTTACTAAAACCAGTTTAGTTACAGCCATAGCTAAAACTCCTATCAGTACACTCAAATTAAAAATGAATTATTGCTGACCTACATTATAGGGATAGTCAACTCGAACGCTAGTAGCAACTTACGTTTTATCGAAACCAAATCAAAAAACGGATAAACAATGGAAATATTCAAGCCATAATTTGGTTTGTAAGGGGAAAGTTGCCTTTTTATTATCCAGTTACCATTTTTACAGGGTAGGTAAAAAATAACAGATGAACTAAATTTAACCCGAAGTGAATCGATACAGCAAGCCATAATTTTCCACTCCACATCCATGCTAAGCCATAAATTAAGCCTGCAATGGCCGCAAAGAGAATTAAGAGTGGGCCGCCGGCAAAATGCACCCCACCAAATAAGAGAGCTGTAAGTATTAAAGCAAGGTAAGGGGAACCGAACCATTGGGTGAGTCTTTGTTGTAAATAACCACGAAATAGCGCTTCTTCAGCTAGTGAAACAAAAAGTAGATTACAGAGCACAAAAACAGGTAACCAACTAGGAAAATGCCATTCAAAGGCTAATCCGCCAGCAGTAGTCGCGACCACCAATAAAAGAGGCACAGAAATAACCAGCAGTACCCATTGAACTTTAGTTGCATGCTTGGCTGGATGGCAGACAAATAACGTTGGTAAGCAGGCGAGTAAAATAAAAGGGACTAATGTCTTATCAAAATTAAAATACATAGTAAAAGGGGCGCTATGTGTGCCTACGGTGACTTTATCGAGATATTTCAGGTTATTAAACCCAGGAAATAAGTGAATAAATAGCCCTATAGCACAGGCAATTAACACAATCTCACTGCTTATTTTCAGCGCTAAATGGTGTTGGTAGTGTATGCGAATAAAAGAAACGGCTGCGACAACAATACAAAGTAAAAGGGCCGGCCAACTCATAATTCCAGACAATACTGCGGTAACAACCCCAAGCAATAACAGTATGAATGAAATCAATCGATGCGTAGCAAGTGTTGCAAGTGAAGAGGCTAATATTAACCAAGCCATAAATAATACCTATATTAATCTTTAAACTATTATGGGCGGCAGAGTTTAATCATTTTTAATGAGTTTGCTAATCGTAAAGAATTAAAAATATTATTAATAATCAATTCATTATATTATTATTTTGGTGGTTGGTTGGTTAATCACTAGATTAACTTCGCCAATAAATCCGAAATAGAGCTTATTGGCGAAGTGATCAAATTTTAAAGTTCATCAATTTCGTAGCGGTATTTTCCGCTATCAGGGACGAAGGTTAACCGGTGAGTAATACAGGCTGGAGCATCTTCTTGGTGGTGAGTGACAAACAGTAATTGTGTGTTGCCTTGGCTTAGCATGACATCAATAAACCTAAGGACTAACAAGCGGTTCAACCCATCGAGCCCCTGTAATGGTTCGTCTAAAATTAGCATTGCAGGGTGTTTGACCAGAGCACGCGCAATTAAGACTAAACGTTGCTGCCCCCAAGACAGGCTATGGAAAGGTTGCTGTGCAGTTTGGGCTGAAAAACCTAATAAGGTTAACCATTCATTAGCTAATTGAATTTGACGGTCAGACGGGGCTTGATATAAGCCGATGGAGTCATGAAAGCCAGATATAATGACATTTAGTACACTGGTTGCGACCCGGTACTCTTGATGGATACTGTTACTGACATAGCCTATATGGCGTTTGATATCCCAAATTGTTTCTCCTGTACCTCTGCGACGGCCAAATAAGGTGAGGTCATTACTATAGCCTTGTGGGTGATCCCCTGTAATTAGGCTTAATAATGTGGATTTTCCCGCCCCATTTTCGCCAATAATCTGCCAATGTTCATTTGGGTTAACTTGCCAGTTTAGGCCATGCAAAATAGGTTGGTCGTTATAGCTAACAGTCCCATTCTTCAAAATGATACGAGGAACAGTATCATCTAGTTTTTCATCAGCAGTCGGATCTTCCGTTTCGGGAATCGATAGTAATTTTATTTTTTCACTGTGCTGTAATTGGTTAATTAGCGTGTTAGCGAGTACTGACTCTTTATCTCCTGAAAGGGACAGTTTGCAGTCCGCGACGACCCCCATTTTTTCAACAAACTCAGGGAGTTCGTCAAAACGGTTTAAAATTAAGATTAAAGTTAAGCCTTTTTCAGACAAACTATAGAGTAATTCACTGAGGTTGCTTCTGGAATAGACATCCAGACCATCAAAGGGTTCATCAAGGATTAATAAGTCAGGATTACCCATTAATGTTTGACATAACAATACCTTGCGGGTTTCCCCTGTTGAAAGGTATTTAAAGCGACGGGAGAGCAAGTCACTGATGCCAAAGCGAGCAGCAAGCTCTAGGCAATATTCATTATCTTTATGGTTAAATTGAATAATCTCAGCCGCAGTATATCCAGTGTCTTCTTCGTCTTCACTCAGCATATCCGTATTATTACGTTGCCACTCTTCAGTAATAATTTTCTGTAACTGTTCAAAGGAAAGGCGGACAGGGGAAAGAAAGGTATTGGTGACAATACCAGAAAGGGGTTTTAGTTCATTAGATAGCACGCGAGCTAAAGAGGATTTACCGCTGCCATTGGAACCAATAAAAGCCCAGTTTTCACCTTTTTCAATATTGAGTTGTTGAATTTCAAGTGTTTGTGTTTCACTGAGCTTAAAGCTGCCATGTTGTATAGTTATTGAGCTCATTAAGCTTCCTTATCATCATTTATTTACCTTGTCATCTATCACAAATAATCAGGATTGAAGATAAAGTCAACAACTGTAGGTGGGAGGATGAAAAAAAGGTAAATGCTTACTTACTTATTTGGTAAGTAAGCAGCGGTGGTTAGCACAGGGTGGCAACAATAACTTGGTCTGCATTAAATAAGGCAGTGATAGCATCATTAACATTGAGTGACAGTGTATCAACCTCGCTATTTGGCAGGGTTGAGCAGAGTGTTTCCCCGCCAGTCAGGGTTACAATAACTTCACTATTATCTTTACCACGTTCTAACATGGTAATTTTACCTGCTAAACAGTTATCGAACTCGGTTGCTTGTGGTTGTTTGCTTAGTTTTACCCAAGGCGCTTTAATGAGAGCAAGTACTTCTTTACCTTCAACTAACCTCAAACGGTTAGCACTTTGTTCGGTTAATGCTGCATTAATCACGGTACTATTGTCCGCTAAACGAATTTGTACATGCTGTTGAACTTGCATGTGGTCGCGAGTGATAAGGGTGCCAAAAAATTGATTACGGGCGCTGGTTTGTAGTGAAAAGCGAGAAATCGCTGCCAGCAGGCTGTCTAAAGGTAGGTTATCTTCTTTTAAGACATCAAACGCTTTTTGTTGGATCTGAGCTAATAAGTCATATAACTGGAGCAGTCTTTCACCATAATGGGTTAATGTCGTACCGCCGCCTCCTTTGCCACCGGTTGCTCTGTCGACTAAAATATCATCGGTGAGTTGGTTCATCTCATTAATGGCATCCCAAGCACTTTTATAACTGATACCTGCAAGTTTGGCCCCTTGGCTGATAGAACCCGTCGCTTTAATTTGTTTGAGTAGCGCGATACGGCGTGGATCAGCGAATAAACTGCCTTGCAATTTAAGTGTGAGTAAGATTTCTGCCTGCATATTTTTCTCCCTTCCGGCTTGGTTGGTGGTGACAGAGGTAAAAAGCACGTTTAGTATGTCGTTAGTATAATATTTTGTCTAAAATAGTCTCCATTATAACGCTATTATGCGTTATTATTTTGATTTGATTTATAATCAAAAAATTGAGAGTCGAATTTCCCTCGTCAGCGTATCTTGTAGGCTGGTGGGTACAGTATCACTGAAGAGGCTTTTTTATGTTAGAATTGATTAAAAGTTTAGGTTTCGCCCTGATGATGGTTCCTGTTGTGATGTTTTTAATCATGGGCCTGATTTATGGTCTTGGTGCGTTTTTTAACTTGTTATCTAAAGCGCATGTGCCACATCACCACAATACAGAGAACAAGTAACTTTTAGCGAGTTTCTTTTCTGACGGATTATAAAACTCCCTGATAGCTTAATGAGTTATCAGGGAGTTTTTCGTTTAATCAAGTTCCCCTCTATGGATATAATGTATCATGGTAATTTCCATAGAGTTGTCTGCGGCTAGACTGGTTAAATTGTTGTTGTTCTGCTAAAGGTAACGCTAAAAAATTATTTTTGAAATTTTTCAGTGTTTCGACATAATTTTTTGTTGCTGTTTCAGCGAGTTGTTTAACGGCTTCAATGACAAAAAGGCCACAGCCATTTGGCACATTTTCTTGGATATTCCCTTCAATATATTCAATGTCGCTCTGTATTCCAGCTTCTTTAGCGCATTCTGTTATAGTTTGCTTAATTTCCGATGGTAATTGATGGTATGAATTAAAAACAAAGCTTTTAACTTTATTGTCAGTGACGTCGTGATAGAGCATAAATAGCACCCAATGAGCCCCTGTATTTATTGGAAATATTTCGGGCTTATTTAGAAAGTTGCTTTGTCTTTTTATTTCCTCAATAGTTGTTTTTAGCAAAGCCGCGTTGTCCTCGCTGATATCTAAAGGGTAGTTAACTGAAAATAAAGCTAAATAATCATCACTGATTAAGTTTGAATAAAGCTCATCACTTTGCTGCATTCGGTTATCACACCATAAATTACTCTCAGCGAGTGGTTTCGGCGCTGCCGGTTTTATATTATCGGGTTCCATAAATAAACGCGTTAGGCTTAATTTATCTGCAATATTGTTTAATGCGGAGCCAATGATATACAGTAATTTAGATGGTTTAGACAATACGGCTTGGTGATGTGCTGATTGATATAAAACTTTGCTCGTTTCTTGTATTTCTTTATCTACACCTTTCTTCGCTGGCAATTTTCCGCTAAATAAATCAAACAAGATATTTTGTGCTTGTTTTCCTACACTGTCTTGTCGTAAAGCTAGGTTATGTAATAAATCAATACTATTTAAGTTCCCTTCTCCAGACGATTTAGCTAAAGAATCTAAGGTTTCTTGGGGAATATCTTTGTCAAATAGCCCATAAAATTGTTGAGTGGTTAAGCTGCCTGAGTAATGAGCATTAGTTGGAGAATGTACTGTAGGTTGAATTGCCATATTATCTCCTTTGCTTTTATATACTTGTAAAAAGTTGAATGAAATATTCAAAGACACACGATTTGTGCCGATAAAGTTATAAGGGAAATAAGTTATAAACTATACAAAAACGATTCTTCTTAAACTAAAAACATGGCGTGTCTCTTTACCATTTAGGATAACATGCAGAAAAATTACATCATTTCTTGAGCCAGCACACTTTTATCACGAGTTTGACTTTAAGTTATCGCTGTATCCTGATATATATAGCGTGTTGATTAATACTATGGTGAATAAAAATGAAAAAAGGTTTGGTATCACTTCTCGCGGGTGCAACACTGACACTCACTATGGCTAGCCATAGTTTTGCTGCGGATAAAATAACGGTTTTCGCAGCTGCCTCATTAACTAACGCGCTGAATGAAATCTCTGAGCAATATAAGCAAGAGGCGAAAGTAGACGTTGTGGCATCTTATGCCTCTTCTTCAACATTGGCGCGTCAAATTGAGCAAGGAGCACCTGCTAATCTATTTATTTCTGCTGACCAGCAGTGGATGGATTATGCAATTGATAAAAAATTGATGGTGGATGATACTCGTTATACATTATTAGGTAATGAATTAGTGTTGATTGCACCAAAAGATTCTAAATTGGATAAAGTGGAAATCAATAAGCAAACAGATTGGAAAAAATTATTAGATGGCGGTCGTTTAGCCGTTGGTGATCCTGATCATGTACCTGTTGGTATTTATGCTAAAGAAGCATTGGGTAATTTAGGAGCATGGGAAACGGTTGATCCACTGTTAGCGCGTACTAACAATGTCCGCAGTGGTATGGCACTAGTTGAACGCCAAGAAGCACCTTTAGGCATTGTGTATGGTTCTGATGCGGTCGCTAGCCAAAAAGTAAAAGTGGTTGGTGTATTCCCTGCAGATACGCATAAACCTGTTGAATACCCAATGGCAATAGTTAAAGACCAAGATAATAAAGCGACTCGTGATTATTATGAGTATCTGAAAACTCCAGCAGCTTCTGAGGTTTTTAAACGTTATGGTTTCGAGCCACGTACCAAATAAACATTAAGAGATTATATTGTTGCAGATGTTAAGTCCTTATGAATGGGAAGCAATTTACTTAAGCCTAAAAGTATCAAGCGTAGCGGTATTATTCAGCTTACCGCTTGGGATATTAGTTGCATGGGTATTAGTTCGCTGTAATTTTCCTGGCAAAACATTGCTCGATAGTATTATCCACCTACCACTGGTATTGCCACCAGTGGTAGTGGGTTATTTATTATTGATCAGTATGGGAAAACGCGGTTTTATCGGTGAATGGTTATATAACTGGTTTGGTTTTAGCTTCACCTTTAGTTGGCGAGGGGCTGCGCTTGCTTCGGCCGTGGTCGCTTTTCCGTTGATGGTACGAGCAATTCGTTTAGCATTAGAAGCGGTAGATAGAAAGCTAGAGCAAGCGGCTAGAACATTAGGTGCCACGCCATTGCGCGTTTTTCTCACCATCACCATTCCGCTTTCTTTGCCGGGTATCATTGTAGGCACAGTGCTTGCTTTCGCCCGTTCTTTAGGGGAATTCGGTGCCACGATTACATTTGTATCAAATATACCTGGAGAAACTCAAACCATTCCATTAGCGATGTATACCTTAATTGAGACGCCGGGTGCAGAGGTTGATGCTGCACGCTTATGTATTATTGCGATCGTTCTTGCATTAATTTCATTATTAATTTCAGAATGGCTGACCCGTTGGGGTAAAAAGCGTTTGGGGGTAGCCTGATATGTTAGAACTCGACTTTTCCCAAAAGTTAGGGGACTTACAGCTGGAAGTGAATACACAATTACCAACAGAAAGCATTACTGCGGTTTTCGGGCTTTCTGGTGCAGGTAAAACCTCTTTAATCAATGTGATAGGCGGTTTAACTAAGCCAAATAAAGGGCGGATAGTGTTAAATGGTCGTACATTGGTTGATGTCGAAAAACGGATTTGTTTACCGCCAGAGCAGCGTCACATAGGTTATGTTTTTCAGGATGCGCGGTTATTTCCACATTACCGTGTCAAAAGTAATTTACGTTATGGCATGGCGCCAAAAATGAAAACACGCTTTGATGATATCGTTGAGTTGCTGGGTATCGAAAAGTTACTCAACCGTTATCCAATAACATTATCTGGTGGTGAAAAACAACGCGTTGCGATTGGTCGTGCTTTATTAACTGCGCCAGAAATTCTGCTGATGGATGAACCCCTTGCTTCTTTGGATCTCCCCCGCAAACGTGAGTTATTACCTTATTTAGAAAAGCTTTCTCAAGATGTTAAAATCCCTATTTTATATGTCAGTCATAGTCTTGATGAAATATTGCGCCTAGCGGATAAAGTCATTGTAATGGCTCAAGGGAAAGTTAAAGCATTTGGCCCATTAGAAGACGTCTGGGCGAGCAGTGCATTACGTCCTTGGTTACAGCAAGAAACATTGAGCAGTGTGGTGAGTGCAAAGGTACATAGTCAACACCCTGATTACGATATGACAGCGGTAATTGTCGGCGGTCAAAAGTTATGGGTTCCGCGAGTTGAAATGCAGCAAGGGGCTGAAGTACGTATACGTATCGATGCTTCGGATGTTTCTTTGGTTTTAGAAAAGCCGCAAGTGAGTAGTATTCGTAATATTTTAGCGGCAGAAGTTATTGAATGGATTGAAGATGGTGAGCAAGTTGATGTGAAGCTAGATTTAGGTGAAGAACATTATCTATGGGCTCGCATCACCCGCTGGGCGAGGGATGAGCTTTCTATTCGTAAAGGAAGAAAGGTGTTTGCACAGGTGAAAAGTGTCTCGCTTTCTCGTCAGCTATAGTGAGGCAAATAATTCGACAATGCAGCAAGCTATTTCACATATGGCACATGCAGCATCCAATATTTGTCGGGTATTTTTTCCTTCACGGCTGATTGTTTCAGGGCCATTTGTGAAAAATCCACAAATTTGGGCTGCATTTTGTGATAGTTTTCAACAGCAAAACCGTTTTTTTGGTCAGGCATTACCTGAACTTTCAATGAGCCAAATTAGCCGTAACTCACGGATTTATGGTGCGGCTTTACCTGTTTTGGAACAAACATTAATAGAGTTACTTGCTCAATAGCCTAACGTATTATTAGCTAGCCGAATAAAAAGAGCCGGTGTGCCTCCTTTTATTCGGCTAATGGCTTATAAAACGTACTTACGGATCACTTCGGCAATACCCGGTTCAGTGTTTACACGTGTCACCAGTTTTGCTTGTTGTTTGATTTCATCCACGGCATTGCCCATTGCTACACCTAAACCTGCGGTAGTAAGCATGCTTAAGTCATTGAAGTTATCGCCAAAAGCAACAACATCTTGCATTGTCATACCTTGAGATTCAACCCATTCTTTTAAACGTTGGCCTTTACTATTACCTTTGAGACCAATGTCCACTTGGTCAACCCATGACCATTCGCAGTCTAAGCCAAAGTCCGTTTCAATTTCATGAACGACTTGTTTTAATCTTTCTGTATCTGGGTAGCTAACGGCGAATTTCCATATAGATTCATAGTCATGCATAACATCAGCAAAGTCTTCCACAAACTCAATAGTTGGTCGTTGTGCTACAGGTAATGACTCCGCCCAATTTAAGGTACGTTTAATCCCTTCAGTTTGTGCGTTGTAGAGCATGGCATTATCGACATACATTAGATGTTGAATATCGGTTCCACGTAATTTATCGATCATTTGAGTGACAGAGTCGAGCGGCATCGGATCAGACTTTAACACTTTTTTACCCAAATAATCATATAGGTATGTACCGTTACAACAAATCGCGGGGGTATCAAGGTCTAAGGCTTGGTAAAACGGGTGGATCGCAACATGGTGGCGACCTGTTACTATGATAACTTTAACGCCTTGGCGTCGAGCTTCCTGTAAGACAGCTAAAGATTCAGGTAGGATTTTTTTTTGGTGATCTAGCAATGTTCCATCAAGATCGAGCGCAATAACGCGGTATGACATAAACGGCTCCACGTGATTTTACAGGTTGCCTATCTTAATCAAGTATAAAGATAGGAGGGAAGATGAATTAATTACAGCTATAAATTATCCATTCGAAAATAATTAGCTTAGTATGTTTTATCATCATAGCGTTAACTGAACCGTTTTAGTACCATTATTATCGATCCTTTTGGCTGAAACGGTGGTGCTATTTACTCGCAGCAATTTACTTAATATAGGGTATAGTTAAGCCAATGTAGTGGACTATAGATGCTGTTTAGTATTTTGTCATGAATTAAGGAGTCAGAATGAATCAGGTTGTTTATATTGCCAGCCCCGAAAGCCAGCAGATCCACGTATGGTCGATGAACGAAGTTGGGGAACTCACGCTTTTACAGACAGTAAAAACACCGGGTCAGGTACAACCAATGGTATTAAGCCATGATAAAAAACACCTTTATATCGGTGTTCGCCCAAATTTTCGTGTTGTGACCTATGAAATTGAGCCAAAGGGCACATTACGTTTAAAAGCGGAAACATCCATTCCAGGTACACCGGTTCATTTATCACTTGATAACAATGGCAAATATCTCTTTGTTCCTTCTTATCATCAACACAATTTATCTGTATTGACGATCAATAAAGAGGGCATTCCAAGCCAAGTTGTTCAGGTTATTGAAGGGTTGCGTAACCCTCATTCATCTCATGTTGATACTGATAATCAACAGCTTTGGGTGCCGTGCTTAGGGGAAGATCATATTCGCCTGTTTGATTTGCAAGAAAATGGCTATCTAACTGAAGCGACCGCGGATCAAATTACGACAGCACCGCAGTCAGGGCCTCGTCACCTTGCATTCCACCCTAGTGAGAAAGTGATCTACTGTATCAATGAGTTAGACTCAACCATTGGTGTTTACCGTAAGTTTACCCGTTATCGCACCATGCAAACATTAGCAAACTATCCTGCAGGAAATGAAAGCCAGCGTTGGGCCGCTGATATCCATGTGACGCCTGATGGCCGCCATTTGTATGCCAGTGAACGGTCAGAAAGCTATATTAGCCACTATCTTATTTCTGATGATGGCTGCGAACTCACTTTGGAAGCGCGTTACCCGACAGAAGCCCATCCAAGAGGTTTTAATATTGATAACACCGGCCGCTTTTTAATTTCCAGTGGGCAAAAGTCAGACCATATTTCAGTTTCTGAAATTGACCCAATTACAGGGAAACTGACGCAAATAGGAAGGTATGCGGTTGGGAAAGGCCCTATGTGGGTTATTTCAGTCATCCTTTAATCTTCGTCATACTTCGAGCTATAGCGGTGTTGGCTTCACTCGGCTACTTTTGGGTCACATACTGATGTATGCTCCCCAAGATACCTTCGATTGCCGCCTTGCTATAACTCGAAGTATTTAGAAGATTATCTAATTAAAAACTCAGTAAGGATCACTTCAATTATCATTGAATTTATTGTGTTATCCCAACACTTTTGCCATCGTATTCGTCACTTTACTGAGTTGCTCGGGAGTGATGATATACGGTGGCATCACATAAATCAGTTTGCCGAACGGGCGAACCCAAACGCCATTTTCAACAAATACCTTTTGTAATGCCGCTGTATCCACTGGCTGCTTCATTTCAATAACGCCGATGGCACCGAGGACGCGTATATCTGCGACGCTAGGGTGAGAGCGCAAAGGCATTAATTCAGCTTTGAGTTGTAGCTCAATATTGGCGATGGTTTGTTGCCACGGGCTATTGAGCAATAGTGATAGGTTTGCATCTGCAACCGCACAGGCAAGGGGGTTGCCCATAAATGTTGGTCCATGCATAAAACAACCAGCCTCGCCATTGCTTATGGTTTCGGCGACATGGCGAGTTGTCAGGGTTGCTGATAGCGTCATATAACCCCCAGTTAATGCTTTGCCGATACACATAATATCAGGTGAGATATTTGCGTGTTGACAGGCAAATAGTTTACCGGTGCGGCCAAATCCTGTCGCAATTTCATCTGCTATTAGTAAGAGGCCATAATGGTCGCATAAATCACGTACGCCTTTTAAATAGGCAGGGTGATAGATGCGCATTCCCCCAGCACCTTGAACAATGGGTTCTAGGATGATCGCAGCAATTTCATGGCTATTTTCTGCTAATTGTGCTTCGAGTGGATGTAAATCTGCGGGGTTCCATTCATCATTAAAACCACATTGTGGAGCTTCCACAAACACGTGAGGGGGCAAATACCCCTTGTACAGTTCATGCATGGAATTATCTGGGTCACAAACGGCCATAGCACCAAAGGTATCACCATGATATCCGTGGCGTAATGTCAAAATTCGCTGGCGTTTTTCGCCTTTGGCTTGCCAATATTGCAGTGCCATTTTTAGTGCCACTTCAACTGCGACAGAGCCTGAATCAGCGAGAAATATGCATTCCAGTGGTTCAGGAGTGATAGCCACTAATTGTTTGCATAGATTTACTGCTGGTGGGTGAGTGATCCCCCCAAACATGACATGAGACATTTTGCTCAACTGAGTGGTAACAGCTTGGTTGAGTTCAGGGTGATTATAGCCATGGATTGCAGCCCACCATGAAGACATGCCGTCAATCAATCTTTTTCCATCAGGCATCACGAGTTCGACTCCTTGCGCTTCCACAATGGGATAGGCTGGAATGGGTTGGCTCATTGATGTGTAAGGATGCCAAATATGTTTGGCATCAAAAGTAATATCAGCATTGTTCATTTTTATCTTCGTCAACTTTTTATGATCATTTTAGTTGACATGATAATCGCAATATTTAAACTGGCAACAACTTTTTCAACTGGAGAGTTCCCGTGAGCCAATTAAAACAGTGGACAATAAAACAAGCTAATGAACTGTTTTCAATGCCTTTTTTTGACTTGTTATTTCAAGCGCAGCAAATTCATCGGCAAAATTTTGATCCCCAACAAGTGCAAGTGAGTACGCTTCTATCAATTAAAACAGGGGCTTGTCCCGAAGATTGTAAATATTGTGCTCAAAGTGCTCGTTATAAAACGGGGCTAGAAACTGAGCGTTTAATGGAAGTACAACAAGTTTTAGAATCAGCTAAGAAAGCGAAGCAAGCAGGCTCAACGCGTTTTTGTATGGGGGCTGCATGGCGTAACCCTAAAGAACGGGATATGCCTTATCTTGAAATGATGGTTAAAGAGGTTAAATCGTTAGGGATGGAAACCTGTATGACACTTGGAATGATTGATAATACCCAAGCCCAGCGTTTAGCAGAAGCGGGCTTGGATTATTACAATCATAACCTTGATACTTCTCCTGAATATTACGGCAATATTATTACAACACGTACATACCAAGACCGTTTAGATACTTTAGAAAATGTGCGTGATGCGGGTATCAAGGTGTGTTCAGGCGGGATTTTAGGGTTAGGGGAAAAAGTGAGTGATCGTGCTGCACTCTTAGTGCAACTTGCCAATTTACCAAAGCCCCCAGAAAGTGTTCCCATCAATATGCTGATGAAAGTCGAAGGGACGCCGATGGCGGATAATGAAGATGTTGATGCCTTTGATTTTATACGTACGATCGCAGTGGCTCGGATCATGATGCCAACCTCCTATGTGAGGCTTTCTGCTGGTCGAGAATATATGAATGAGCAGACTCAAGCGCTGTGTTTTATGGCTGGAGCGAACTCAGTATTTTACGGCTGTAAATTACTGACAACGCCTAACCCAGACGAGAACAAAGACCTCGCATTGTTTAACAAACTAAACATTAACCCAGAGCGAATTGAAACGGATGAGGGAGATAACCAGCAAGCGGCTAAACTAGCCGAAACGTTGCTAACCGCAGATAACCCACAATTTTATAACGCTGTTGTATAATGTCTTGGCAATCATTCATCGAAGAACAGATTGAACAGCGTAAACAAGCGTCGATCTGGCGGCAACGTCAATGTATTGACCGGGCTGATGGCCGGTCACTTTATCTGGCAGACAAAGAATATCTTAACTTCTCATCCAATGACTATTTAGGGTTAACTCACCATCCTAAGGTTGTTGCAGCTTGGCAAAGAGGAGCAAATCAATATGGGGTCGGTAGCGGTGGCTCAGGCCATATTACTGGTTACACCAAAGCACATGATGAGCTCGAAACGGCACTTGCTGAGTGGTTGGGGTATTCAAAGGCATTGTTGTTTATTTCGGGTTTTGCTGCCAACCATGCTGTGATCACGGCGTTGATGACACAAAACGACCGTATTTTAGCAGATAAATTAAGTCATGCTTCAATCATCGAAGCTTCGATGCATTCAGGGGCTAAATTACGTCGCTTTCATCATAATAATACATCATCTCTAGAACATCTAATCACTAAGCCTATTACAGGGAAAACTCTTGCTGTCACTGAAGGGGTATTCAGCATGGATGGCGATAGTGCGCCTTTGCGACAATTACAACAAATCGCCACAAAACACAAAGCTTGGCTGATGGTTGATGATGCTCATGGGATTGGAGTTAAAGGTGAGCAAGGACGTGGAAGCTGCTTTGAGCAGGGAGTTAAGCCTGAAATTTTAGTGGTGACGTTTGGTAAAGCATTCGGTTTAAGTGGGGCAGCAATACTTTGTGGCCAGCAAACCGCTGACTTTTTGGAGCAATCTGCACGCCACTTAATTTATAGCACGTCAATGCCGCCTGCACAGGCCGTCGCCATTTTATCGGCGATGCAACAAATCAAGCAAGCAGATGAAGCGCGTTTTAATCTTAACCAACATATCAAATACTTTAGAAATAATGCGAATTTCAATGGGATGAAACTAGCCGACTCAAAGACGGCTATCCAACCATTAATTGTTGGTGATAACCAAGCTAGCCAACAACTCGCAAATTTTTTGCGTAATAGAAATATTTGGGTTCACGGGGTCCGCCCACCTACAGTGCCAGTGGGAAGTGCTAGGCTACGGATCACATTAAGTGCCGCCCATAGACGTCAAGATATTGATCAATTATTGGAGACTTTAGATGATTTCGTCTCTATGTCGTGAAAAGCATAAAATAGCGGCTGCTTTTGGCCGCGCTGCGAAAAATTACGATTCTGTTGCTAGCTACCAGCAAGCAACAGGAGAACAGCTGTTGAAGCAACTGACATCCGAATTAGCATTAATGCCACATTCAGCGCCATTACGGGCGTTGGATGCGGGGTGTGGCACGGGGTATTTCAGTCAAAAACTTACAGCTCAAGGTTACCAAGTCACAGCGTTAGATATTTCTGTAGGGATGTTAGATGTTGCAGAAGGGAAGTGTGCTGCGGATCATTATATCTGTGCAGATATAGAAACGATCCCATTAGCGGATCAAAGTGTTGATGTCGTGTTTTCCAATTTAGCACTCCAATGGTGCCAAGATATCACTCAAGCATTAAGCGAATTATACCGTGTGACTAAACGTGGGGGAATAGTGGTATTTACCACACTGGGAGAACATTCATTAAGTGAATTATCGAGCGCTTGGAAAGCATTAGATGATGCTCCTCATGTTAATGTGTTTTTGGGAGTTCAGCAAATGCGCAATAGCTGCCAAAGATGGAGAAATCAGCTAACTATTCAAAAAGATACATTGTATTTTTCTGGGATTACAGAGTTACTTCATTCATTAAAAGGGATAGGGGCAACTCATTTAACCGCTGGGCGCAAAACGGGATTAATGACACGCCAGCGCCTAAAACAGCTTGCGGCTGTATATCCGATAACAGAACAAGGGTTACCTTTAACTTATTATACGGTATTTGGGGTACTTTATCGTGACTAAAACGTATTTTGTAACAGGAACGGATACCGAAGTTGGTAAAACGGTCGTAAGCTGTGCTTTATTGCAGTCTGCAAATTGCCAAGGTGTTAAAACAGCAGGTTACAAGCCAGTTGCATCAGGCAGTGAAATTACACCACATGGTTTACGAAATAGTGATGCATTACTATTGCAAGCAAATAGCGGGTTAACATTACCTTATAGCGCAGTTAATCCGATTGTATTTGAAGCACCAACATCCCCGCATATAATTAGTGATAAATTGCAGCAACCGATCGAATTTTCAGTGATCAATAAAGGCTTACAGCATCTACAATCGCAAGCGGATTGGGTATTAGTTGAAGGTGCTGGTGGTTGGTATACACCGTTATCCCATGAACAGACTTACGCTGATTGGGTTATCGAACAGCAATTACCAGTGATTCTAGTGGTGGGCGTTAAGTTAGGTTGTATTAACCATGCATTATTAACGATGAAAGCGATTATCGCTTCAGGCTTATCAGTGGTTGGTTGGGTTGCTAATGAGGTAGAAACCCCTGGGGATTACCAAAAACAGTATTTAGAGACACTTAAACATATGATTAAAGCACCTTGCTTAGGTGTGATCCCGCATCGCAAAGATATAATGGGCTGCTCATTAGGGCAATTTTTAGATCTTTCTTTACTAACATCTTGATCAAACATTTTAAAATGATGAATCAGCCCCTATATAGAAAGCGATAGTGGGCTGTAATAATTGTTAATTATATTGGCGATCTTTTTAACGTGATCAACCTAAATTTTGTCAAGTTTTTCACCTGAGATACCTGCTGGATCTTCGTAAAAAAGATAAAATCCCTTTTTCGTAGCGGATACTACGTAAAAATTTTTTCATCGAACTGCCATCTTATTGTCATTTAGCTATCATTTAACAAATTTTAGATATTGCGTGAAAGCATGAGCCCTAAGGGCTTCAAGAGTTATCCACTATTTCTGTGGATAACCTTGTGTATTAACGTTATAAAACAAGTTCTATGCTAGGTGACAAGCGGCTTTGCCTTTATTTGATGTGAATCTGGACTCGAAATTAATTTATTTTAAATTCAACTGGTTAAATAAAATCAAGCCTTCAATTTGTATTTAACATAGGGCGCAAAAAGGCAATAGCATAAAATATAAAGTTTAGAAAAGGTCAAGTACTTTTTTGGGGATAACATTTTTATAAACTTATTGGAATGGTTAATTACAGAAAATTTCATCTCAGGGCTTGAAGCTGGTTTTTTATCCAGTATTATAACGCAAGAGATAAGCTAAGGGGCGTTAATATGAGTAAGGATTTTAAACTGCATTCTGATTTCCAACCGGGGGGGGACCAGCCTGAAGCTATTCGAAAATTAAGGGAAGGGCTACAAGATGGTCTCGCTCATCAAACCCTATTAGGGGTAACAGGTTCGGGGAAAACCTTTACGATAGCTAACGTCATCGCAAAAGAAAATCGACCAACCATGTTGATGGCGCATAATAAAACCTTAGCGGCTCAGCTTTACAGTGAAATGAAAGCGTTTTTTCCTGAAAATGCGGTTGAGTACTTCGTTTCTTACTATGATTATTATCAGCCAGAAGCTTATGTACCAAGCTCGGATACCTTTATTGAGAAAGATGCCTCTGTTAACGAACATATTGAGCAAATGCGTTTGTCTGCGACTAAGGCTTTACTTGAACGTCGAGACGTCATTGTTGTCGCTTCGGTATCTGCTATTTATGGGTTAGGTGATCCCGATAGCTATTTAAAAATGATGTTGCATTTAACGGACGGTATGATTATTGATCAACGGTCGATTCTCCGTCGCTTGGCAGATCTACAATATACACGTAATGACCAAGCCTTTACCCGTGGTACGTTCCGTGTACGCGGTGAAGTTATTGATATATTCCCAGCTGAATCAGATGAATATGCTTTACGTGTTGAATTATTTGATGACGAAGTCGAAAGGTTATCCTTGTTTGACCCACTTACCGGTCAAATCCAACACCGTGTTCCTCGTTTCACCGTCTATCCTAAAACGCACTATGTTACGCCGAGAGAACGTATTCTTGAAGCGATGGAACAGATAAAAGTTGAGTTAGTTGATAGACGTAAAGTTCTATTGGAAAACCACAAATTAGTAGAAGAGCAGCGGTTAACTCAACGCACTCAGTATGATTTAGAAATGATGAATGAGCTCGGTTATTGCTCAGGGATTGAAAACTATTCACGTTATTTGTCAGGGCGAGCACCGGGTGAAGCCCCTCCAACCTTATTTGATTACCTCCCTGCTGACGGTTTATTAGTGGTTGATGAGTCTCACGTTACTATCCCGCAAATTGGGGCGATGTATAAAGGTGACCGTTCGAGAAAAGAAACTCTGGTTGAATATGGTTTTCGTCTACCTTCCGCATTGGATAACCGGCCAATGCGCTTTGAAGAGTTTGAAGCACTGGCACCTCAAACAATCTATGTCTCTGCAACACCAGGTAACTATGAGCTTGATAAATCTGGTCATGAGGTTATCGAACAGGTTGTTCGCCCAACTGGGTTACTTGACCCAATAATTGAAGTTCGTCCTGTTGCAACTCAAGTTGATGATTTAATTTCTGAAATTCGTATTCGTGTACAGAAAAATGAGCGGGTGTTAGTCACTACGCTAACAAAACGGATGGCAGAGGATTTAACCGAATATCTTGAGGAACATGGCGAGCGAGTACGTTATCTCCATTCTGATATCGATACAGTTGAGCGTGTTGAAATTATTCGCGACTTGCGTCTTGGTGAGTTTGATGTGTTGGTTGGTATTAACTTATTAAGAGAAGGCCTCGATATGCCTGAGGTGTCTCTTGTCGCTATTCTGGATGCAGATAAAGAAGGGTTCTTGCGGTCAGAGCGTTCATTGATTCAGACTATTGGCCGTGCCGCCCGTAACTTGAATGGTAAAGCTATTCTGTATGGCGATAGGGTCACAAATTCAATGCAAAAAGCGATTGCCGAAACGGAACGCCGCCGCGCTAAACAAATGGCTTTCAATGAAGAGCATGGCATTACTCCACAGGGGCTTAATAAGAAAGTCGGCGATATCTTGCAAATTGGTCACAAAGTGGGGGGCAAGGGCAAGAATCGAGCTAAAGATAACATCAAAAATGATGTTATGGCTGATGTGCAATCTATGTCGACAAAACAGTTGGAACAACGCATTTCGCAACTCGAAGCCCAAATGTATAAACACGCGCAAGATTTGGAGTTTGAAGCTGCGGCAAGGGTGCGAGATGAACTGCAAGCGATACGCTCTCAGTTTATTGCTAACTCATAAATATTGATTAAAAACAATTTGTTAAGATTACCCCGCCGCTTATTGGCAGCGGGGCTGTTCAATCAAGGCGGGGTATTATAGGCTAACGGCATTTGTATAAATTATAGCCTAAACTTTTGGCGAGTTTTGCGACCATCTTTTGCCCTCTAACGCTGTTTCCTATTGGGTCTAAAGGTGGAGAAAATGCCGCAATTGCCATCACTCCAGGTATTATCGTTAATATACCGCCTCCGACTCCGCTTTTGCTAGGTAGCCCAACGTTATAGGCCCAATTGCCTGAACTGTCGTACATCCCTTCCATGGTCATTTCAGCGAGTATTTTCGGGCAGTTATCAGGGTTAAGGACTTGCTCTTTGGTTATTGGGTTTTTCCCACCGGTTGCAATAGTTGCACCCATAGTGGCTAATTCTACCGTGGTAATAAGTGTTGAGCACTGACGAGTATATACATCACAAGCTTCCATTGTATCGCAATAAAGGTAGCCAGCGGCATATAATAGCCAAGCAATTCCACGATTATGAAAATTAGTCGCTTGTTCGGACTGGTTTAATTCCTCAGAAATAGTAATCTCTTTAGAGCCTAATTTTCGTTGCATCTCTAAAATACGTTGCCAGCGCTCATCTATTGATTGCGCTTTAATAATACTTGCCGCTGAAATTGCACCTGCATTGACTAAGGGGGACAAAGGTTTATCTCCATGTAATTCTAATGCCATCACAGAATTAAAAGGCAACCCTGTCGCAGATGCCCCTAACTTTTCTTGAATTACATCAGGGCTAAAGTCTTCGAGTGCTAAGGCGAGCGTACACACCTTAGAAATCGATTCAATAGCAAAACGGTATTGGGTATCACCTGCTGAAATAATATCCCCTTGAGCCGTCACCACGGCTAATGCGCAAAGTTGACTATCAATTTTGGCTAAAAATGGAATATAGTCTGCATTTGCTCCTTCCGTATCATGGCGGAATTCTTGGTAAATATCTTCGACAGTAACGCGCATTTTTTTTAGATCTAGCATAAGTGTTATTCCTTAATAAATATAAGTTAATTATTAAGCTCAGTTATATTGTATGGATAAAATATAAAATAACAGGGATATATAATAAATAAGTAAGAATAGAAAATGTTAAAGCTTGTGTTGCAAGTGTTATATCGGCTTTATATTTATTTGCTAAGATAACAGTCGTATTTGGAATAGGTAGTGAACAGACTAGTATTGTGACTTTTATCATCATTATTGGCATATTCAATAAATGGCCAAGTAATAAAACAACTAAAGGTGTAACAATAAACCTAAAAATAATAATCACTATAATAGGTATGGTTATTTTTAATGTTTTTAAGCCAGTAAGATAAATGATGACCCCAATAATCAGCATTGCGAGAGGTGAAGTCATGCCATTTAAATAGTCAAAAAAAGATGTTAATAAACTGGGTATCTTTATATGAGTTAATAATAGAAATACACCAATAATAAATGCGATTAGAGGCGGTGTGAAAATATTTTTTATTGTATCTATAACGTTAAATTTTTCGGTATTATTATCATTCTTAAGTAAATAGATGCCTAATGTCCAGTAGATAATGGTTTGTGCTATGTATGTCATTAATGCATAAGGTAATTGATGGGAACCATAAACGGCCATTGTGATTGGAATACCAAAAAAAACAGTGCTACTCATCGAGCAAAGGCCAATAAATAAGCCATGTTCTCCCCTTGGGAGCTTCATTATAATAGCAACTATAAAGGAAATTAACATTAACAGTAAAATAGTGCTAAATGGGAGTATAATAGCTGGAATTAATGTTAAAAATTCTTTTTTTGAAAAGTCAGTAGTGATAGATAAAATGAGCGTTATAGGCAATGTGATATTAAGTAATAACTTTGTCATTGCACTATTACTATTTTCATTGAACCACTTTATTTTACCTAAAATAAATCCTATCCCAACAGTCAGAAAAAGAATTAAAATATTTGAATAATCATTTAGCATTTACGTTCCTCAATGGCATTATATGGAACCACATTTTGCTAGTCATAAATATTAAAAAGTTATCTTTATAAAATCATATATTAATAATATAGATGAAAACCTTGGAAAAGAGAAAAATAATTATGAAGTTTTTAGGAATAGAATTTAATTCCTCCTTAAAAAGAGGAACTAAATTCTTAAATGCTTAATTAAATTAATTGGATGGCAGCCTCAATGGCTTGTAATAGTAGTTTTCTATCGTGACGATAAGGGATGTCATCTGCCTCAAGAACACGTTGGATGATTTTACGCTCTCCACTAATATTATCTATTTGCGTGCGTGGCCCAAGGATCAATGCATCGATTTTTTTACAGCCAATATAATGCTCCATCATTTGTAACTTTTCAGGTAAAGAAAGGTTAGCGGCAGGGGAGCTTATTTCTTTTGCTAAGTTACCAATATAAATCATTGGTGCTTTACATTCATGCAATGCACTTGCAATTTCTTCTAACAATAAGAGTGGCATCAGGCTTGTAAAAAAACTACCGGGGCCGATGATGATCAAATCAGCTTGGTGAATAGCCTCTAAAGCTTCGCCTGTCGCTTTGACTGTTGGATATAAACGAAGTTCTTTCGGGACTTCACTCAGGGCATCGACATTCACTTCACCGTAAACCTCATTACCCATCTCATCAACAGCCATTAAGTCAACAGGCGATTCTGACATCGGGATTAACTGCGCATCGACTTTTAGCATATTACGGATGAGATTAATGGCTTCCAAAGGTCGCACGCTCAGATGATCTAATGACTTTAGCATCAAATTACCTAAGTTATGGCCAGATAGCTCACCATTACCACTAAAACGATATTCAAACATGGCAGAAGCAATTGAAGGCTCAGTGATCAATTGGTTCAAACAGTTACGCATATCTCCCCAAGCGATCCCACCTTCAGACCGACGAATTCGACCCGTAGAACCGCCATTATCAGTGGTGGTAACGATGCCGGTTAAACGAGAACCTAAAGAGGAAAGAGAAGACATCACGCGACCAAGCCCATGCCCGCCACCGAGAGCGACAACATGCCTGAGATCCGCCAGACTGCAATTCGGCATAGTGTTCCTATATCAATTAATTTTTAGCACCAAAAAATAACCAAATCGTTTACAACGGCAAAATTCATCCGATATGCCACTGCTATTTTTTATGCTGCACTTAAAAAGGGTTCTAAATAAATTGGGCATTAATCTATCATAAAACATCATTCTTAGCTTAAGTACTGTGATAAAAAACAATAAAAGAGAACATTCCGTATTGAAGTGTGCTTAATGCGGAAAAATACACCAGATAATCTTGCTATAAATCGTACTAAACTGGAAATGATAGGCTTCGGTATTGGGAGTCATAACATAATTGCAACTGCATTTGAGGTATTGAATTGCAATTAAATGGCCGTGTGAGTTTTGTTTACACTGGTTTAATGGCGAACTGGGCTCTTATTTTAGATCTACATCAATAAATGTTTAATTAAATAATAAGGTGTGTTAATCATTTTATGAGAAATTGTATTCATTGTTATAGCTCAAAACAAAAAATTATCAGTAATAATAATGGCTTCGAATCAATTACCTCATCTTATGCAAGTCGTTGTATAATATAATATATATCGAATTCTGATTCGCTTTTTCAATTTCTATCAGCTAGAATCCATACAGAAATTAAGTGAACAGAGTGGCTAATTTTATTTTTCAAAATCAGCGGCTAAGTTCCAAATAAAACTCCTAGCCTTTGCGTCTAAGTTTGCATAAACAAATATGATGCACTGGCCGTGGCATACAGCCACCAGGGTGTAAGATAGAAATGTCTGCATCTCCCGTATTTGGAAAGGTGTGATTATGCAACAACTCGTCGATCAATATGACCGGAAATTTTACTATCTTCGGCTTTCTATAACAGATGTTTGCAATTTTCGTTGCACATACTGCCTACCTGATGGCTATAAACCCAGTGGCCGCCATGAATTTCTAACACTAGATGAAATACGTCGCATCAGTACAGCATTTGCTGAACTGGGAACGGAAAAAGTGCGTATTACTGGTGGTGAGCCAACAATGCGTAAAGATTTCAGCGACATTATTGCCGCAATTAATGAAAATGACGCCATCAAAAAAATAGCGGTGACGACTAATGGTTACCGCATGGCGAGGGATGTACAAACATGGAGAGAGGCTGGTCTGAACGCGATTAATGTCAGCGTCGATAGTCTCGATCCTCGTCAATTTGCTGCAATTACAGGGCAAGATAAATTTTTCCAAGTGATGAAAGGCATTGATGCTGCTTTTGAAGCAGGCTTTGAGAAAGTCAAAGTGAATGCCGTACTGATGAAAAATATCAATGATATTGCGTTGAAATCATTTCTAAATTGGATTAAACATCGCCCAATTCAATTACGTTTTATTGAGTTAATGGAAACGGGGGATGGCAGCGATATCTTCCAACGTTACCATGTTTCCGGTGAAACGGTTCGTGCTCGCTTGATTGAAGAGGGCTGGTATATGTTGCCTCGCTCTCGTAGCGATGGCCCAGCTCAAGTCTTTAGTCACCCTGATTATCAAGGTGAAATTGGGCTTATCATGCCGTATGAAAAAGATTTTTGTCAAAGTTGTAACCGCCTACGTGTTTCCTCACTAGGAAATTTACATTTATGTTTATTCGGTGAAAATGGTGTTCCTCTACGGGATTTGTTGGCAGATGATAGCCAAAATGAAGACCTAAAAGCCCGCATACAGCGTGGATTACACCATAAACGTGAAACTCATTTCCTACATATGGGTGATAGCGGCATTACACCAAATTTATCTGTTATTGGCGGTTAACCCTTTTAGATTTCAGGAGAAAATATGTCCCAACTGACTCACCTCAATGCGTCGGGCGAGGCGCATATGGTTGATGTTTCTGCAAAAACTGAAACTATCCGCGAAGCTCGTGCTGAAGCTTATGTCACGATGAACCCCGAAACGTTATCGATGATTGTTGATGGAAGCCATCACAAAGGGGATGTGTTTGCTACGGCACGTATCGCAGGTATTCAAGCTGCAAAAAATACTTGGCAGCTTATTCCTTTGTGTCACCCATTATTACTCACTAAAGTCGAAGTGACACTTACTGCAGAGCAGCAATATAACCGTGTTCGTATTGAGACATGCTGTCGTTTAACAGGTAAAACTGGTGTGGAAATGGAAGCGTTAACCGCCGCTTCGGTAGCGGCACTGACTATTTATGACATGTGTAAAGCTGTACAAAAAGACATGGTCATCGGCCCTGTTCGCTTATTAGAAAAAACAGGCGGGAAGTCTGGACATTTTAAGGTGGAATGATGATTAAAGTTTTATTTTTTGCGCAAGTACGTGAGTTAGTGGGGGTAGACTGTTTAGACATTACTGAACACTATCAGACAGTTGAAGATTTACGCTACGCGCTCTCTCAAAAAGGTGAACGCTGGGCATTGGCACTTGAGGATGGCAAGTTACTGGCGGCTGTTAATCAATCGTTTGTTCCGTTTACTCATCCGCTTACTGATAACGATGAAGTGGCATTTTTTCCTCCGGTCACAGGGGGATAAAATGGAAAATACCCATATCGCAGTACAGACAGATAACTTTAGTGTTGGCGAACAATATCAATGGCTTGCTGAATGTGATAGTGATGGCGCGGTGGTGACCTTTACAGGCAAGGTTCGTAACCATAATTTAGGGGACAGTGTAGCTGCCTTAACTTTAGAGCACTATCCTGGCATGACTGAAAAAGCCTTAACAAACATCGTCACTGAGGCGAGAGGCCGTTGGCCACTCCAAAGGGTCAGTGTTATCCACCGTATTGGTACACTGCAACCGGGAGACGAAATCGTGTTTGTTGGCGTCACCAGTGCTCATCGTAATGCTGCATTTCAAGCTGCTGAATTTATAATGGATTATTTAAAAACAAAAGCCCCATTTTGGAAAAAAGAAACCTTGCCAGAAAACGAGCGCTGGGTGGAAGCGAAAGAGAGCGATGAAACGTCTGCAAACCGTTGGTAATCGCATTTTTTCCCCTAAAAAATACGAATTTGCCGAATGGTATTGTCAAAATAATGTGTTAGACTTTGGTTAATTTTGTCCGATTGCAGTATTTTTACTGGGTCGATTTTTCTTTTAGCGAAAGGGTAACCATCATGGGTCAGTTTGATCAACGTAATGATTCTCTTGTCCAGAGGGCCAATACAGGCGTTCAGGCATTTATGTCGCAAGTATACGGCTGGATGACAGTCGGTCTATTGCTGACAGCATTTGTTGCGTGGTATTCAGTAAGCAGTGGTTTGTATTACACCATTGCAACGAATAAAATATTGTTTTTTGGAATGATTATCGCTGAACTTGGTTTGGTCATGGGGATATCATTCTTACTGCAAAAAATTAGCGGAATGGCAGCGACGGGCATGTTTATGCTTTATTCACTGCTAACGGGTTTAACTATTTCAGTGATCCTCGCTGCTTATACGGGCGAATCCGTCGCGGGTACGTTTGTAATTACCGCAGTGATGTTCGGTGCATTAAGCTTCTACGGCTATACCACTAAACGTAGCTTAACTGGGATGGGTAACTTCCTGTTTATGGCTCTAATTGGTATCGTTGTTGCTTCTTTAGTTAACATCTGGCTGCAAAGCACAATGATGTATTGGGTGATCACTTACGGTGGTGTGCTACTGTTTGCTGCGTTAACCGCATATGACACTCAAAAACTGAAAGAAATGGGTTCACAAATTGATGAAGATGACAGGGAAACCATGCGTAAGTACTCTATTATGGGTGCATTATCTCTGTACTTAGACTTCATTAACCTGTTCTTAATGTTACTGCGTATCTTCGGTGACCGTCGATAATTCATGTTTCTATCCATTAGTTAACATGTGGTCGCTTTAGCCGTAAAAATTCAAAACCCTTGTTACTTCGGTAACAAGGGTTTTTTGATCTAAATACTATCGTAAAATATGATTTGAATATTATTAGTTTGTTTGTAATTCAAGGCGTTATTGGTGTCTCTAGCATGTTCAATTGTGCTTCTAAAACGTAATGTTATATCTTTATGATCACGCTATTTTTTTCCTAAATAAATAATAAGCCGCTGAACTGGTGATTATCGCAATGATAAATAATGGCCAAAGGCTATGAAAAACCACGGAGAAATCTGCATCTTTAAGGTAGATTTGCTTGGTTATTTCTGTGAAATGGCGAATAGGGTTAATCCACGTTATTTCTTGTAGCCAAATTGGCATATTTTCAACTGGGGAAATATACCCTGACAACAAGACTGCTGGCATCATAAACACGAATACACCAATGAATGCTTGCTGTTGCGTTGAACATAATGCCGAAATTAATAGCCCAAACCCGACCAATGACAAGCCATAAAATAACATGGTGGCATAAAATAGCAGCAGGGAGCCAGCAAACGGAATTTGATAGCAAAAAATACCAATGACAAGTACTAGGGTTGCTTGCGCGGTAGCCACAATCAAAGCAGGGACCGCTTTACCGATAAATATTTGCCAAGTTGTTAGTGGGGAAACTAATAGTTGGTCGAGGGTTCCTTGTTCGCGTTCTCTTGCAATTGACAGCGATGTTACAATCAAAACGCCAATAGTGGTTATCAGAGCAACTAATGATGGAACGATAAACCATTTATAATCCAAATTAGGGTTATACCAATTACGGACAACTAATTCACTGTTATTGAGGGAGACCTGTGTTTGTGCCAATTCTTGTTGGTATTGCATCACAATTTGTTCAACATAGTTTGCAGCAATTTGCGCACTATTTGAATTACGTCCATCAAGCAGTAATAACATATTGGCATTTTGTTGTGTCGCAATATCAGCACTAAAGTTTTGGCTAAAACGAACGACGAGTAGTGCTTGGCGGTTATCAAGTACTTTGCGAACCTCTTTCTCATTTTTCACTAATAAAATATGAGAAAAAGCACTGGCTTTGGCGAGCCGTTGGGTTAGTTCTATAGAGTGTTTACCACTGTCTTGGTCAAAAATAGCAATCGTGGTATTAGTGACTTCTAATGTGGCAGCCAAGGGAAATAAAATCATCTGAAAAACCACAGGTAAAATCAAAATCATCCGCGTCTGTGGTTCTTGAAGTAATGATTGAAGTTCTTTCATAATTAAGGTGTATAAGCGATAAAACATAGTGACACCTCAATCAAGACGACGACGGGTTTTAAGCGCCGTTAAGCCAATAAATAAGATGGCTGATGCGATTAACAACAGAAAATCGGTCAGTAAAACGAGGTAGACATCCCCAGCAAGAAATAGTGTTTGTAAACTACTGACAAAATAGCGAGCAGGGATAAAATAAGTCACTACCTGAATGATTGCTGGCATGCTATCAATTTCAAAAATAAAACCAGATAACATTATTGCAGGTAAGAATGCGGCATTTAGAGCCACCATAGCAGCATTGAATTGATTACGAGTGATGGTAGAAATTAATAAGCCCATTCCAAGTGCGGTTGCAAGATAAAGGCTGGTGATCACAAATAACACCAGTAATGAACCTCGATAAGGCACACCTAACACGAAAGTGGTGACAAACATGCATAAAACCATCACAAATGAGCCAAGCACTTGGTATGGCAGTAATTTTGAAAGTAATAATTCAGTTTTAGTAATTTGAGTAGAAAGTAACGCTTCCATTGTGCCACGTTCCCACTCCCTAGCAATGACCAGCGAGGTTAAAATAGCCCCGACAACAGTAATGATAATGCTGATTGCCCCTGGGATAATAAAATGCTGACTAATGGCCGCCTCATTAAACCAATAACGCATATCGACTTCAATCAAGGGGGAAATGGGTTTACCTTGGTTTTCCCCTTGTTGCATCTGCCATGTATGCCAAATACCTTTGGTGTATGCTTGCACAAAATTCGCGGTATTTGGCTCACTACCATCGGTAATAACTTGGATAGCCGCATGGCCTTGTGCTTGCAATAATTGCGCTGAAAAATTAACAGGGATCACGACAATGCCGCGGATCTCACCAGCTTGCATTTTGTCTATCAAAAAGTTTCTATTATTACTAATAGTTGCATCAATAAATGGCGAGCCTGTAAAGGTATCGACTAATTCACGTGCTTGTGGGGTTTGCTGCTCAAGCAAAATACCAACGCGTAATTTACTTGAATCTAGATTGATACCATAACCGAAAATAAACAATAACATTAGTGGGATAACAACAGCGATTAATGCACTGCTTGGGTCACGGACAATTTGTTTAGTTTCTTTCCAACATAGCGCTTTGAGCCTACGCCATGAAAAATGGGAAGCTGATTGAGTCATTGAGCCTCCTGCTGTTTATCATAACGGTTGATCAAACCAATAAACGCATCTTCCATCGATGGGTCTGGGTTATCGTTAGTCACAACTTGCTGTTTTAGCTCGTCGGGGGTACCCGCAGCAATAATTTTGCCATGATAAACCAGCCCAATTCTATCGCAGTATTCTGCTTCATCCATAAAGTGTGTGGTGACCATGACAGTGACGCCTTTATCAACCATACCATTAATATGTAACCAAAATTCCCTACGGGTTAACGGGTCAACACCTGAAGTCGGTTCATCTAAAAATAAAATATCAGGTTCATGCATTAACGAGCAGGCCAGTGCTAAACGTTGCTTGTAACCCAAGGGAAGAGAGTCTGTGACCTGATTAATTATGGGAGTAAAATTGAAAGCATCGACCATCTCTTGAATTTTGCTTGATTGTTGTTTGTGATGTAAACCATAAACACCAGAGAAAAACTTTAGGTTTTGCCCAACTTTTAAATTGCCATATAGTGAAAATTTTTGAGCCATATAGCCAAGATGTTGCCTAACTTTATTTGAACTCGTTTTTAAGTCCATACCCAGTACCAATGCTTGGCCATCGGTTGGCTTCATTAAAGCACACATCATTTTAAATGTTGTCGATTTACCTGCACCATTAGGCCCTAACAACCCAAAAATTTCCCCTCGTTTGACCTGAAAGTTGACCCTATCTGTTGCCGCAAATTGAGCAAATTTTTTTGTTAAATTACGAGCTTCTATAACAGTTTCCTGCGGGTTAGCAGGTATTTGTGGCACGATAGCCGCTAATTCGGAACGATGGGATGGCCCGCCACCAAGCAAATCAATAAAAGCATCTTCAAAGCGGGGTTGTGCCTCAATCAGCTTTTTATCGCTCATATCTAAAGCTGCTAATAAATTTGCTTGGGATGCGTTAGGCTTTAAAATTAGGCGAATATAACGGCCTTGGATGACTCCATCGGTGGTTTCGGGTAATACGAGCGCATTTTGTAGCACTGTGCGTTTTTGGTTAGCTGGGGCATCAAGTAAATAGGAACGCCCAGCCATTTTTTGGGTTAATACTTCAGGTGCGCCAGAGTAAAGCTGCTTTCCTTTATTTAAAAGCAGTACATTTTTACATTGTTGGGCTTCATCTAAATATGATGTGCTCCAAAGGATTAACATACCGTCATCTGCAAGGGTATGCACCATTTGCCATAACTCGCGTCGTGCGATTGGGTCTACACCAACCCCCGGTTCGTCTAATAGCAGCACTTTAGGTTTACCTAATAATGTACAAGCTAAACCGAGCTTTTGTTTCATTCCGCCAGAAAGTTTACCCGCCAACCTTTTAGTAAAAGGGGCTAGGCTCGTAAAAGAAAGTAATTGCCGATAAGTAGATATGCGTTCTTCACCCACTATGCCTCTAAGGTCAGCATATAAGTCCAAATTTTCTTGGACTGTTAAGTCTTCATATAGCCCAAATTTTTGTGGCATATAACCAAGACTTGCACGCATCGCGATACTGTCTTCAATGGGGTCAAGCCCCATAACTCGAATTTTCCCCGAGTCTGGTTTTAATAAGCCGGCAAGCATTCGCATTAATGTGGTTTTACCTGCGCCATCAGGGCCAACAAGACCTGTCACAGAGCCACCATGAATATCGATTGTTAAGCTTTCAACCGCAGGGGCGCTAAGGCCAACAAACGTTTTTTCGACATTGACTAGGTGAATACTGTAATTATCACTCATTGCAAACTCTTATTGCTTATGATCAGTGAATTGAATGGTTACAGGCATTCCTTGACGTAATGCCTCATCTGCATCATTGACAACAATGCGTAGCCGATAGACTAAATCAGTTCTTAAATCAGGTGTCTGTACGCTTTTAGGGGTAAATTCGGCGGTCGGCGAGACAAAACCAATGGTACCGTGGTAAGGCTTATCTGGCCGGCTATCAGTACGTAAAAGTACTTCTTTGCCCGGTACTGCCTCACCGAGGTGGGGTTCACTGACATAGGCTCTGACCCAAACAGGGTTTGTGAGTGTCACGCTAAATACGGTATTGCCTGAATTAATGATAGTGCCAGGCTCAATAGCCCTAGTTAATATTGTACCGGTGGAGGGGGCGGTTAAAAGAGTGTCTTGTAAGTCCAATTCAGCTTGTGCAACAGCAGCTTCAGCCTGCAACCATTCGCCCCTTGCGGCGGCTATTTCTTCTTGGCGAAAACCACTTTGATATTGATTGAGTTTATCTTGTGCGGCTTGGAGTGCGGCAAAAGCTTGATTGCGATTATTTTTTGCATTATCTAGCTCATTGGCTGAAATAACGCGTGAAGCTGCTAGCCCTTGCTGGCGCTTATAAAAATTATCCGCATATTGCCAAGCGGCTTGTTTCTGTGCGACTTCAGCTTCAACTTGAGCAATTTCTTGAGTACGGTAACCACTTTCTTTTAATGCTAACTGAGCCTTCGCGCTATCACGTACCCCTTTAGCTTTATTTAATGCATTGATATAAGGGACATCATCAAGTTGACCTAGTTTATCCCCTGCAACAACGTGTGCACCCTCATCGACATTTAAAGACGCCAGTTTTCCAGGTACACGGAAACTAAGGTTAACGGTTCTAACATCAACATTACCATAGAGTGTCAATGTATTCTCTTGCTGAGATTGGTAATAGTAATAACCTCCAGCGGCAATACCGATTAATATGACAATAATTAGAACAACTGCGGAACGGTTTTTATTGTTCATAGCTAACCTTACTTAAGAACCTGTGATATGAAAAACGGATATTGGTGTTAGAGGCTGTTGATTTTTGATGCTCGGTTTCTGTTTGAAAGACGGCGAAAATCATCAGCCTCTAGTGATAATCAACGTGAATATTTCACTTTAATTAATGATATCACTTTTCATGTTGTTTGCGATGACGTAAACCAGCTAAAAGTATATTAGTATGCTCAATAAGAACTTGATTAATAATTTCAAATTCATTTTCATTGATATGTTTCCAACCCGTTTGCCGTAACAATGTTTCCCGTGCAATACGAAATGACAGGGTTTCACCAAGAATAGCATGGGTGTGGATAAGCGTCGTTAAATGGTTGGGGTCTGCACCAATATAGAGGGCGATAAGCCGGTTTAATCGTGAGTGTATTGGGCCTAAAGCATGTTCATGAATGATGGTATATGCTTCAGTTGGATTGAGCTGTTCGCGCGCTAATATACGCGAAAAACTCAAATTTTTCTTTTCGAGTTGAAAATAGTTATACGCAATTACAGTCCGTTGCAGTAAATCTAAAGCATCCTCAGGTTTTTGAGTTGCTATCGGTTTTTCTAAAAATTGATCAATTGCCAAGAAAACATCACTGAAATCATCTTTGATATTTTTGGCTATAAGGTGGGCAACGGCTAAGTAAAGCCCTTCTTTTGAACCAAAATAGTAAGATATTGCGGCGATATTTTGCCCTGAAGCTTGTGCAATTTTCCGTGTTGTTGCGCCATCAAGGCCTTGCTCTCCATAGACATCAGCAGCTGTGTGCAGCAGTTGTGTTTTTGCGTTTTCTCCCCGCAAAGTTTGCGATGAACCTGTATTCATAAACATTCCTTTTAAAAATCAGAATTAAATAACACCCAATAAGCTCTTAATTGGCTTTTATGTTTATAAGGGACAAAAAACGACATCTCATAGTATTGTGTAAGTATATATACTATATAGGGGGGATTTTATATTAATTTATTAACCAAACTAAATTAATATATTTATCATCTGCAAATAATGTTAGAATTTGGTGATGTCGCACGGCAGTTTGCGCTTTTTCCTCTGACTCACTTCCCCCATAACTGCCAAAATCTATTGAAAGCGGTGAAGCCCGGAGTAATTTAATTTGACTACTTTTTCAGACCTCGCATTAAACGAGGAAATCTTGCTTGCCATTAATGAATTAGGCTATGAAAGTCCAACGCCAATTCAACAACAAGCGATCCCAGCAGTGCTTGCAGGAAGCGACCTTTTAGCCAGCGCACAAACAGGCACCGGTAAAACTGCGGGTTTTACGTTGCCAATTTTACAAAAACTGGTTGCTACTCCTCGTGCTGGGAATAATCGTAAGCCAATTCGCGCATTAATTTTGACGCCAACAAGGGAGCTTGCGGCACAAGTTGCTGAAAATGTAAAAGAGTATAGTCGTCATCTACGTATTCGTTCGTTTGTGGTTTTTGGCGGTGTAAGTATTAATCCTCAGATGATGAAGTTACGCGGAGGCGTGGATATTTTAATCGCGACCCCAGGGCGCTTGTTAGATTTAGCTCATCAAAATGCGGTTGATCTTTCTCAAGTAGAAGTATTTGTGTTAGATGAAGCTGACCGCATGTTAGATATGGGGTTTATTCATGATATCCGCCGAGTTATTAATAAATTACCTAAAAAACGTCAAAATTTATTATTTTCTGCTACTTTTTCAGATGAAATTAAGCAGTTAGCAAATAAGTTACTGAATAACCCAGTGACCATTGAAGTGGCTCCTCGTAATTCAGCTTCTGAACAAATTACTCAGTATGTTCATTTAGTTGATAAAAAACGTAAATCGGAATTACTTTCTTTTATGATTGGTCGTGAGAATTGGCAACAAGTTTTAGTCTTTACTCGGACAAAACATGGGGCTAATCGTCTAGCTGAGCATTTGAATAAAGACGGTATTAAGGCTGCGGCTATTCATGGTAATAAAAGCCAAGGTGCTCGTACACGTGCTTTAGCCGATTTTAAATCTGGGGATATTCGAGTCTTAGTTGCAACCGATATTGCAGCACGAGGCTTAGATATTGAACAACTGCCTTATGTTGTAAATTTTGAGCTGCCTAATGTAGCTGAAGATTATGTACATCGTATTGGTCGTACTGGCCGTGCTGAAGCGACAGGTATGGCGGTTTCATTAGTGTGTATTGATGAAGCTAAATTGCTTAAAGATATTGAAAAATTACTTAAAAAGCCGATTCCAAGAATGTCTGTAGAGGGCTACGAGCCGGACCCTTCTATTAAAGCGGAACCTATTCAAAAAACACCACAACGTGGTGAGCGCCGTTCGAGTGGGGCTTCTAGCAATAAACCTCGTCGTACCAATGTATCCACGGCTAAGCCTAGTACGGGGAAAACGTTGAGTTCGCCATGGAAAAATGCACAGAAAAAAGCTAAACAAGGTCGTCACGAAGGTTAACTGATTTAACTAGTCGTATTAAAAAAGTGGCTCAGCACGATGTTTATTACATCGGTTGAGCTACTTATTTTGATATAGCTTTCCCCTCGCTAAAACTCTTCGTTGCCATTTCCCCATTAAGACGCTCATTCTTATGATAATTCTTCTGCTTATTTACCAACGAAAATGTATTATAGGCGGCAATTGATTAGGTTAAGTTTTATGTCACACGTTAATATTAATATTCTAAAGGTGCTTTATTTAAGGCAATTAAATGTATGAAATTTCTTTTTACCTTATGGCGTTTTTGGGTGAGTAATTTATGCGTGTTTTATTAGCTCCGATGGAAGGGGTTTTAGATCCTCTAGTTCGCACTTTACTTAGTGAAGTTAATGATTATGACCTTTGTATTACCGAATTTATTCGAATAGTTGATACTTTATTGCCGGCAAAAACCTTTTATCGCCTATGCCCTGAACTAAAGTATAAAAGCCGAACTCCTTCTGGGACTTTAGTACGGGTGCAATTATTAGGGCAACACCCACAATGGTTAGCTGAAAATGCGGCTAGAGCTATAGAACTAGGTTCATATGGTGTCGATTTAAATTGTGGTTGCCCCTCTAAAACAGTGAATGGCCATGGCGGTGGAGCAACATTATTAAAACAGCCTGATTTAATCTATAACGCAGTCAAAGCGATGAGAGCAGCAGTACCTAAACCGTTACCGGTTTCGGCTAAAGTTCGTCTTGGCTGGGATAATAGTGACCTTGCTTATGAAATTGCAGATGCGGTTCAACAAGCAGGTGCAACAGAATTAACTGTTCATGGGCGAACGAAAGAAGATGGTTACAAAGCAGAGCGAATTAATTGGCATGCAATAGCTGAAATTCGTCAGAAACTTACGATCCCTGTTATCGCTAATGGGGAAATTTGGGATTATACCAGCGCTCAGAGTTGCCTTAATATTACAGGTTGTGATGCAGTAATGATTGGGCGTGGAGCGTTGATCACCCCGAACCTGAGTCGTGTGATTAAGCATAACCATAAAAAAATGCCGTGGGAGCAGGTTGGGTCATTACTATTAAAATATACGGAGTTAGAAAAACAAGGGGATACAGGTAATTACCATGCAGCTCGTATCAAGCAATGGCTTGGTTATTTACGTAAAGAGTACCGGCAAGCAGACGAATTATTTTCCCAAGTAAGGTCTTTAAAAAATGCTCAACAGATAGCACAGGTCATAACGGAAATAGTTAGCCATTGATGATGAACACGAATAATTATCAGGAGTTAATAGTTGCTAAATTGGCTTATAGGGTCTTTACTTATTTGATATGGTAGTGGTTTAGTTAACTTATTTACTACTATTATATAAGATTTTTAGAATATTACTGTGCAACAACCTAGTCTAGGAGGAGTAAGATGGGAGTTATTGCTTGGATTATTTTTGGTTTAATTGCAGGTATCTTAGCTAAGTGGCTAATGCCAGGTACTTACCATATGGGGTTTATTATGACCACTGTGCTAGGGATCGTTGGTGCGGTTGTTGGTGGGTACATTAGCACCTTCTTTGGCAAAGGGAAGGTTGACGGCTTCAACTTTGGTAGTTTTGTTGTCGCTGTTATCGGGGCAATTGTGGTGCTGTTCTTAGCGGGTATATTTGTAAAATAACGCTTTCTTAGTTAGTAAAATCTATTATATAAGCCACTCAGACAAGTTAGTGGCTTATATCTTTTATGGGGTATCGAAAAAGGTTGATTAGTTATGGCTCTATAGGAAGGCCATTATCCTGCCCCCATTGTGCCCATGAACCATCATACAACCGTACATTATGGTTACCCAAAAGTGTAAGGGCCATCAACACTACAGCTGCGGTCATCCCAGAGCCACATGTTGTCATTGATGGTGCATTAATATCAACACCTTGCTCATTAAAAATGGCTTTCAGTTGTTCTGGGGATTTAAACATACCATTTTCAACCAGTAGGTCCCACGGGACATTTTTGCTGCCGGGAATATGCCCCATACGTAACCCTGGGCGAGGTTCTGGTGCTTGAGCTAGAAAGCGAGCAGTGGCACGGGCATCAATAATTTGGATTTTACCATCATGAACAATATCAAGTACTTGTTGCTGGTTCAGTGCATTACTGTCTTTACGTGAGGCTGTGAATTTTTTAGTTTCAGGAGGGGGAACCTCACCAGATTGAACAGTAAATCCTGCAGCTTTCCATGCATCGATACCGCCCGCTAAAATTTTAACGTTATTGCAGCCCATAGTGGTGAAAGTCCACCATGCTCTAGGCGATGAAAATAAATTATTTTGTGAGTAAATAATAACTTGCGTCTCATTGCCTATACCCATCATTCCAACGGCGTGGCTGAATACTTCAGCGCTTGGTAGCATATGAGGTAAGTCACAGGATTTATCGGCGATTTCATCTTGATGAAAAAACTGAGCGTTAGGAATGTGTTCTTCTAGATAACGTTGACGGCAGTCATAAGGAGCGGTTGGTGGGGGAGATGAGGCATCAAGTACAATGATATTGCCATCAAACAGATGTGCGTTTAACCATTGAGGGGTTACAAAATAGTCGTTGTACATAAGCTATCTCCATGCTGGTTTGATAAATGACTCTAAATTATTGCACTTGATTAGGTGCTGGTAATACTGAGGGGGATTGTTGTTGCCCCTGTTCAATAGGTGTCGTTGAACGAGTGTAAATATTCATGCCAGCTAAAACAATGCCGCCTACTGAGCCAAAAGCACATAATGCGCAAAGTGCGATAACAACCTTTTTCATTTTCTGTGGCCTGCGTAATCATAGTAGTAATAAGAACACAAAGTATAACTGGATGAGTGTTGCAAACAAGTTAAAAGCTGCTTTTTCTGCGTATGAGTTGGTGTTTTGCAAAAGGCTTCCCAATTTTTATGTATAATGGTGTTTAATACAGTAGTTTTGCGAAGCGCTTGGCAAACAAATTGTTTTGGCGTTCCCTTCTGTTTTCAGATTCATTATCTTTTATCTTAACTTTGGTCATCTGCATAACTTATGTCCCTGTCGAATAAAATTAAAGAACAAATAACCCAGTGGTATAAGGGGCTGTCATCACAAATTGATGGGTTTATTCCCCGAGCACCACAACGTCAGATGATAGCGGAAGTAGCAAAAAATTTGGCAGATGATGACGGTCGCCACCTTGTTATTGAGGCGCCGACAGGGGTGGGGAAAACGCTGTCTTATTTAATACCCGGTATTGCAGTGGGAAGAGCCGAAGGTAAAACGCTAGTCGTCAGTACGGCAAATGTGGCGCTGCAAGACCAGATTTATAGCAAAGATTTGCCGTTATTGAGCAAAATTATTCCTGATTTGAAATACACTGGCGCATTTGGCCGAGCACGTTACGTTTGCCCTCGCAATTTAGCCGCAATCTGTGCGGCAGAAGGCGAGCAAATTGACTTAATGCTATTAGTGGAAGATAAAACAGAGGTCGCAAATAGCGAAGAGCGGGCTATCTGCCAACAGCTTAGCCATGATTTCCAAAGTTTTGCATGGGATGGCCTAAGGGACCACCATAAGCGCTCTTTCAGTGATAACTTATGGCGTAAAGTCAGCACAGATAAAATGAATTGTTTAGGCCGAAATTGCCAATTTTACCAGCGCTGTCCATTTTTTATTGCTAGACGGGAAATTGAAGATGCAGATGTTGTGGTTGCAAACCATGCATTAGTGATGGCGGCGATGGAAAGCGAGTCGGTGCTACCTGATCCTAAAAAATTATTACTAGTACTTGATGAAGGGCACCATGTTCCTGATGTCGCAAGGGATGCCCTTGAAGTTGAAGGTGAAATTACGTTAGTTCAATTAACTGCTCAGCTTGATAATTTTATTCATCATGTAGGGCAATATATGGGGCAGTTTCGGCCAGTAAAGCCGCCAAAATTAGCTAATCCGGAGCGGCTACAACAACATGCTGAAAAATTACGAGAGTCATTTCGTGATTTTTCTATGTTAGCGAATGCTTTACTACCTGAAACGTCGAAAGAGAATGAATATTTATTTCCTCTAGGGGTACTACCAGAGCCAATGCAGTTAAGTTGCCAAATGCTCTTTAAGCAAACGGATGCTCTAAAAGGGTTAGCAGAAGCGATATTAAACGATTTAACTGAACAAACGGCAAAGCAAGACATTGTTCGCTTACATCGCTCTATTTTAACAACTAGTCGGGCTATGGGTTATTTTGAAAATATGGCAAAGCTTTGGCGTTTGGCAGCCTTAGACCAAAGCTCAGGGGCGCCAATATCTAAATGGCTAAGTCGGCGCTATGAAAAAAACCAATCACGCGTCTTTATGCATTGCGCGGGGATCCGCGTTAGCGAGCAATTGCAACATTTACTGTGGCGAAATGTGCCACATATTGTGATTACTTCGGCAACGCTTAGGTCTCTAAACAGTTATTCGCGTTTTATGGAACTGACAGGGCTATCAGAAAAAAATGATGATCGTTTTGTCACCCTTTCTTCGCCTTTTAATCATATTGAGCAAGGGAAAATTATTATTCCTCAAATGGAATATGAGCCAACTATTCATAGTGAAGCTCAGCATTTAGCTGAAATGGCGGCATTTTTCCGTGAGCAGTTTATAAAAGATACTCACCGTGGGGTCTTGGTATTGTTTAGCAGCCAACGTGCAATGGAAGGGTTCCTTGAGCATGTTAAAGACCTACGGTTACAGCTTTTAGTTCAAGGGGATCAGCCTCGCTATCGGTTAGTCGAAACACATTGTGAAAGAATTAACCAAGGGCTATCCAGTGCTTTGGTTGGTTTGCAATCTTTTGCGGAAGGGTTAGATTTAAAAGGTGAGTATCTTACCCAAGTCCATATTCATAAGATTGCATTTCCTCCGGTAACAAACCCTGTGATTATTACAGAAGGTGACTGGCTAAAGTCATTGAAACGTTACCCTTTTGAAGTACAAAGTTTACCAAGTGCTTCATTTAATTTAATCCAACAGGCAGGTCGGCTAATTCGTAGTCATGAATGTTATGGTGAAATAATTATTTATGATAAACGCTTACTGACAAAAAATTATGGAAAGCGTTTATTAAATGCTTTGCCTGTATTCCCTATTGAGCATCCTAAAATGCCTGAAAAACCATAGGGAAGTCATTCGGTTTATATCGCTATTGGTCTATTTTAGAAAAATATCAATGGTGATATAAAAGTAGTAAATATTGGTTTTTAAGCAAAAATAAAAGGCCACATTGCTGTGGCCTTCGGTCAATTAAAATTGACTCTAGGGTACGACATTACTCAATATTTGCTTCTAAGAACCAAAGGAATTTATCCATATCACGGGAAGCTGCGGTAAACATATCAGCGGTGTCTTCATCTTCGACTTCATCAATGGCTTTACGGATATCATTTGCCACAACAGCATAGCGATCAGCTAAGGCTTTTAAGTGGTCTTGTACACTGTGAATATTGATAGGGTAAGCCTCTAAAGAGGTAAAACGATTAACCTCTTGGGTTGTACCGATTGCTACGCCACCTAATTGGACAGCACGCTCAGCAAATTCATCTAAGTGTTCCACAAGGGTTGACCTAAAGCCGTCTAACATTTCATGAACTGCAATAAAGTTACGACCACGCATATTCCAATGTGCTTGTTTAGTCATCAAAGAGAGATCGGTAAAATGGACTACCATAACATTAAGGATACCAATGGTTTCCAATTTTACGCTATCTTCCATATCATTACGAGTATATAAAAGTTCAGTTGAAGATGCTTTAAATAATTTAGCTGTGCTCATGATTCATCCTCTCTTAAATATGAATTTGTTTAATAACCTCATCTGCTAATAAATATAAAATATTAAAGTGTATTTGTCATAGCGTAATAAACGATTAATTTAATAGGTCTATCCGATATGCTTTAATTCATTGTGGATGTTGAGGATTAATTGTTTTTTGCAATAAGTGCTATAGATGTAATTAATGAATATTTAAATATTAAAATAAAAATAACAAATGATTATTTCAAACAGATGAATAAATCTTTACATCAAAAAAGGTTAATAAACACAGGAAAGACTGTCTTTATTAACCTAATGTACTAATTAGCCTATTTTACAATAGACTAAGAAACTTTCTCAATTTTTGATTTAGGCGTAGCGGTCGAGGTAGAGCCTATCGAAGCGCAAACGATACACAATAAAGCTAGCCATTGAGTCATTGTTAAGTGTTCTTGTAAGAAAACAATACCTAAAAATGCCCCCATACAAGGTTCAAGGCTCATTAGCGTACCAAATGTACGAGCTGGTAAGCGTGTGAGTGCAATCATTTCCAATGTATAAGGAAATGCGGTCGATAAAATGGCTACCGCTAATGCAAGAGGCAAAATAGAAGGGTCAAACATGACTTCAAACCCTGTTTGCATTAAACCTATCGGGAAGAAGATCATGGCCGAGATAAATGAACCGATAGCTACAGTTGCTGCGCCATAACCGGCTCCTGCTCGCTGACCAAAAATAATATAAATCCCCCAACAAACACCAGCTCCTAGCGCATAAATAGCACCTAGTGGGTCAATGGAATTAATATTATCGCCAATAGGCAGTAAGAATAATAACCCAGTTATAACAAGAGCTATCCAAAGGAAATCGATAGGTCGGCGAGATGAAAACATCGCGACCGCTAAAGGCCCTGTGAATTCTAATGCAACTGCTATCCCTAATGGAATCCGCTCTAGTGACAGATAAAATAGGTAGTTCATCGTACCTAAGGATAAACCATATGTGAGCAATGGGACGAGTGAGCTTCTTCTGAATTTTAAGCGCCAAGGCTTGAAAATAATAAAGAGTATAATTGTAGCCAGCAATAAACGTAAACCAGTAACACCGGGAGCGCCGATAACAGGAAATAAAGTTTTAGCTAAAGATGCACCGCTTTGAATAGAGGCCATTGCAAGCAGTAATAACCCTATAGGCAATAGCGGCAGAGCGCTCTTTTTTGTGTCGGCAGACATAAATAAGTAAACCTCGGAAAACGTAACTGAGTTGGTAATAAATATTTAGAAAATAAGTATTTGGTTATGAAAAATAATTTCTTAATGATTATCTCATAAAAACAAGAGGCTTTATATTTCTTTATTGCCAATAACCTTCTACCCTAGGGGATAAAGTGCTTTATAGCTAAGTTTAGATTAAGAGTAATGCTATAAGCAAAAATTTATAATAATTTCATTATGACAAATAATGTAGGGTTGAGCTTCTATATTAGGCTCGTATAATCCTCTTTTCTAAAAAAGTCATAATCAAAAGGGAAATGAGGGTCAAATGGGAAAAATTAAAAGCGTTGCTGTCTATTGTGGTTCAAGCATGGGAAAACATGAAATCTATCAGCAAAAAGCGATAGAGTTTGCTAAAGAGATGGTTAAACGTGATATCACGTTAGTTTATGGTGGGGCGAGCGTAGGAATTATGGGAACCATTGCTGATACCATCCTTGCTTTAGGGGGGAATGTTGTTGGGGTGATCCCATCGTTATTAGAAGAGCGGGAAATTTCGCATAAAAATTTAACGCAGCTGTATAAAGTAGACACTATGCATCAACGAAAAAATAAAATGATTGAGCTTGCGGATGCATTTGTTGCTTTACCGGGGGGCTATGGCACTTTGGAAGAATACGCAGAAGTCTTCACATGGAGCCAAATTGGCTTACATACTAAGCCTTGTGCTCTGTTTAATATCAATAATTATTGGCAGCCATTAGTTGATATGACTAATAAGATGGCAGATGAAGGTTTTTTACATGAAAAATATCGTCATATGGCAATAGTTGATGATTCCCCAGAGAGGATACTAAATAGTTTTGAATCATATATTGCGCCGCCAGTTAAAACTTACGACTAACGTCTCTTCTTAATGCAATAAACGGAAAGAACGATGATAAGACTAGCGATAAAAAGCGATGTAGGGGCTATTTCATCACTTTATCAAATTTTATTTGCGGAAATGGCTGCATTTGACCCTGAACGGATTAAGCCAGCTCAGCAAGCTCTTGAGTTTATTGAGAATGCAATAACTGATGATAAATTTCATCTGTTAGTAGCTGAATTTGAAGGTGAAATTAAAGGGTTTTGTATTGCTCAACAACAATCTGCCGATCCTTATAATTGCATCGTCCCTAGAAACTTTGGTTATATCTTTGATTTGGTAGTTGCCCCGAATTTTCGTGGTAAAAAAGCAGGTCAAGAATTGTTAAATGGCATGAAATCGTGGGCGAAGAGCAAACAATTTAGCCACCTAGAACTCTCAGTGCTGGCACAAAATCGCCAAGCCATTAAGTTTTATGAACGAGAAGGATTAACCGAGATCAGCCGGACAATGGGGATTAAACTTTAGTTTGGTGTTAAATCAACTTTTCCTTCTGTGTTATTAATCCGCTAAAAACAGCACAAGATCTAAGCGGCGTAATATGGCATAATGCGCCGCTATTTATACCTGCTGTAATCTATGTACTCAAATGACTGGCGTGTGAAATTTATTTTGTTATCCAAATACCCATTTTGGGGGATTTCCGTTCGCTTACGCTGTTGTCATATAAACTTATTCATCGCAGGTTATTTTACACCGTTTAATTTAAGGCATAGCAGTGTTAACAACGAACAATATCACTATGCAGTTTGGCAGTAAGCCGCTGTTTGAAAATATTTCAGTTAAATTTGGAACTGGTAACCGTTATGGTTTGATCGGCGCAAATGGCGCAGGTAAATCGACATTTATGAAGATCTTAGGTGCTGACTTAACGCCAACTTCAGGAAATGTGAGTACGACAGATCCAAATGAACGTATTGGTAAACTTCGCCAAGATCAGTTCGCATTCGAAGAATACACTGTGTTAGATACAGTAATTATGGGTCATATCGAACTGTGGAATGTGAAGCAAGAACGCGACAGAATCTATGCACTTCCTGAAATGAGCGAAGAAGATGGTTATCGAGTTGCTGACTTAGAAGTCGCTTACGGTGAAATGGATGGCTACAGTGCGGAAGCTCGAGCTGGCGAATTATTACTCGGTGTGGGTATTCCTGTTGAGCAGCATTATGGGCCAATGAGCGAGGTTGCTCCAGGTTGGAAATTGCGGGTACTTTTGGCGCAAGCATTATTCTCTGACCCAGATATTTTATTGCTTGATGAGCCGACGAATAACTTGGATATCGATACTATCCGTTGGTTAGAGCAAGTATTGAATGACCGCAATTGCACAATGATCATTATTTCCCATGATAGGCACTTTTTAAATACGGTGTGCACACACATGGCGGACTTAGATTACGGTGAATTGCGTTTATTTACCGGTAATTATGATGAATATATGATTGCTGCGACACAGGCTCGCGAACGCTTACTTTCTGATAACGCGAAGAAAAAAGCGCAAATTGCTGAACTACAATCTTTTGTGAGCCGTTTTAGTGCAAATGCTTCTAAATCGAAGCAAGCAACTTCACGGGCTCGTCAAATTGACAAAATTCAGCTTGATGAAGTTAAAGCTTCTAGCCGTCAAAACCCATTCATTCGTTTTGAGCAAGAGAAAAAACTATTCCGTAATGCGCTTGAATTAGAAGCAGTAACAAATGGTTATGACCAAGGTCCACTATTCAAAAATGTCAATTTACTGTTGGAAGTGGGCGAGAAAATGGCCGTGATCGGTGCCAATGGTATTGGTAAGACGACTTTCTTAAAAACACTGATGGGCGAACAACCAGCCACCAGTGGTGTGGTTAAATGGTCTGAAAACAGTAAGATAGGCTATTATGCACAAGACCATGCCGAAGATTTTGAAACAGACCTAACTGTTTTTGACTGGATGAGCCAGTGGAAAAATGAAGGTGATGATGAGCAAGCGGTACGCAGTATTTTAGGTCGCTTGTTGTTCTCTCAAGATGATATTAAGAAAAAAGTTAAAGTATTATCGGGTGGTGAACAAGGCCGTATGCTGTTTGGTAAGTTGATGATGCAACAGCCGAATGTGTTAATTATGGATGAACCCACTAACCACTTGGATATGGAATCTATTGAGTCATTAAACTTAGCCCTTGAAATGTATAAGGGGACGCTAATATTTGTTTCCCATGACCGTGAATTTGTAAGTTCACTAGCAAGTCGCATTTTAGAAATCAAAGAAGATAAAGTTATTGATTTCAAAGGAAGTTATGATGAGTATCTAACTAGCCAAGGCGTAGTGCTCTAATCATATTTTAACTTTTAGTATCGATTGAGTATGCTCAGTCACTAAAAAGCCCCCCAATTATTGGACAATCCATTTGGGGGGCTTTTTTATTTAAAGAAAGCTAATGCTTACTTAGTTCTTCTTAACAAATTCAGATTTCAGCTTCATTTGGCCAAAACCGTCAATCTTACAATCAATATTATGGTCACCTTCGACTAAACGGATCCCTTTCACACGGGTACCGATTTTCAGCATTGAAGAACTGCCTTTGACTTTAAGGTCTTTAACTACAGTGACAGTATCGCCATCAGCTAATAGGTTGCCATTGGCATCTTTTACAATGAGCTCATCAATATCAGCTTCAGGCTCGGCATCATTCCATTCATGCGCACACTCAGGGCAGATATACATATCATTATCAGTATAGGTGTATTCAGACTGACATTTAGGGCAAGGAGGGAATTGCATATTCATACTCTCAGTAACGTTATCAAAATAATAAACTGTGGTAACAGCGCTAGCCGTAAATGCCACAAAAGAGGGATAGTATAAGGTGAAAGGGCAAAAAAAATATTTTTTCAGATTATTCTTAATTTACTGCAAGTGTAATGGAAAGGCGAGAAACTTCCCGCCTAATTGAACTTGGTTTGATTATTAGTGTTGACCGCATACTTCGCAATGTGGGTCTTTAGTTAGCTTAAATTGGCGAAAATCCATAGTCATAGCATCAAATAGCAACACTTTCCCCGAATTTACTTGGCCATAGTTAGCCAGTAATTTAATCGTTTCCATCGCTTCCAAGGTACCAATAGTGCCAACTAAAGGCGACATCACACCAGCCTCGACACAAGTTAAACTATTTTCTCCAAATAACCGGCTTAAGCAGCGATAGCATGGGGTATCATCTTGATAAGTAAAAACGGACAATTGACCTTCCATGCGAATAGCTGCACCGGAAATAAATGGTTTTTTATGAGGTAAACATAAACGATTTAACTGCTCACGAATGGCTACATTGTCGGTGCAGTCTAAGACCACATCATGGCGTTTAATTAATTCATCAAGCTGTTGGTCATCTAATTGCATATTAACTGTGTCAATACGAATATGCGGATTGATAGCACTAAGCTGCGATTTAGCTGAATTAACTTTAGGCTCACCAATAGTTGCATCGCGGTGCAAAATTTGCCTTTGCAAGTTTGATAATGACACCGTATCAAAATCAACCAAGGTTAAGTGACCGACTCCAGCTGCCGCAAGGTATTGGGTCGCTGCGCAACCTAAGCCACCTAGACCGATAACGAGCGCATGGCTGGATTTGAGTTTTTCTTGCCCGTCAAAATCAAACCCGCGTAAGATAATTTGGCGGTTGTAACGCAGCATTTCGTCATCACTGAGTTCTTGCACGATAATTATTCGCTTTTCAATAAGTAGTTAAACATTTCAACTTCGACCATTTCTCCCGCTTCAACTCGACCGCGTTCTCTTTCTAATACGATAAAACAGTTCGCTAAGCTAAATGAGCTAAATACATGCGACCCTTGGTGGCCAGTAGTGGCGACGTGTAATTGCCCTTGTTCGTCGGCCGTTAAAATACCACGTTGGAAATCAAGGCGGCCCGGTGTTTTTTTCAGTGGTGTAGTGACTGGTACTTTAAAACGCAGCGGTGTACACCATTGGCTGTGCCCTGAGAGGCGGGCGATCAGCGGTTGTACCAACTGATAAAAGGTTAATGCAGCAGAAACTGGGTTTCCTGGTAGACCGCAAAACCATGAAGAGCTGAGTTTGCCAAAAGCAAAAGGTTTCCCCGGTTTTATTGCCAACTTCCAAAAGCCAATCGAACCAAGCTCATCTAAAATTTGTTTGGTATAGTCAGCTTCCCCCACAGAAACACCACCGCTACTGATCACTAAATCTGCTTGTTGGTCGGCTTCGATAAAAGTCTGTTTTAGTTTCTCTGGGGAGTCGGGGATCACGCCAAAATCTAATATTTCACAGTTGAGTTTTTCGAGCATCAGGCGAACGGTAAAACGGTTAGTGTCATAAATTTGCCCGTCAGTTAATGGTTGGCCAACAGCCTGTAGCTCGTCTCCGGTGGAGAAAACGGCAACTTTTAAACGGCGATAGACGGTCACATCAGAAATGCCTAATGACGCAATAAGGGGTAATTGCGCTGTTGTCAGTAATGTGCCCGCAGGGAACACTGCGCTACCTTGGGCAATATCTTCCCCCGCTTTACGAATATTACTGCCTTTTTTAATTGGCTGTGTGAATATAATACCCTGCTCAGTTTGCTCTGTTGATTCTTGCATAACTACGGTATCAACGCCTTGGGGAATTGGAGCTCCGGTCATAATACGGATACAGCAACCTGCTTTAAGCTCCCCCTCCATCGGTTTACCTGCAAAAGATTTACCGGCAACTGGCAATGGGGTTTTGCCATCCCAATCAGCAAAACATAAACCATATCCATCCATCGCAGAATTATCAAATGGTGGAACATTAATCGGGGAAATCAGGTCAGTGGCGATAATACGTTGAGCTGAGCTGGTCAGTGGAATGATCTCTGTGCCTGTCACGGTTTTAGTGTTAGAGAGTAGCTTTTCTAATGCAAGCTCTAGAGAAATCAAATCGTTAGTATGACACTGATCCATAAATAATAACCCTCATTATTGTTATATGCCTTGAGGCTAAAAATGTGTTGGTAATGCATATTATGGCAGAAATACCTGATTGGGTGAATGAATAGAAATTGATTACAAATAGCTTTTAGTCAGATTTATATTAGTGAGCAATGAATTAAGCGACAATAAACTGCACGAAAAGCATACTTGATTTGTTGAAATGATGTTAAAAGTTAGAAATTGAATTATTCTATATAACAATAATATTCAGGCTTAATATGAGTGAATATAGTGTCAATAAAACCAATAACTTTTTCTCCAAGCCATAGCGCAAAGGCTTTTCATATCGCATTTACGGGGTTTCTCTCCTTAATCGTGGTGATGGGGATAGGGCGATTTACATTAACCCCTCAAGTGCCTTTAATGATCAAAGAACATCAGTTAACACTATCGACTGCCAGTGTTGTTGCTGCTTGTAATTATCTTGGTTATTTACTTGGCTCATTTGATGCGATGAGAGCACGCTCACACGTTGAAAAGCGCATGTGGTTAGGTGTTTGGGGCGCGGTAGTGATAACTCTGCTTAGCGCGTTGTTAAATGGGCCTATTTTACACAGCGTTGCCCGCTTTGTGATTGGTTGGGCGAGTGGAATAGCATTAGTTCTTGTCGCAGCATGGGCGAATGAAACCCTTGCTCGGTTAAATAGGCCAGCACTCAGTGTTGCTGTTTTTGCGGGCACAGGTGCTGGGATTTTTATTAGTGGTGTGCTGGCTGTTGCTATCCAAAGTTGGCATTTAACGGCTAGCCAAGCTTGGATTATTTATGGGGTACTAGCGCTGATCTTAAGCTTATATATTAGCCGATATTTACCCCGCAAAGGGCAGTGGGAAAGGCCTTCTGGTGAAATAAAAAAATTAATACTAACCCCAGAAATTAAACGTTTGGTTTGGTGTTATGGGTTGGCTGGTTTTGGTTATATTTTACCTGCTACATTTTTATCGCAAATGGCAGCACAGCGTTTCCCGGATAGCTTATTTGCCCAGTTTGTTTGGCCTATTTTTGGGGCATCAGCGGTTGTTGGGATTGTATTAGCCATGCTACTACGAAATTTGTCAACAACCCGTAATCGTTTAGCGATTAGCTTGTGGTTACAAGGGCTCGGTATTTTGATTGCGGAAGTGGTTCCCGACATTTCAGGTTTAGCATTTTCTGCGGTATTGGTCGGTTCAGGTTTTATGTGTACGGTGCAGTTAGCGCTTCAATTAGGGCGTGAACTTGCACCCGATCATAACCGTTTTATGGCAGGGTTATTGACAACATTTTATGCTATTGGGCAATTAATAGGGCCAACGCTATCATTTATATCCACGTCTTTAACAGGGCGATTGGAACCCGCGCTATATATCGCACTTATCGCCTTGGTAGTAGGCGGATTATTGGTTTATCGTTACCCTAAACGTGAGCTTCGTTAATAAATATTTAGTTCAGCATATTATATATGTGATAGTGATTTTAAATCATAGGATTACTATGGTGAAGAAAGTTGCCTATGGACATGCAAATATTTCACTCCCACAGTTGAGGTTATACTGGATTATCTGTACCTGCTGTTTTAGAGTAAAGCGCACACCTGCATTTTTATAATAATAGTTACACCATTTGTGGAGGAACCCATGCCATCTCTGAGTAAAGAGGCCGAATTAGTTCATGCAGCTTTGGAAGCTAGAGGCTTAGAAACGCCTTTGCGTATCCAGCCGAAATCAGGCGAAGAGCGTAAGCAACTGATTGAAGGGCATATGACAGAGATCATGAAGCTACTGAATCTGGATTTATCTGATGATAGCTTAGCTGACACCCCTCGTCGTATTGCAAAAATGTACGTCGATGAGATTTTTTCAGGTTTAGATTATACTAATTTCCCAAAAATCACATTGATTGAAAATAAAATGAAAGTCGATGAGATGGTAACGGTACGGGATATCACATTAACCAGTACTTGTGAGCACCACTTTGTGACCATTGATGGTAAAGCGACGGTTGCTTATATTCCAAAAGATAAAGTCATTGGTTTATCAAAAATTAATCGTATTGTGCAGTTTTTCTCTCAGCGCCCGCAAGTTCAAGAGCGTTTAACTCAGCAAATTTTAGTCGCCTTACAAACGTTGTTGGGAACGACGAACGTTGCTGTTTCCATTGATGCCGTGCATTATTGTGTTAAAGCACGTGGTATACGCGACGCCACCAGCGCGACAACGACGACATCGTTAGGTGGGTTATTTAAGTCTAGCCAAAACACAAGGCAAGAGTTTCTACGTGCTGTTCGCCACTTATAAGTTATGGTAACAGCGGCATCGTCAAGGCGTATAGCGCAGCTTGACACTGTTCGTGGCATGGCAATTCTAGGTATTTTTCTTTTGAATATCTTTGGGTTTGCTTTGCCACAAGCAGCTTATTTAAACCCCTATTACACGTCAACGACCTCTCCTTCAGAAGCCTATATCTGGGTTGTTTTCAATGTGCTGTTTCAAGGCAAGGTTTTGGCCATTTTTTCTATTTTATTTGGGGCGACTTTAGCATTATTACAGTCGCGAACATTGAGATGGAATCATTGCCGGCTTTTTATCTTAGCTATCTTTGGAGTTATTCATGGTGTGCTTTTTTGGGATGGAGACATTCTTCTTGCTTATGCATTGACAGGGTTAGTCGCTGTGTATCTAATTAATTATTATAGTGACCGAGTATTGTTAAACCTCGCTGTTACCATTTATTTAGTTGGTTTGATTATATTATTTATTTTAGGTAGTGGCGTTGACCCGAGCCATTTTTGGCAAATTTCAGCGCAACAGGTAGCTGATGAGCAAATGGTAAGAATTGCGGGGGGAATCGAAGGGGTTATTTACCGCACAACAGAAATGTTTATCATGGTAGAAATGCTGGTCATCCAATATGGCTGGCAATTATTAGCGCTAATGGTCATTGGGGCGTTATTAATTAAAAATGGTTGGCTTAAAGGGCAATTTAGTCCACAACATTACCGGAAAATAGCTAAATTATTTATTGTTCCTGCGCTGGTGGTGCAAATTATCGCGTTATATGCACAAAGCCAATTAAATTGGAGCTATTTTGCTACTTCAATTGTAGGGTACATTATTAATGAGTTAGTTACCCCTTTTCAATCATTGGGTTATATCGCATTAGTATATGGCTTTTGGGGTAAAATCCAGTCTAGTAAATTGGTTGATTACCTACAGAATGTGGGGCGAATGGCATTAAGTAACTATATTTTACAAACCCTGATTTGTACGACAATATTTTATCACCTAGGGTATTTTGGGGTATTCAGCCGTGTTGAATTACTGCTTTTTATTCCAATAATTTGGGCTATAAACCTATTATTTTCTCATTATTGGTTGCGAGTATTTCGCCAAGGGCCACTTGAATGGTGCTGGCGTACGTTAACTGAAAAGTTGTATCGTTAAGCGGTTATCGGCTTTAATGATGGCTTATTCACTTAGGTCAGTTAGTTTAATTTATTTATTTCTTCGGGTGAAACCGCTGGGTAGCCTTTAATTCCATCCGGCATTTTTATTGGAGCAGGTATAGATTCTTGCTCCCCTAAGAACTTTGGTTCGCGCTTTAAAATATATAAATCAGCTAATGCACCGAGCCGTGCGAACACTTCCCGAGCCCTGACTCTATACATTCCTTCGGGGGTGGGGACCGCTAAACATTGCGCATCAATACCTTTATGTTTTGCTATAAAGACCGCTCGCTCACAATGGAAACGTTGGGTAATGATAGTAAAATTATCGGTATCAAAAACCTTCTTAGTACGAACTACAGAATCCAGAGTCCTAAAACCTGCAAAATCAAGAACAATCTTTGACGCGGGAACACCTTCTTTAATAAGGTCTTTGCGCATATTGATGGGTTCATTGTAATTATGTGCACCATTATCACCACTTAAGAGCAAATACTTTACTTTGCCACTACGGTAAGCTTCTGCTGCACCTTTAATGCGATAGGAGTAGTAGAGGTTAGTCACACCGGATGTGTAATATTTTGATGTACCAAGCACCATGCCAACATCGCGTGCAGGCAATTTTTCTATATCTTCATAGATATAGGGAGCGGTATCCCAGCTTATCCAGCGATCAAGCAAAATAATGGTCGTTATTGCTATCCCTGCAAGAATAAAAAGACCAATAATCAGACGTTTCCTCATGTCCTAGCCTTGAAAATAAAAAATCATAAATGAGATTGCTAGCCTTAATTGACCAGAGCTTCTAGGCTACTTGAGTTAAATAAGTGGCGCAAGTCACGTAACGTAAAGTCGTGTCAATGTTAGCCCTTTGTATAAGGTTGACGAATATTAAAGCGCATTATTGTGTGAAAAAACATCAGCGATTGGATGAAAAAATTGAAAGTTTGCCATTATAAACAGTGAGCAGTTTCACATCTCGGTAGTTTTTATGTCATAAGGCTATCTGTTATGAAATTTTAATTTTATATTTATATTTTGTTGTGAAATTAAATTTCTTTAAATGTAGTCTATCTTTGATAATAAACACAGTAACCTGATAGGTGAAAAGCATGAAACTAACGACATTAATCGCGGCAAGTGCGGTACTGATTACTTCAAGCGTAGCAGCAAAAGATTACCAAATTAACCATACAGAACAGTTGAAATCACTGAATGATGCGACTAAAAGTGCTGAAATCTGGGAACAGGCAGAGGTATTGACGGACTTTACTTATCCATGGGAAAAAGAAGCCGCTCCGAAAACAGATTTTCGTGCACTTTGGAGTGATGACGCATTATATTTTCGTTTTATTGCCGAAGATAAAGACATACAGCTGGGGGATGACCCTGATAAAGACCAAGCAGTATTAGATTCTGATCGTGTAGAGCTATTTTTTGCTACCAGCCCTGAACTAAAGCCTTATTATACTGCTGAAATGGACCCTAAAGGGCGTACTTTTGACGCGAAGGCTAATTTTTATCGGGAGGTCGACCCTAGTTGGAATTGGGAAACGCTGCAAACCGTGGGTGAAATAACACCAAACGGCTATATATTAACAGGCAAGATTGACCTTGATGAGTTCAGCAAGCTTAATTTATGGCAAGACAAAGATAAGAAAACCCTAATGTGCGCTATCTTACGCGGGGAGTTTAGTGCTGGTGAGCCTAAGCAAGTCCGTAAGTGGATTAGCTGGATCAAACCTGATTCTGTAAAACCTGATTTTCATATACCTTCTGCTTTTGGCACCTGTAAATTTGTAAAATAACGCTATGAGCGGCAGTATTTCACTGCCGCTTTTTCCCTTAGAACATGAATGAACTGTGAGAAAGATCATAATCATCACTTTAGTTGATTTTATTATTGCAATTTAAATTGAAATAAAAATTCATACATAGTAATTTTTATTGAAATTAAATTTCAAATGCAATGAGGGGTGTTTCAATGTCTCTAGCCGAAAGTACTCTGAGTGACTGTCTACAAAATGAATTCAATCAGGAAACCTTACAGTTTTCACGTTTGGAGACATTATCGATGGTTACACTAATTAACCAAGCGGATAGCACAGTTGCAGGGGCTATTCAGACCGTTTTACCCGCGATTGCAGAGGCGGTTGATGCTATTGCTGAGTGCTTAAAACAAGGCGGTCGTTTGTTTTATATCGGTGCGGGGACTAGTGGAAGGCTTGCAGTCTTAGATAGCGCGGAGTGCCCTCCAACTTTTGGTACCTCACCAGAATTAGTGCAATCAATTATTGCTGGTGGTCAAGATGCGATGCTAAAGGCAGTTGAAAATATTGAAGATTCACCTGAAGCAGCAATAGAAGAATTGAAAAAGCGCCAGCTTTGTGGAAAAGACGTTGTTGTGGGTATCGCTGCAAGTGGGCGAACTCCATTTACTTTAGCAGGGATTGACTATGCCAATGGGCTTGGTGTGTTAACCGTTGCTATCACGACCCGGGGCCGCGGGCTCTTAAGTCATATTGCAAAAATAGCGATTGCGCCAGATGTAGGGCCTGAAGTGCTATCAGGCTCAACGCGCATGAAGAGTGGTACCGCCCAAAAAATGATTTTAGGTATGTTAAGTACATGTGTTATGGGCCGCCTCGGCCGTATCCACACTAACTTAATGATTGATGTCGTTGCCAGTAATATTAAATTATTACGCCGTGCAGAACGAATTGTCAGTGAAGTTTGCGGTATTGATACACAAATAGCCGCAGAGTTATTAGTGCAAGTGGATTACCACCCACGACGCGCAATTTTAATGTATGAATTACAAATTAGTGCACAGCAAGCAACGGATATAGTTCAGCAGCATCCAAATACAACACTGGATAAAATGTTAGAAACTCACCGTTAATAAACCGGTATAGCATGATGGAGAGCCAAGCTATTGGCTCAGCCAACATCAGGGGAATAATATGGCTAATAAGATAGAACATCTGGAAGTACTCGCCAGAGAAATAGAAAAATATGCGGGCGGCTTTGAGAACGTGGCAACTTTAACTCACTGTATGACTCGTATCCGTTTAGTGTTAAAGGACAATAGCAAGTTTGATGCTGATGCGTTGAAGCAAATTGATGGTGTGAAAGGTGTTATTTTTAATGGTGAGCAACAGCAGGTGATTGTTGGTATGGGCACCGCAGCAAAAGTTTTTTCAGTAATGAATAAGCGAATGCAGGGTAGTGCATCAGCCACCACAGCCGAGCAAGCTCCTGTAGAGAAAAAAGCGTTTTCTATTCGTCGTACTTTAAACACCTTGGCTGCTATATTTGTTCCTACTATTCCAGCTCTGATTGGTTGCGGCCTTATTATGGGGCTTATCAATATTGTTCGTTTGGTTGCACCAGGGGTTGTAGAACAATTTCCAGAGCTATTCAAATTATTGAAATTAATCGGCAGTTCAGTATTTGTTTATCTATCAATTATGATTGGGGTAAATACGGCAAAGGAACTCGGCGCATCGACCTCAATTGGTGCGGTTATGGCGGGCTTGCTCTCCATGCCGGGATTGGCTGATATTACTTTATTTGGCTCCAAACTGGTACCAAATAGTGGTGGGATATTCGCCGTCTTGATGGTCGTTGTTTTTTCGTCAAAATTTGAAGTGTGGTTTCGAAGTATTATCAAAGAAAGCCTTGATTTGATAGTCACACCATTTGTTACGATCTTAGTATCAGCAATGGTTGCCATTATCGTATTCCAACCTGCTGGCCATTATTTGAATCAAATCTTGGCGCAAGGTGTTTCTGTTGCATTACTGGATAGTGGTGGTGGTGCTGTAGCGACAGGTGGGGTCTTAGGCGGTAGTTTCTTATTTTTACTGTTAACGGGTCTGCACCAAGGGTTGATACCTATCCATGCGGAAATTTTACAAACCTTTGGTCTGAATTATTTATTCCCAATCTTAGCAATGGGCGGTATGGGGCAGGTAGGTTCTTGTTTCTGGGTGTATTTAAAAACTAAAAATCAACGGTTGAAAAAAACGCTAGTCGGGGCATTGCCGGTCGGTATTTTTGGGGTAGGTGAACCATTGTTATTTGGTGTGTCATTACCGCTAGGTAAGCCCTTCATTGCTGGCTGTATTGGTGGTGCTGCTGGTGGTGCATTAATGGCCTTTTTCCATGTTGGTATTATCATCCCATTTGGCACCGCTGGGTTATCATTAATCCCATTAGTAGGAGATGGGCAAATACTGGACTTTCTAATTGCAGTTGCAGGCGCATGGATTGTCGGGTTCATTGCCAGTATGATAATAGGCTTCACTGATCCAGAAAAATAACTAGAAGGAATAGCCATGTCGACACTGACGGTAAAACTGGAAAGCTTACAAACTAGAGGTAAAGGCACTGAGCAGCGAATTGCCACATTTTTGTTGGATAATCGTGACAGTATGATTGCGATGAATGCCGCAGAATTAGCACAAGCTGCTGGGGTCAGTAGTGCGTCTGTTATCCGCTTTTCACGCCAGATGGGTTATCGTGGCTATCCTGAATTTAAAGTTGATTATTTGTCTGATGAAAAACAACATAAAGCGGAAAGCTTATACGGTAATCTGAGCCGTAATGATGGAACGGAGCAGATAATCGCTAAAACAGGGCAAATGTTTATTTCGGCAATTGAAAAGTCATTGGATTTACTAGAACCGTCAGTTATCGATGACGTTGCCCAAAAAATGAATAATGCGAAGCGGATTGTATTGTTTGGTGTGGGGTCATCAGCAATTGTTGCCAGTGATATTTACCATAAACTTATTCGTATCAACAAGCATGCATTATTCAGCTACGACTTACATGTTCAGTTAAGTTATTCTGCTAATTTAAACCAAGATGATTTAGCTATTGCAGTGACTGCTCGTGGGAATACTCAAGAAATCAACCAGATGTTGCGAGCTGCGAAAGAGACAGGCTGCCCGACGGTTGCTTTGACTCGTTTCGGGCAAGATGAAGCGGTGAAATTAGCTGATTTCAGTTTACCTTATTTTTATGATGAGCAGCATACACAGTTAGGGATAATTACCCCCCAAGTGTTACAGATGATCATCTTTGATACGTTGTTTTTTAAATATCTTACGTTAGTGGATAGTGATGCAGACTTAGCATTACAAAAAGGGCGACAAGCACTGATACAAGGCAAGAGTTAATGATTGTAACAGAGTTAGCAATAGGTGCTCTAATTGGGCTGATTATCAGTACAACGGGGGTTGGTGGTGGAGTGATTGTTCTGCCCATATTAACCTATTTTTTTGGGCTTAACGCATTAGCGGCTGTCGCGACAGCTAATTTTCTTTCGATGTTGATGAAAGTCTCTTCTTCCTATATGCATTTTCGGTTAGGCAATATTCCTTTTAAAGGGGCGATGATTGTTTTAGCCATTATGTTGCCGAGTACTTTTTTATCAAGTCTTTTAGTGACTTGGCTTGGGGGGTTGCCTGGGTATCAACTACAAGTCGAATGGGGGATTAACCTTTTAGTTGCTGCTGCAATTATTTTCTCGTTGTATTTATTTATTCAGAGAATGTTTTTTGTTTCAGTCATTAAGCAAAAAATGGTAGAAACCAACCAACTAAAAGCGATGGCGCTCCCTGCTATTCTAGCCGGCGTGGTGCTAGGTGCAACGGGGGTGGGTGGTGGTGTTGTTGTGTTACCTATGCTATTGCGATATATGCAGCTGAATATTAAACAGGCAATAGGGACATCAATTTTTGTGACGACGTTATTATCGGGTTCATCAGCTTTGGCTTATGCACAGGATGGCTATACCGATTTAAAATTGGCGTTGATATTATGTGCTGGGGCATTGATGGTGATGCCCCTTGCGAAATATTTATTGGTTCATTTGTCTGAGCGCACTTTCCAATATGTCACATTGTTATTGATTGCCTGTAGTGCGGTGATGATGACTATGAATTTATTTTCTTTTTAGTTTTATCGTGTTAGGGCTCAGCTTTGCCATTGATTGAGCTCTTTTTCCATTTCTTGATAAATAAATTGACGCTCATAGTTAAGTTCTTCATCTTCGGATGATGAATACTGATTAAGTGCAAAAAACAGTAAAATAGCCGCAATTAAAGTAATTAATATACTAGATGTAAATTTTCCTCGGTTGGTTGCCTGTGGCGCAAGTACAAAAGCCCCACTAATAAATGCGCCAAGAACTGCACCGCCAATATGTGCCGCGTTATCAATCCCTGATTGCAAACCATTTACCAAAGTTAGACCTATCATGGCCATTATATTGTATAACGGGCGCTTTAACTGGTTTCGTTGTTCTATAGAAAGAGCAGGGTTATTGATGGCTTTTAAAAGGTAAATAACTGAGGCTGCGGCTAACCCCATAATGGCACCTGAAGCGCCAATACTAACAGTGATATAAACGGTATTATCGGGTAGATAAAGGCTGCTCCATGTATTTAATGAGGCTTGAGATGCCACTTCTTTTAATGCTTCTTGATATTGCCAATAAGCGCTGAAAAAGGCAGCTCCGATACCTGAAAATAGGTATATCGCGAGCATTCTAAATTTCCCATAGTTACGTTCGCATTCAATCCCAATAACAAACAAGGCCAACGTATTTAAAGCAAGGTGCATACCGCCTGAGTGCAATAGCATACTGACTGGATAACGCCACCAATCCCCAGTTAATGAAAGTTGGTAAACATTGGCACCAAATAGCAATAAATTATTTTCTTGGGAATCGAGTGGGGCGGCATAATTGAGCTGATAAAAATAAACAACAATATTTAGCACCGCAATACAGAGCGTCAGGGCTATTGCCCATAGGGAAAATTTAGGTTTCTGCACAGTTGCTGCATTGAGGTCGCCAGTCATGTAAATATCCTATTAATCAGTCATGGACGTTATCTTAAATAAGTGATTTGTTTAGCGCAATTTATCATTATCTGAGAATACAGATTTTAGCTTTTTAGGGAATTGTAAAAACAAAAAAGGGGCCTAAGAGCCCCTTTCATACGCTTATTACGAATTAAAATGAAGTTCGTTTATAAGTGCGGTACTCCGGTTTCCAGAAATTACGTTCAATTGCTTCATCAAGTGCTTCATCCGAAGTTACGGTAGCAACACCTTGAATCTGTGCTTCTTTTGCAACTTGTTTAGCAATGATACGAGAAACGTGTTGGATATCAGAAAGCAAAGGTAATAACGCCCCTTTCCCTTCTTTTGCCAGAGGAGAACAGCTTGCTAACGCACGGCTGGCAGCCATTAACATACCATCAGTAACCCGTTTTGCTCCTGAGGCAATCACACCAAGGCCAATACCTGGGAAGATATAGGAGTTGTTACATTGTGCAATTGGGAACACTTGGTCTTTGTAAGACACTGGGCTAAATGGACTTCCTGTTGCGACTAAGGCCTTGCCATCAGTCCAATTGATAATGTCTTCAGGGCGAGCTTCAACCCGCGAAGTTGGGTTCGATAATGGCATGACGATAGGGCGTTCACAGTGCTTATGCATCTCTTTAATGATTTCTTCTGTGAATAACCCAGCTTGGCCAGATACACCAATTAATATGGTTGGTTTGGCATTACGCACCACATCTAACAGTGAAATTGAATCACTGTTAACATCCCAATCAGTTAAATTTCCACTGTTTTGGGTTAATTTGGCTTGGAAGTCGAGTAAATTAGGCAGTTTATCGGTTAACAGACCAAAGCGGTCAACCATATATATGCGTGAACGAGCCTCTTCGTCACTCAGACCCTCAGATTTCATTTGGGCAATGATTTGCTCAGCAATACCACACCCGGCTGAACCGGCGCCTAAGAAAGTGACGCGTTGGTCGCTTAACTTACTACCAGCAGCATGGCTAGCTGCAATTAAGCTACCAAGTGCGACGGATGCAGTACCTTGAATATCATCATTAAAACAGCAGAGCTCATTACGGTAGCGGTTTAACAACGGCATTGCATTCTTCTGTGCAAAATCTTCAAATTGCAGCAATACATTTGGCCAGCGGCGTTTTACCGCTTGTACAAATTCTTCGAGGAATTCGTTGTATTCATCGCCAGTGATCCGTGGATGACGCCATCCCATATACAGGGGGTCATTCAGGCGTTGTGGATTATTGGTCCCCACATCAATAACGATTGGCAGGGTATAAGCTGGGCTGATCCCCCCACACGCAGTATATAAAGAGAGTTTACCAATTGGGATGCCCATTCCACCGATACCTTGGTCACCAAGACCTAAGATACGTTCACCATCGGTTACAACGATGACTTTTACGTTTTGTTTGGTGGCATTTTGTAGCATGTCGTCGATGTATTCACGGTTCGGATAAGAAATAAATAAACCTCGTGCACGACGATAAATATCAGAGAAATGCTCACAGGCTTCACCCACCGTAGGGGTATAGATGATTGGCATGACCTCTGTAAGGTGGGCATCAATAAGGCGATAAAATAAGGTTTCGTTGGTGTCTTGAATATTTCTTAAATAGATATGCTTATCAATATCTGATTTAAAATCAATTAATTGGCGGTAAGCACGCTCAACTTGTTCTTCGATGGTTTCAACTTGTTCAGGCAGTAATCCATGTAAGTTAAAACTTGCGCGTTCTTCTTCGGTAAACGCACTTCCTTTATTCAGTAAAGGAAACTCAAGCAAAATTGGGCCAGCGTAGGGTATATAGAGAGGGCGTTTTGTTTCGTATTCATGTTCCATGAAATATCACTCTTCGGACGATTAATCAACAAAGTCAGGGTAGATCCTAAGCTAAACAGCAAATATGTACAGTAAATAATGATAAAAAAGCGTTAAAAAATTTACTGAAAAATATTGTGCATATGATAAGGAGTTTAAGCGCGAAAGGGAATGAAAGCCGTCAATGGTGTACTCATTACGGTGGGTAGATCACGGTTAGGCAAGTATGAATGAATTCTTTTTATCTCAACGGTTTTTTAAACAATGGTTTAACTTCCTGATGGATAAATTCTCTTAATGTTTTTTTCACTATTTTTAATGAGTTAGTGAGTGAAAAAATTAGTTTACTGTAAGTGAAATTATATTTTCAAACATCATATATTGCTGCATGTTTTTAACTGTTTTAGCTTAGGGTTATTAATTTATATTTCAATCTTGGGGTAAATCATAGATGAAAATTAAAAACATATTAATAATATTCATATTATTGATTATTTCTCTTTGCAATCTGTCATATGGAAGTGGCTTTTTAACAAACAAAAAAGAGAAAGTAAAATCAGATAATATTGAAAATTATTATAATAGTAAGAAAGAAATAGGTATTTTTATTATTTTGATTAGAGAATATATGAAGCAAGTGATGGTTGAATATAATAAACCATTATCAAATAAAGATTTTAATAAATACCATTATGAACACGCATTAGCTCATCTAGAAGTGCTTTTAAAACGTTTTGAAAATGGCAGTACTACGACTCGCAGGGATATTAGTTATCAAGAGGCTGCTGAAATAAATAAAAAAGCATTTGCAGCCTGTGACATGCCCTTTGATGCTTGGTTCTTTGCAGATGTTTTTGATGTCTTAGATCATGAAACTAATCAAAAAATTTGGGATGACATGCTAAATGCATTGGCGAATGATTCCCATGAAAGTGAAAAAAAAGTATTCTTATTTCTTTGGAATAAAATGAAAAATGTATCGGATTTAGATAAGATCGAAAAAAGCAAAAGATGGCTTAATAGACTTGAGTGCGTAATTATATCATTTAAATCATGATTGGAAATTATATTTTATTATTCTAATTTTTATAATTTAATTATTATTAAATTAGTTCAATAGGTGAAGTTATGGAATTTGGTGTTTTTATCAGTTATATATTTAAGTTAATTATTAATGTATTTCTATTATTAATTTCTATAAATGTTTATGCAGAAAATAGACCGGGCTTTGTTTGTGGTAAGTTTAATGGACATACTGTTGAAGTACCTGTTAATTATGTCGATTTTATTGCTGAGTATGAAGGGTATAGTTATTTTGATCGTAGAGCAATCAAAAATAAAAAAGGATGTGATGCTAATTTCACTGTGTTGCCTTTAAGAATGACATGGCCGGCAATGAAACCCGTCGACAGAATGGGGTTAGACCCAAATATAGAGAAGATAAAAATAGCAGTAATGCCAATGACAAATGATACGGCAACAATGAACGAACTTAGAGATAATTCAATTAATAACGATTTTTTTGGTAAAAGAAGTAATGTTTATTATGATGATGAACTTGACTTGTATTTTGTTGAATATGAAGATAAAGGATTAATGAAGAACGAAAGTGAGTATTATCAAAGAAAAAGGAGAGTTTATTGGTTTGAAAGTAAAAGTGAAGTAATAGGTGTTATTCGTTGTGATTGGGTACAAGTGAAAAATGAATATTACTTTTGTGAAATTAACGGTCAAATACCCCAAGTTGATGCATATATTCAAGTGAATATAAAATGGAATCTAATAAATCGATGGGAAAGTATTTTATTAAAATCAAAAGAATTTGTGATAAATTATACTAAATAGAAAGGGATGTTAAATGTCAAATATTAAAAAATACAGTGTCAGTAGAGTGTTTACAAACAATGATCTTACTATGATTACAAAATTATTAAGGGAAGATAAAAGTCCTAAGCAAATGTATCGATATCTAGCGAATAAAGGTGATCGGTATGCTTTATTTGCTGGAGTGAGTGGAAGTGAATCAGGTTTTTGGGGTAAATATACGTTGTATGATCCGAATAAAAATCCATTGTTAAATAATGAAAAAATAAAATCGGAGGAATTTAGTAATATAGATTTTAGACTAGCGGATGAATATTTAATTTTACTTGAGAGTAAACTCAATGAATCTGGTGGGGAACTGGTTGAAATACTGGATATTAATCATGATGAGTTGATTTTAATTAATACTAAAGCCTGCTATAAAAGTAGGTTTAGTATTGAGAACTGGTATTTACATGCGGTATTTGAATCACTCTCACCAAATGAAAGGGAAGGCTTTTGGATTCATAGACTAAATTCCAGCACAGAATTCAAAGAGCAAATCAATCATCATTATAAGACATTTGATATGATGATTAAAAAATATATTTCAAGTAATAGTTCTGAAAAAGAGATGTTAAAGTCATGGTTAACGAATAATTTCTATATTTCAATGTATAAGGAATTAAGTAATTCACAAAATTATGAGCTTGATAAGATAAGAAGCTCTGGGTCAGAATTATCTAATTTAATGACGGATGTGATTGGTCGTATAAAAACAAACGAAAAAGTGCTAGGTGATGTCGTTCCGTGGGTATTTCATGAAGTTGATGCTGATGAGGTATTAACTCAAGATGCCATTTCATCAATAAAAAGTGAGATAGATATCTTATTTTGGGAAACCAAAGAGGAAAAATTAAAATTTTTAATGAATGAAATCAGTGTAAATAGGCATAATCGCAGGAAGAAACGCGCTGCATTATTTAATGTGAATGAACAGAATAAATTTGAATTGCATTTAAAAGATGCACAGGATGTGTGTGAAAAATTAGAAGAGAAAAAAGATCCTAAAATTTTATATGACTATTTAGTAGAAAATAATGAACAGTATGGTGTGATCCCTAATGGGCTTGTTAGAGGTGACTCATCTGCAGGAAAAATGGCAACAAATTTCTTAGTTGAAAGAGCAAAACAGCATAATATCATATTAGGCCATAATGATTTAAAAAGAATACAATTTAAGGTGGCATTAGAAACGAGGCAAAAGTTGCTTGATAAGTTTGATGATGAAAAAACAACAGTTTTACGTAAAAAGTTTACTATTCGGGACATTGAAGATATACATGATAAAGTATTTATAAGTGAAAATTTACCTAAAGAAGCCTGGACATTATCAATTCCACTACAGATTATCCCTATTGAAAAACATAATGAAATTTATGATGAAATGATATCAAATTCAGGAAGTAATAAACAACAGGTTGAGTTTGGACTTTATTTAACCGATGAGATGCTGACTGAGATAATAAAAAATCCATCTAAAGAAAAAATTGAGTTATTTATTGAGTGGACTAATACTGCATCACAGTTGGTAATATAAAAGAAGCGGGGGCTGTTTTTGGTGATTATTTTGTAGAAAGTGGAATAACACTCAAGGAAGATATAGCAGCCTACGTGAATGAATTAAAAAAAGTTATCCCTAAAAGCGATTTAGATATTTATGGGGTTGAGAGCAAAATATCGCAAACCAAAACCCAGCCTATCAATCAAGGAGCGCCATCAACACCTCCAATTAAGTATCCACACAATATGGTAGATAAATCGATATTGGAAAGCACTTATCCAAAATCTGAACCGAATAGACAATTAGTACCTCGTACAACAAACTTACTTGATAGGTTTAAGGATAATGAAACACCAACAAATTATTATCTAGAACGCCCGAGTGTTGTTCTTCCGGGAACTTCCGGATTTAAAGACTTCCCTACAGATACCATAAGAAGTAACCATCATTTTGAAAATATGATTGGCCAGTTAAGAGACAATATATCATCAATGAACAATTCAATGGACTCATTTGATGATAAATACTCAATACCCTCAATGCCAAGTATACCTGAATTTAGTTATAGTGGTTATTCTTCTGGAGGATCTTTTAGTTTTAATTAATATTTAAAAAGTCTACTTATAATAAAATAAATTATTTTAATTATTAGTAACCGAATGGTGATTACTGATGTTTATTTTTATGTGGACAATGTGTTTTTTACATAATTTCTTTTTAAGATTGTTGGTTTCTAACTTTATGAATCACAAGGATGTCTATGAATTATAAATTAATAGTTGTACTTTCAGTTTTTCTTCTCGGTGCTTGCCAAAATCCTCAAGGAAATAATGTGAAATATAATAAAAAAAATACAATTAATTTTTGTGAAAATAAAGGTGTTAAAACGCCACGTCTTTTCTTTATGCTACAGATGTTATACTTTTCTGAATCTAAGGATTTAATATTTGATAGAAAAAAATTAGTCATTTTTAAGGGTGAAAAAGATAATAACCTAATGTTAGAATTTTTAAAGTATCCAAAGGAAGCATTTATTAAAAAATTAAGCCATGAACAGGCAATGGGTTTTTATCGTGAGAATTTAAATGAAATGGGAATGTCTTATTATGCTTGGATTTTAGCAGATGTTTTAGATGTTATTAATGAGAGAAACCGAGAGGCACTATGGCAACAGTTCATTTTTGTGATGAATAACAACGATCCTGCGAAGGAAGCTAAATTATTCATGATGCTTTGGTATGCAATGGTAAGAGAAGCTTCCAAACCACCATCAGACAAGCAAATTAAAAGCAAAAGATGGCTGGAGAAAATGAGGCGGATTACTTTAGTTAAAAATATAGAAAAAGAATTAGACTTTATGTTTGAAGAAATGATTAATAATTCAATGAATTTTAATAAGAATAAAAGGAGTTCTAATGATGGTTTCTAAATCTATTATTTCTAAATTAATTTTTATAATTTTATCATGTTTAATTCTCATAAATAAAGGTTACTCTTTTAATGAAAAATATAACCCTCAAAAGGTAAATGATTCAAGTGATAAATATTTCAGTATTTTTATTTATCTAGAAAAAGAGTTTTTAAATAATCATATGAAGGCACGGGGTGAGTCATTCACCAGTGAAAAGCGGAGTCGGTATCAAAAAGAAGTCAAATTAGCATATGGACGAATTATGAAAAATCGCAAAGAAAGTGATAACATCCCAATTGGTGATATTACACATCAAGAATTTATTAAAATAAAAAAAGAAGCGATGTTAAATTCAGGGATTCCTTATGAAGGTTGGTTGTTTAAAGATGTATTTGAAGTATTATCTATAGATAAAAAGAATAAAATTATAGGGAAACTATTAAATAGCTTTTCTAATAAATCACTTAATGGTGAATCAGCGTTATTTGCTAGCATTTGGCTAGACATGAAAGAAGAAGCCGCGCAATCTGCATCGATAAAACAGCAACAAAGCCAAGCTTGGCTAGAAAAAATGCGAAAGATCCCTTTAGTTATTACATTAGAAGAGACGATAAATGAAACAGAAAAATTGTTTAATGAATTCACTTACTAGGGCTTATATTAATCAAAACTAGTGAGTTCTATTATGGATGGCCACTTTGCAGGTAAATGGTACTGTGAACAAGATTAAAGTTCTAATAGCAACTATACGGTTATTGCTGTTTATTCAAGCTCCCAGCAATAACCGTTATATTTAAATAAATATAAAATTAATCCAAATAAGCTAATTCAATATTTTGGCAACCTAGTGCCTGTAATGTATTTTCGGTAACACACCAATGTTTGATAATCGCATCTTGTTTTTCAACAAATTTAGCTTGGTCGATGGCATGAATATCTTTACCTGCAAGGTTAATCATAATTAAAGCGGCTTGCAGTGGCGGTAAACTTGGGTTGAATGCCGCATTCTCTGCGTAGCGGCCTGTAAACAGTGAGCCATCTTTCAACTGTAACGCAATACCTGAATGGGCCTTACTATAAGGTGCATGGGATTGGTTTGCAGCCTCAATTGCTGCACTTAATAACCGGTCACGGCTTTGGTTTTTATAACCATGGTCAACAGTGTCTAGCAGTAGTGTAGTAATATTGAGGTCAGAGGGCCCAAATGAGTCTGGTAAATAGTGGTGTAGTACCGCAGGTGTGCGGCCTGGTAAATTCACCATAATTTTACCGCCTTCACGCAATTCATTCATAAATTGGCGGCAGTGCCCACAAGGTGTGTAATTCACGGTAATTGAGGTAATTTGTGTTTCACCTTTCATCCATGAATGGGTTACAGCGCATTGTTCTGCATGAATGACTTGCCCCATTGATACGTGGCTAAATTCCATATTGGCACCAAAGTACAAATTACCACTTGCACCGCAAGCGATTGCACCAACTTGAAAATGGGAGATAGGTGTGACGGCATAGGCTGCGGCAAAAGGTAACAATGCAAAAGCTAATTCCGAATCGTTAATACCACTTTGTGTTTTAATATTTTTAACTTGTTCTGCGGTTAACATCCCCGAAAAATCGGACTTATCGATGATAGGTCTAAGTACAGACTGTAACTTTTCTGGAAGCTCGGCCCAAGCGGCCTTAAATCTTGAATGCATGAGTTACCCTCCCTATTTAATTGTTTTCATTCTATTCAATAATACGTAGAACAATGTGTGACTAAAGTCACTATTTTAAATGAAACATATGAAACAAATTCTTGAATTGAGAGAAGTATCTCATGTTTTAATGTGCGCTAGTGAGTAAGAGGCTGATTAATTCCTCTTACTCATATGATTAGTTATTTTCTTAGTGAGTTAAGCTTAGCTAAAAAGATGTAAAATGACAGGAAATATAAACGGAGCAATAAGTGAAGTGATCACACCACAGGTCATTAGTGCTAGTGAACTATAAGCCCCTTCAATATAATTCACTTCAGCGCAACGTGCGGTGCCTAAGGCGTGAGAAGCGGTTCCCATTGCAAGGCCTCTAGACGCGTGGGTTCGAATACGCAGCACATCAAATAAGCTATGGCCGAACATGGCGCCTAAAATCCCAACAAACAACACACAAGCAGCACTAATGGCAGGGACCCCACCAACCGAATCAGCAACAGCCATCGCAATAGGGGTAGTGACCGACTTAGGTAAAATAGAACCTGCGATATCAGGGGTTGCACCTAACCAGAGTGCAATGGCTGCACCACTGAACATAGCCACTAAGCTACCAGCAAAACAAATGCTTAATAAGGATTTCCACTGAGCGCGGATCTGGTGCATTTGCTCATAAAGTGGAAAAGCAAGCGCGACGACTGCAGGTTGCAGTAAATCATTGAGTATTTTGCTACCTGCAAAATAGTGCTCATAGGATGTGTTAGTTAAAACTAATAGCGTAATAAGCACCGCTATTGTGACCAATAGTGGGTTTAAAATTGGTAATTTAAATTTTACTGACAGCTGGCGTGCTAAATAAAACACTACAATAGTCAGCGGCAATGACCACCAAATATGCGCTAGCATTAGTCCTCCCCCTTAGTTTTATCATTATTAATAACCGAAGAAATAGGTTCTTCAGGGGGTAACGGAACTTCATCTGGTTTAGCGCCAACGACAGGGCGTTCTTTATGGATATAGTTTGAACTGATAGCAACAACGACCATGACGATTAAGGTACTGACCACACAAGAAACGATGATAGGAACCATTTGTTGACTGATTAATTCATAGTAATTCATTATGCCAACACCAATAGGAACAAACAGAATGGTCATATTTTTCAATAAAATACTGCAACCGGGTTGGGCCCAGTGAGCTGGAATTATTTGTAATGCAAGCAATACAAATAAGATTAACATACCGACAATGCTGCCGGGAATGGAAAAGGGAAGTAGTGCGGAAATAAGGTTTCCGATAATCAGGCAGAGGTAAAGTATTGCAAAAGCGCGCAAATATTGCCACCCCGTTATCAGTACCTGCTTAAATGACATGAGACTGGTCCTGTTATGTAATATCTATTCATCATACAATTAACTTTATAATTGTGCTACCGATCACAATAAAAAGGCAATAAAAAAGTGGGGAGTTTTTAGCTCCCCACTTATAACAAATAACTGGATTACTGCATATGCTCGTTATTTAACTTGCATACCTGGCTGTGCTCCGTTATCAGGGCTGAGCAGATAAATATCTTTTCCACCAGGGCCTGCTGCCATTACCATACCCTCTGAAATACCAAAGCGCATTTTACGTGGCGCAAGGTTTGCAACCATCACGGTTAAACGGCCTTCTAATACTTTTGGATCTGGATAAGCAGAGCGAATACCAGAGAATACTTGGCGAGTTTCACCACCAATATCTAGTTGTAATTTCAAAAGTTTATCAGAGCCTTCAACAAAATCAGCATGTTTGATTAACGCGATACGTAGGTCTATTTTAGCGAAATCATCAAAAGTGATAGTGTCTTGGACAGGATCGTCAGCCAAAGGCCCAGTAACTTGCTGGATAGGTTTGATGCTCTCTTTTGAGGCTTCAACCATCGCATCTACTTTTGCCATTTCAATACGGTTAAATAGCGCTTTGAACGGTGCGACGCTGTGGTTCAATAATGGGGTGTTAATCGCATCCCATGCAAGTTCCGTATTTAAGAATGCTTCCGCACGTTTAGTCAGACCTGGTAAAACGGGTTTCAGGTAAGTCATGAGAATTCGGAACAAGTTAATACCCATAGAGCAAATATCTTGCAGCTCTTGGTCTTTACCTTCTTGTTTCGCGACCACCCAAGGGGCTTTCTCATCTACGTAACGGTTAGCGATATCGGCCAGAGCCATAATTTCACGGATAGCTTTATTGTATTCGCGGTTGTTATAGTCCTCACCAATGATTTTTGCAGCATCGACAAACTGTTGGTATAGCTCAGGTTCAGCTAAGTTTGCTGATAATTTGCCATCAAAGCGTTTAGCGATAAAACCTGCATTACGGGAGGCTAGGTTAACCACTTTATTGACGATATCACTGTTCACTCGTTGTACGAAGTCTTCTAAATTCAAATCGATATCATCAATACGTGAAGATAGCTTCGCTGCATAGTAATAGCGTAAGCAATCAGCATCTAAATGATCTAAATATGAACGAGCAGTAATAAAAGTACCGCGCGATTTAGACATTTTTGCACCGTTTACCGTGACATAGCCATGAACAAATAAATTTGTCGGTTTACGGAAATTACTGCCTTCTAGCATGGCTGGCCAAAATAGGCTATGGAAATAGACGATGTCTTTACCAATAAAATGGTAAAGATCAGTTTTTGAGTCCTTATTCCAAAATTCATCGAAATCGAGATCACCGCGTTTATCACAGAGGTTTTTAAATGAGCCCATATAGCCGATAGGAGCGTCAAGCCAGACATAGAAATATTTCCCCGGCGCATCAGGAATTTCAAAACCGAAATAAGGCGCATCACGGGTGATATCCCATTGTTGTAGGCCTGATTCGAACCATTCTTGCATTTTGTTTGCGACTTGTTCTTGTAATGCGCCTGAGCGAGTCCACGCTTGAAGCATGTCGCTAAATGCAGGAAGATCAAAGAAAAAGTGTTCGGAATCACGCATTACAGGTGTAGCACCAGAAATCACCGAACGTGGATTAATTAATTCCGTTGGGCTATAGGTTGCGCTACACACTTCGCAGTTGTCACCGTATTGGTCTTCAGCTTTACATTTTGGGCAAGTGCCTTTAACGAAGCGATCAGGTAAAAACATGCCTTTTTCTGGGTCGAAAAGCTGTGAAATGGTTCGGTTTTTAATAAAACCGTTATTTTTCAGCTTCCCATAAATCAGTTCTGATAATGTTTTATTTTCTGCACTATGTGTTGAGTGGTAATTATCATAGCTAATGGCAAAACCAGCAAAATCGTCCTGATGCTCTTGGCTCACTGCTGCAATCATTTCTTCGGGAGTAATACCGAGTTGCTGCGCTTTAAGCATGATTGGCGTACCGTGCGCGTCATCGGCACAGATAAAGTGAACCTCTTTGCCGCGCATTCGCTGATAACGGACCCAAATATCAGCCTGAATATGTTCCAGGATATGACCAAGATGGATTGAACCGTTAGCATAGGGTAACGCACAGGTTACCAGTGATTTATTCGCGACTTGAGACATAGTAACTTTCTTACTTCCATTATTTGAAAAGGGTCTTTGATGTTAACCGATCAAAACCATCGCTGCTAGGGGTATAAAATATTAATTGGAAATTTGTTTAAAAAAGAAATTGTTATCTGAGACACCATAAAACTTTGTCATTCAGTTCACTTTAGGGGGGGGGAGATTAACTCTTCGTGGCTTTTCCTGAGCTTAGCTTCACTATTTTTTGTGTTCTCTGTTATGATTAATCTTAGTCAAAGTATATTCAGCGGATCTTCGGTAGTTTACTGAGTTTGATAAACCTAGAGACGCTATTTAGGATATACATAGTTCAAAAATATAAATAAAGGAGCCGGGATGAACGATAAATCCCCCGAGCAAAACAAACCAGAACTGTTGACTGAACAAGTCTCCAAGGTTTTGGCTTCATTTACACACCCAACGCTGCAACGTAATTTGATTGCTATTAAAGCATTACACCACTGCGCAATGTTGGACAATGTGCTGCATGTCGAGTTAGTGATGCCTTTCGTTTGGAAAGGGCCGTTTCAAGCATTAATTAGCGAAAAAACAGCAGAATTAAAACAACAAACCGGCGCACACGCAGTTGAATGGAAACTTCGTCATGATATTACGACGTTAAAACGAGCAAATGATTTGCCCGGTATTAATGGTGTTCGTAATATCTTAGCGGTGAGTTCAGGTAAAGGTGGTGTTGGTAAATCAAGTACCTCGGTAAACTTAGCATTAGCTTTGGCGCAAGAAGGGGCTAAAGTCGGTATTCTTGATGCGGATATCTATGGCCCATCAATTCCGAATATGTTAGGGACCACACTAGAGCGCCCTACATCTCCTGATGGTCAGCACATGGCACCGATAATGGCTTATGGTCTAGCAACGAATTCAATCGGTTATTTAGTTACTGACGATAATGCGATGGTTTGGCGTGGCCCAATGGCAAGCAAAGCATTAATGCAAATGCTCCAAGATACACTATGGCCAGATTTAGACTATTTAGTTATCGATATGCCACCAGGAACGGGTGATATTCAACTCACACTGTCACAAAATATCCCAGTAACCGGTGCAGTGGTTGTTACTACCCCACAAGATATCGCATTAGTTGATGCCATGAAAGGTATCGTGATGTTTAAGAAAGTGAATGTCCCTGTACTGGGAGTGGTCGAAAATATGAGTGCTCATATTTGTAGTAATTGTGGCCATGTTGAACCAATTTTTGGTACTGGTGGCGCAGAGAAATTAGCAGAAAAATACCATACTAAGTTATTAGGGCAGGTTCCACTGCATATCTCTCTACGTGAAGACTTAGACCGCGGGCAACCGACAGTTATGCGTGACCCTGAAGGTGAGTTTGCGGATATTTACCGTGAAATTGCGTCAGGTATTTCTGCACTTATGTATTGGGAAGGGGATAAAATCCCAACGGAAATTTCTTTCCGTGCGGTTTAAGTTATCGCAAAGTAGAAACCATTATTGAGCGCTAAAAGTAAACTAGCTTAATAAGTGAAATAGGGGGTAAGCGCGGCTTTTCCCCTTTTTTATTAGCAAATGTTCTGAGTTGTATTTTTCTTTTTGTTTTTTATATCTCTTATAACGGAAAAATGTTTACCTAAACTTTCTATTTTTCTGATTTATATGCTTAGCGTTTCTTTATTGCTTAATGTTCGCGTAGAATAGCAGCATATCTTGTTTAATCAGTTGTCTTCCTGCGGGTAAGCCCTAAAAGGTGATTATGAAATTTTTAATTTTTATTGTTGTTATAGCGATTATTATTTTTTACTTTTATAACCGCATTGTGGCATTGCGTGAAGCGGTTATTTCTAGTGAAACTGAAATTTCAGTTCAATTAGATCGCCGTGGAAAAGTATTTGATAGTTTGCTTGCAACGGTTAAAAAATATTTAAGCCATGAAACCGAAGTTTTCAGTAAAATTACTGAACTACGAACCCAAGCACAAAATGCAACAGGGGATAAAGCACGAGAAGCGGAAGATGCGCTGTCTAAAATGGTGACTAGTGGCGCTATCAATGTTGCGGTTGAAGCTTATCCAGAGTTAAAGTCAGATGCGATTATGGCCAATTTGCAAGAGGAAATCGTTTCTTCTGAGAATAAACTTTCTTTTGCCAAACGTGGTTATAACCGTTCATTAGAAACGTATAACGCTTATATAGCCTCAATGCCAGCTGCACTGATTGTTGGTATTATTCCGAGCTTAAAAATATCTAAGGAATACTGGCGTCTTGATGAAGAAACGATTAAATCTGAAGAATCACGTCGTATTAACTTCGATTAAATATCGTTTTAATTCATAATATTGAAAAATCATTGGGGTGCTGAGGTTCCTTCTCGACAGCATTCCAATGTTTTGTATTATTGTAGAGAACAGGTCATTTTATGGATTTTAGAAACGTCATACGCAAAAATAATATTCGTACTCGTTTAGTTGTGATGAGTTACATTTTGCTAATGTTAGTCATTGGTTTACTGGCGGATATTGCAACGCACCCAAATGAACAGCTAGATTTGTTTGATAATGCGATGGAGTTTGTGACGTTTCAAGAGTGGCCTATAGCGACATTTATTGTTCTAGGTTTGACATTTCTTGGGTTGATTTATATTCATTTTAGAGGGCATAAAATGATGCTAGCGGGAATGAACGCTAGGGAAATCACTCAGGAAAATGCAAAAAGTTCTGAAGAAAAACAACTGTTCAATATTATCGAAGAGCTTAGTTTGAGCGCTAGTTTAGGTTATATTCCACGTTTATATATTTTAGATACTGACGAGCCGAATGCTTTTGCTGCGGGGTGGAACAAACGTAATGCCCTTGTGGGAGTGACCCGAGGTTTGCTTCAAAGCCTTAATCGACAGGAGGTTCAGGCCGTTTTAGCTCATGAAGTGGGGCATATTATCCATGGGGACTCAAAATTAACCTTGTATGTGGGTATTTTAGCAAATGTTATTTTGACGGTGACCAATTTATTTAGCCAAATCTTTATTCGCACGGCTGGGCGAAGCAGAAATAATGCCGCTAATAAGGCTCAAGTTATTTTACTAGTCCTTAATTTCGTTTTACCGTGGATAACACAAATTCTTTATTTTTACTTATCTCGCACACGTGAATATATGGCAGATGCAGCCGCAGTCGATCTGACATCTGATAACCAAGCCATGATCAGTGCGTTGAAAAAAATATCTGGGAAGCATGAAACCCATGAGTACGATGAGCGAAGTACTGGTCAGGCTTATCGAAAAGCGGCTTATATTTTTAATAAGGGAGATTCAGTTTTTTCTACACACCCATCTATTGAAAACCGCATTGCTGTCTTGGAAGGTAAAAAGCAATTTTAATAGTAAAATAAATACAGCGAGTATTGATTAGCGGCTTTTCTTCAAATATTGGCGTTTTTTTAGCAAACTTTGCCGAGGGATGCTGGAACAACACGTCATTACCCCCTATAATTCCGCCAACATAACATTTCTATGTTATGTATTTTCATTTCTAAAATATTTAACCAGGTTATCATTTTATGACTGACATAGCGCATCACTGTACCATTGTAGGTATATCGGGAGCCTCTGCATCTGGCAAAAGCTTAATTGCAAGCACTCTATATCGAGAACTTAGGGAAAAGGTCGGTGATCATAATATAGGTGTTATTCCAGAGGACTGTTATTATAAAGACCAAGCAGATATTCCAATGGAAGAACGGCTTAAAGTAAACTATGACCATCCTAATTCAATGGATCACAGCTTGCTTTATGAGCATCTTAAATCACTGAAAAGTGGTCAAGCAGTAGAAATTCCTCAATACGACTATGTCGCTCATACTCGCAAACAAAAAACCATTACGTTTAAACCTAAAAAAGTCATTATCATTGAAGGCATTTTATTGTTAACTGATAAACGCTTACGTGGTGAGATGGACTTTTCTATTTTTGTTGATACTCCACTCGATATTTGCTTGATGCGCCGCATTAAACGTGATGTAAATGAAAGGGGCAGAACACTTGATTCTGTCATCGAACAATATAATAAAACTGTGCGCCCAATGTTTTTGCAGTTTATTGAACCGTCTAAGCAATATGCTGATATTATTGTACCTCGCGGTGGTAAAAACCGGGTTGCGATAGATGTCTTGAAAGCAAAAATTGGTGAATTCTGTCAAGATTAACAAATTAGCGCAGAGACTAAAATAATGAAGGGGGAAACAACCATGCGTCTATGTGACCGCGATATTATTCAATGGATGGATGATGGTAAATTAGTCATTAGCCCACGCCCACCCGTTGAACGGATTAATGGTGCAACCGCTGATGTTCGACTGGGTAATCAATTCCGTGTTTTTCGTGGGCATACCGCTGCATTTATTGACCTGAGCGGTCCCAAAAATGAGGTTAATGCCGCGTTGGATCGTGTAATGAGCGATGAAATCGTGCTAGGTGAAGATGAACCATTTTTCCTACATCCAGGGGAATTAGCACTTGCAGTGACGCTTGAGTCTGTTACGCTCCCTGACAATCTTGTTGGTTGGTTAGATGGTCGTTCTTCACTAGCAAGGCTGGGTTTGATGGTACACGTAACAGCACATCGAATCGATCCCGGCTGGCATGGGCAAATCGTGTTAGAGTTTTATAATTCTGGGAAATTGCCTTTAGCGTTACGTCCGGGTATGGTGATCGGTGCTTTAAGTTTTGAGCCATTATCTGGTAGTGCAGACCGCCCATATAATAGCCGTCAAGATGCTAAATATAAAAACCAACAAGGTGCAGTAGGTAGCCGGATTAGCGAAGACTAAGCACTGTAATTTTGCGGAACTTGTTGTTCTTGAAGGATATGAGAAGCAATTTCCGCCCATTTTCAGGGATAGCCGTGGTGTAAGTTCGCTTTATGATGGGCGCTGGTGGGTTTTAAGAGAGGGAAGCATGAAACGTTTTTTAACGACATTGATTATTTTACTTGTGGTCATTGTTGCGGGTTTGACAACACTTGTGATGCTAGTAAACCCCAACGATTTCCGTCATTACATTGTGGAACAAGTAGATAAAAAAAGTGGATATCAGCTTGAATTCAATGGGGATATGCGTTGGCATGTTTGGCCTACACTCAGTATTATTACGGGGCCGATATCTCTCACAGCTCCTAATGCGACAACTCCTGTTCTTAGTGCGGAAAACATGCGCCTAGATGTTGAATTATGGCCGCTTATTTCTCATAAGCTCTCCGTTGAGCAAATTGTGATTGATGGTGCGGTCATTCGCAAAACACCAGAAAGCGAACCCAAAATTCACACCAATGCCCCAGTAGCCCCTGGCGGAACAGCGCCATCATCCTCTCCAACAGAAAAAACTAATTGGTTATTAGATATAGAAAAAATCAATATATCCAATAGCTTAGTTATCTGGCAAACTGCTAAAGACGAATTTAATTTACGAAATATAAATTTATCATTGAAAAAAAGTGATAAAAAACAAATCGCAGCCAAATTCAGTGGTAACTTGAATAAAAACCAGCAAGAACTTATTTTTGATACACGGGCTGATATAGATTTATCTAATATTAATCAAAAGATTAGTGGGAAGTTGACACAATTTGACTATAAATTAAGTGGTGTTGATTTACCCGAAAACGGTATAGAAGGGCAGATTACCAGCGATTTCCTGTATTCAAAAGGGAAAATAGAAAATGCAAGTTTGAGTAATTTGTTGATCAAAGCCAATGAGAGTAGCTTAACGGGCAATATCAGTATCCAATTAACAGATATCCCAAAAGTGGCGATTGAGTTAGTTTCAGATAAATTAGATTTAGATAACTTACTTGGTACAGCAGCGGCTGATTCTAATTCAACGGCTGAGACAAATAATAACCGTATCGGTGTTAAACCTGTGATATCAGGTTCAAATACTCAACAGTATGATTTATCTGGTTTACAGTCTTTTACCGCAGATATTAATTTAGCTATTAATCATTTAGTTTATCGTGGAATGACAGTAACTGATGTGGTTTTTGAGGCACAAAACCAAGCTCCACGTTTTAGCGTTGCTAAACTGCAAGGGAAAGCGTTTGGTGGGGATTTCTCATTGCCCGTCACCTTGAATTACCGCTCAACTCCTGCTTATGTTTCAGCTAAGCCAAAATTTAACCATATCGATTTAACACCATTACTAAAAGCATTTAATATGCCGCAGAAAATAAGCGGTATTATTTCGTTAAATGCAACCTTATCGGGTATTGGGTATGATGATTATGCGGTAAAAAACCAATGGCAGGGGCCGGTTAGCTTTGAATTGAGAAGTGCCAAATTACAAGGCTTGAATATCCCACAACTAATTCAGCAGTCGGTTTCTCGTGTTACGAATAAAATAAATGCTCCCGTTAATACTGGTAATTATACGGAAGTAGATTTATTCAAGGTAGCTGGTATTTTGAATAAAGGTAATTTAAATATATCCTCCATGCAAGCGACCTCTGCCTTGGTTAATATTAATGGTCAAGGGAATATGAATATCCCTAATGAAACTATAGATGTTAATTTAGGTGTGAATATCGCCAATGGTTGGGGAGGGGATTCACGCTTGGTTAAACAGCTACAAGAGATGACAATTCCTCTGCGGATTTACGGTAGCTGGTATAGTTTACAGTACCAGCTAGATGTGGAAAAACTCTTGCGAAATGAATTACGAACTCAAGCTAAAGAAGCCATTGGTAATTTCTTAAAAAAAGAAGAAAATAAAGGGCTTAATGATTTATTAAACGCGCTTTAACTTAAAAAAACGCCCTTTATTGGGCGTTTTTTATAAATGCAAATGGACATTAATAGTAGCCATTTCCATTTTTATAATCTTCTTATCTTTGTTTTGTGTTTTCAAAGGTATTTTTAGTCTGCTTAACTGAACTATCCCTAGATAAATAGTTACTTCTTCCTTCACTTTTTATAAATTCCCCTGTTGTTTACTTAATTTATTTTCTAATTTGCTAAGTGTTTTTTCTTTATTACTATTGTGCTGGTAAGTTGAACGCCCTAATTCATTCTTATAGTGTTGAATATTATCTTTTAAGTTTAATAATATGTTATTAAACTTATTCATCGTATCTTTAGATAGGGTAACTTTACACCCTCGATCATCTGAGGTGCCTATTTTTTTTATTTGTTTGGAAATTAAATCTAAGCTTTTAGATATGTAATTTCTTAAATCTTTTATATCTTGCTTATGGATTATTTTCTCTGATGTAATTAGTAATTCTTTTTTGGTTAATGCATCAGTAGATTTATTTTTTGAGAGTTTACTCGTGGTCTCTTGACGAGATAATTCTTTCATTTGGTCGTTTTCTAAAAAGCGGACTTTCTTTTTAGAAGCCATAGGATATTGTTCAGTATTATTTTGAAGTTGATTAGCGGTAACAGCAACCTTTCCTGATGATTTATTTGTAGTTTGGTTAATTTTCTGTGTTTTTAACGTATTTATATTTGGAGACTGAGTTTTTATATACATAGCATGACCTTGGTTAAAGATTAGGTGTATTCAATGCTATAAATTATTCAGTATTTCAATGATTATTCTTTTAAAAAACGATGTTGTTTTTTATTTACTGCTATTAAATAGCCATTTTTCACTAAAAGTGAAATAAAAATACCGGCTCAGAGGCCGGTATTTATTTTGTTTAGAGCTAAAGGTTAGTCATCTTCAAATTCATAGCCATCACCTTCGGGTGCTGGCGGTGTAATGAGCACTTTATTAACACGATGACTGTTGACTTCAAGTGGTTGGAATACGCAGCCATTGATAGTCATCTGTTCGCCTACTTCAGGAACGCGCTGTAAGTGTTCCATTAGTAAACCTGCAATTGTTTCATATTCACGCTTATCGTCTAATTCCATTGGGATAAACATGATCAGGTCTTCAAGTGGCATAAAGCCGTTGGCAATCCAAGTACCATCATCCAGTTTTTGAATATCGTGGCGTGAGTCATTTTCTTCATCACCAACAGGCAAGTTACCCGCGATTGTTTCCATTACGTCGGTCAATGTGACGATACCTTCGATAGAGCCAAATTCATCCACAACAAACGCAAAGTGTGTATGGGCTTTACGGAACTGTTCTAATGCTTTTAATAGTGATAACCCTTCAGGGAAAATTAGAGGTTGCGTGATTAATGCACGCAAATTAAGCGGTTTACCACGAAGCTGTTGTTTGACTAAATCCATTACATGAACAACACCAACAGGTTCATCACTAATTGTTTCATCTATAACCACTAAGCGTGAATGCGGGTTTTTCTCCATCAATTGCAGTAAATCGGCGGAGGATTTATTGATGTCGAGGTAATCCACATCATGACGTGAGGTCATAATACTCTCAACGTTACGTTGTGCCATACCTAAGACACGCGCAATCATCAAACGTTCTTGCGGGTCAAAAACAGATTGGTTATCCGCAATCAGATCTGATGTGTGAGGGTCTAATTCGCCTCTTTCTGCTTTACCACTTAAAATACGTAATACCGCTTCAGCAGTACGTTCGCGCAGAGGCCTTGTTCCCGTCAGGAATTTACGGCGATTGAACTGCGCAAATTGGTTAAGAACTTCAATCATGATAGAGAAGCCGATCGCAGCATATAAGTAGCCTTTCGGTATGGCATAACCGAAGCCTTCGGCAACTAAGCTGAAACCAATCATAAGTAAGAAGCTTAAACACAGTATGACAATGGTGGGGTGGTTATTGACAAAGCTAGTCAACGGTTTACTTGCCCAAATCATCAACAGCATTGCAATAGTGACTGCGGCAATCATGACGCCAATATGGTCAACCATACCGACAGCTGTAATGACAGAGTCAAGAGAGAAAACCGCATCAAGAACAATGATTTGTGCAACAACAGCCCAGAAATTCGATGTTTTTCGTTGAGTATTAGTGTGCTCGTCTTTACCTTCTAGTCGTTCGTTTAGCTCCATTGTTGCTTTGAACAATAGGAATAGCCCCCCGATCAACATGATCAGATCCCGAGCGCTGAAAGGATGCTCAAAGAGTGTCAATATTGGTTTCGTTAGCGTAATTAGCCATGACAGGCTAAAGAGCAGGACAACGCGCATGATAAGTGCAAGCATAAGCCCCGTTACACGGGCTCTATCACGCAACTTAGGCGGGAGCTTGTCAGCTAGAATGGCGATGAAAACGAGGTTATCTATACCAAGAACGATTTCTAGAACGATAAGGGTAGCGAGGCCCGCCCAAATCGAAGGATCTGCGATCCATTCCATACAGTTTGTTTTACCTTCTGATATGACGGCTTATGCCGACAGGTGAATAATGCGGTTTGTTGAACTAAATATCAATAAAAATTCACTTTAGTTAGATATTTTTTGACAAAAAAAGTCGTGAATACGTCATCGATTGCATCAATAACTACCATGCTGCACAATCCTAGGTTAATATGTGATCCCGTTAACAGAATGTCAGCACTATCAAGGCTGACTTGGTCCTAATCAGACAGGAGTTTTTCATGTCAAAGCAGCAGATTGGTGTTGTCGGAATGGCTGTCATGGGGCGCAATCTTGCGCTGAACATTGAAAGCCGCGGTTATTCAGTGTCTATCTTTAACCGTTCTAAAGATAAAACAGATGAAGTTATCGCCGAAAATCCAGGGAAAAAATTAGTTCCCAACTATACAATTGAAGAGTTTGTTGACTCTCTGGAAAAACCACGCCGCATCTTGTTGATGGTTAAAGCGGGTGAAGCAACAGACAAAACAATTGCCTCGCTGACTCCTCATTTGGACAAAGGTGATATCTTAATAGATGGTGGTAACACTCTTTATAAAGATACTATCCGTCGTAATCGCGAATTATCTGAACAAGGTTTCAACTTCATCGGTACAGGTGTTTCTGGTGGTGAAGAAGGTGCATTGAAAGGCCCTTCAATCATGCCTGGCGGTCAAAAAGAAGCTTATGAATTAGTTGCTCCAATTTTAAAAGAGATTGCAGCGAAAGCAGAAGGCGAGCCATGTGTGACTTATATTGGTCCAGATGGTGCAGGGCACTATGTCAAAATGGTTCACAATGGTATCGAATATGGTGATATGCAATTAATTGCAGAAGCATATTCATTGCTAAAAGGCTCATTGAACTTAAGTAACGAAGAATTGGCAGACACCTTTGCAGAGTGGAATAAAGGTGAGTTAAGCAGCTATTTGATTGAAATCACAGCAGATATCTTCAAGAAAAAAGATGAAGATGGTAAATATCTGGTTGATGTGATCCTTGATGAAGCAGCAAATAAAGGGACAGGTAAATGGACTAGCCAAAGTGCTCTTGATTTAGGCATTCCTCTGACTCTGATCACTGAATCTGTATTTGCGCGTTATATTTCATTCTTGAAAGACCAACGTGTAGCCGCCTCTAAAGTATTAAGTGGCCCAGTATTAAAAGCAGTTGATGGTGATAAAAAAGCATTTATTGAGAAAATTCGCCGTGCGTTATATCTAGGTAAAATTGTTTCTTATGCGCAAGGTTTCCAACAGCTGAAAGCGGCATCAGATGAATATAATTGGGACCTCAACTACGGTGAAATCGCGAAAATTTTCCGTGCGGGTTGTATTATTCGTGCTCAATTCTTGCAAAAAATCACTGACGCTTATAACCAAGATGCAAAAATTGCCAACTTGCTGTTAGCGCCATATTTCAAACAAATTGCCGATGAATACCAACAAGCTCTGCGTGATGTTGTTTGTTATGGGGTGCAAAATGGCATACCTACACCAACGTTCTCAGCAGCAATTTCTTACTATGATAGCTACCGTTCAGCGGTATTGCCTGCAAACTTAATCCAAGCGCAGCGTGACTACTTTGGTGCTCACACTTATAAACGTACGGATAAAGACGGTGTTTTCCACACAGAATGGATGGAATAATCCGTCATCATTGATTATTGATGACATAAAAGGCGCTAGGTTTAGCGCCTTTTTTGACTTTTAAGCACCGTAAAATGGTTAATTTATAACGATGAGTAAATCGCTTATTCGGTATCGAATATAGCTTTATTATAATTTATAACAGCGAATATTTTTTAAATTATATTTTATCGAGTCTAGGCATGGTTTATGCGTAACTTTCTTATTTTATTGCTTTTATTAGTATTACTTGGTCCATTAGGGATTGATTTATATTTGCCGACAATACCTGATATTGCGAGGGATTTAGGTAGCAGTGAGTCGGTGATCCAGTCAACGATAGCACTGTTCATTCTCGTTCTGGGGTTAGGGCAATTAATTTCGGGCCCACTAGTGGATAGATATGGACGAAAACCTGTCGCGATTGCAGGTATGGTGCTATATATCATCGGTGCAGGTGTTGCGATTGTAGCAACGACACCGGCAGTATTTATTGCTTCTCGTTTATTGCAGGGAGTTGCGGTTTGTTGCACTTCTGTAGTGGCTTTTAGTTGTGTGCGCGACCGGATGAATGGTACAGAAGCGGCGCGAGCTTTCGGTTTTCTAAATGGTACACTCAATATTGTTCCTGCATTGGCCCCATTATTAGGGGGGTTATTGGCAGAGGCTTGGGGGTGGCGCGCGCCATTTTGGTTCCTTGCACTGTATGCGTTGGTAATATTAGTACTGATTATCATATTATTACCGGAAACACGGCCAACAAATTTGCCAGCAGTAAAAACGACCCAACTTAAAACCTATTGGCGGATTTTGGGTGACCGTCAATTTATCATTTTTGCTTTGGTTAATGCAGGGACTATGGGGATGGCACTAACTTATGTTTCCCTTGCGCCCAGTGTTCTAATGGGGGATGCACAACTTACCCCACTAGAATTTTCTATTGTATTTGGAATAAATGGTTTTTGGATCATGTTTGCCAGCTATATTGCCAATTACTTTATTCATAAAATTGGCCGGCCAACTTGTTTATTAGTGGGCAGTACGATGATGGCATTAGGTTGTTTAGGGTTGCTGCTTGGTTTTATTTTACTCTCTGAACAAGTGCAAAATCATTGGGCTGTGTATATGTTACCTGTCGCATGTGCTTGTACCGGCCTTGCCTTTATGATGGGCACCGCAACAAGTTATGCCTTAGAACCATTTGGTAACGAAGCCGGGACGGCTTCTGCGTTAGTGGGGTTTGTGCAAATGGCAGGAGGAGCAGGGTTAGGGTTATTTGCCATTGCTTTACCTATCGCCCCGAAACTATCCCTAGCGATAGTTATGTTAATTGGTTGTATTTTTGGCTTAGTTGCAAGAAAGGCGAGCTTAAAATTAACTAAAGACGAAAGTCATTAATTATTAATGCTATTCAAGGCTCGATTAGTTAGCAATGTTAATTGAGCCTTGAGATTACTTTATGCTAATACCTTATATCAACATTAAACTATTTCCCCATTAATTGTTGTTGGGTGTTTTAGGGTTTTTATTTCGATATCTTCAGTGTGAACTATTTTATTATTAACATAAATATTCACTTTTACTGGGTTAAGCTTCCATTCAATATTGACATGGTATTTATTCATCAGGCCCTCTTTCATTCTAAAGGCATGCAGTTGGTATTTATTAATTGTGCCATCTTGTAATATTACTTCTAAATATGGTGAGTCAGGGGAAATGTGTTCATCAGGTAGATAAACCATGCCGAAAGAACCATAGAGAGGTATACAGCTTTGCCTTTCAAACTTGCCGTCGGGGTCATAAAACCCGGTTAAGGTAATAATAGGGACGCCTTGTTTATCAGGTTTTTTATATATCCCTTGGCTCTCTATTTTTTGCCAAGTATGGCCATTCGAAATATAAGATAGTATTTTGTCTTTAGTTATTTTACTTTCAACGCTATTGACGATTACATTACTACTCCAGTCTGCAAATGAGCTTATTTTTATGATTGAGCCTTTATTTTTAGGCGTGGCAGGAGGGAAAATCATATTAGGAGTATGGTAGCCATTACCACTTTGTATGTGAATAAACTTATATTTCTCTGCAAAAGTATTAAGTTTTTCATCGGTTAAATTTTCCCCATTCTTTGTCGAATAATGAAAGAATATAAGCTCTGAAAGATCAGGGCTGGCATCTACCATTTCTGCTTTTTCAGAATCCCATTTTTTATAACCAGTCGTCGATTCAGGGGAAAATATATAACTATTTTGAAGCCGTTTTTGAATTGCAGCTAATGAATTTGGTGTGTAAGCGGTAAAAGAATTATAGTTTGAGTCGAAAGGGTAGCCACTAGACATTGCATCAGTATTAAATACCCCGTCGTGTGACAAGTTAGGAATAAAATAATTGTACTCACAATCCCATAGCCATGATGAGTTTTTTTTATCGGGTGTGGTGTGTGTTCCGCCTTCAGGACCGCCGTGATAATCACCTAAGCCAAAATTATGACCTAATTCATGGCTAACCTCATTTCCCTTTGATTCATATAATGTGGCTTTTCCACCGCCTCCCGACCAACCATGATGTTGTATGCCATTTTCGTATACGCCAACAGAATTATGCATGGTTACTTGGAATGTGGGGAGAAATGATGGAGCTGATGCCTGAGAACTATTAATACCATAGTTGGCTGAATTAATGCCGTCAGAAATGAGGTCTTTGGCAATCTCATGTCGCATATTCCCGTCATGACCACCCCCTTCGCCTGTTGCTTTATCAATAAATAGCTCACCACGAGGGGTAACAACTTGAGTTAAGTAGACGGGGTCAAAACGAGTTACAATCAATGTCGCAGCGGGGACTGTTTGGCCATATTGGCGGTTTAACTCATGGTTATTTTGAAAGTCAAACTCATTCCTTGGGGGGGTTAACATACCAATATCTATAGTGTTAATCATCAGGATATTGGGAGCACCAATTTTCACATCATTAAGCGCTCCTGTAGACTCAAGGGTATTGAACTCAAAGCGTATACCCGGTTTTATATATTCTTTAGGAATGATAGCTGACCAAGTATTTTCTGAATAGGCGAGGTTTTCAAGCGGGGCGCTTGTGGTAGGTTCTGTTATCGGGACCCATTTTTTTTTAATATCATAAATAAAAGTGATTTTTTCGCCTGTTTTTAGCTCATATTTTTTACTGCCGTAGAAAATAGAACTGGTATAAGAAGCTTCGGATGAAAACATAACTTTCTTATTATGGAAAAAGTCATTAGCGTTAAGTCGAAATTTTGGCGCCCAATTCCCATCACTAGTTGCTATTTTTATCGTTTCATTGTGTGCGATTAGCTGGTTAAAAGATTCACTATCATTGGTGATTTTTTGGATTTGTGAGTTATCACTAATGAGTAAGTCATATAAACTGCCGTCTATTATAGAAGGTGAAATAGTTAATGGTGGGGGAGCAGCAATGGGAGTGTTTTCCCATACACCATCAAAGTTACAAACGAGAAGTCGTTGTTCACCTTTTTTCAGTGAGACAATATTATTATTGAAGCTAATCTCCGTTTGTTTTTTAGTTTTGGATGAAAACAGTATTTTTTTACCACTATGCTGCTTGTTATTAATTAAGTAAATTTTTTTAACCCAATCATTATCTGTTAATTCAAGTTCTATACTCGAGTGAATTTTAAAATATTGGTCTAAATTATTTGTGTCAGTTCTGCCCTCTTTTCGGGGGGCGAGTAATTGAGTAAATCCTTTTAGTTTAAATTCGAAAGAAGATGGTGTAACCCGGTAGTACTCAGATATTTCTACATCCTTCTTTGTTTGCCATCGGCCATTTCCATCACAAATAAAAATAAGGCTATTGTTTTTTTTTAGTGAGGTATGCTTATTACCATATTCAATTTTTACAGTTTTATTTGAATCATTGTAAATAGAGATGTATTTATAGCTATATTCAGTGTTATTATTAATTACAAAGGTTTTCTGCGGGAAAGGGGCATTGAATATTATGTTTATTTTATCATTTATTTTAATTAACTTATCAAAGTAAATGGGGTTTTCTGTTACCTTTTCTAGGTCATCATTATGGTTAATAGTCAGGTCAAATTTATTTGTTTTATTAAAATAGTGAGGTAATAAGTCAGTTTCTGGAATATGGTTATTTGCAGTGGGGGGGAGTTTTGAAGGGGGAAGAAGCTCTTTAGTTATTAATAAGTTGTTTTTTTTATCAAATATTTTGAATTGAAAAGGTTCACTCTCTGCAATAATTTTATGGGGTTTTACCAGTATCAAAGTATTACGGTCGGAAACTAGAGTTGGGTGTGTGTCTCCAGCAATTCTATTTTTGGCAGGGATTATACTGGCTTGAGCAAAAGTGACATTAGCCTTTAATTCCCCAATAAGGTCATTAGGAAATTGGTTTTTATTAAAATACTTCATTTTTGCATTAATGATATCGTTGAACCGTTGCTGGAATAATTGTACTTCTAGGTATTTATCACTTATTAATGGGTTAGTATTAGCTTCATGTATGATGTGCCATATATCTAATAAAATTCTGTTATCATTTTCAGGGTTAAGAGTGAAGGGATAGGTATTTTCAGCCTCGATTATTTCTGTTATTGATGGTAGTGCGCTCGTAGTAGGATTAAACATAAAATTCCTTTTTATATTTTTGGTATTTATCAATCAAGTAATTAATTAAAATTACTTATCAATATTATATTAAATAAAGTGCAGCTAATAATCATGATTGACTAACAGTTAGTCTTAAACTTTAATTAATGGTAAGTTTGTATGATATTTCTAGCTGAGTATTGAATATGCAGAATCCATTGTTAAATAAGCCAAGGGTAGCTAAAGGTGATGTATTTTGAACGCGAATACATCACCATAGACAGCGTTCTATGGTAAATATAAACGGATTAAAAGGTTTATTACCATGAATAAAAAGCATTGGTCAAAATATGAATTACTGCATGAGGTTGTGCAAAACCCTAATATTCATATTAAAGGTAAGCATAGCTACTACAGTGATTGTTGGGATAATGGCTTTGAAAATTCGGTTGTTCGTTACCTTCAGGGGGATGAGCAAAGTCGAGATTGGCAGCTTGCGTGGCATGTAGACCAACTTTACATTGGGGACTATGTTTGTATTGGCAGTGAAGCCGTGATTTTGATGGGTGGGAATCATACTCATCGAATGGATTGGTTTTGTTTATATCCTTTCCTTGAATATATTGAGGAAGCTTATATAGGAAAGGGGGATACGGTGATTGGTGACGGAGCATGGATTGGCATGCGAGCTTTTATCATGCCGGGTGTCAAAATTGGTGAGGGAGCCGTCATTGCGAGCAACAGTGTGGTTGTTAAAGATGTTGAGCCTTATAGCATTGTTGGGGGGAACCCTGCCAAGCCAGTTAAACACCGGTTTGCGCCTGAAGTGATTAGCGAACTCTTGGCGCTGAAAATCTATGATTGGCCAGAAGCAAAATTCTCCGCTTTAAAGCGCGTGATTTGTGGATCTGATTTTCAGGCACTAAAGCAAGCCAGTATTGAATACGACCGACAGCTTAATCAGTAATTGTCATTTAGGGTTATTCTATGGAATAACCCTTTTTACGATTAGATGGTTAGCTTTCTTCTATACGAATAAACTTTACTAAAGTGGGCTTGGCTATTCTTTGGTAATCTTCTGTATTTAAAATAATCGAGCGTTCTAATGTGCCTGCATTAAAGGCTAATTCCTCAAAACGTTCAAACAGCAGCGGGTCAGCAATGAGCTTTAAATTGGGATGAAAGCTAAAAGGGGGGATCGCACCGAATACACATTGCGTGAGTTCATTCACTTCTTTCGGGCTTGCTAAGGACGCACGAGTTCCACCAATTGCCAGTGCAATTTTGTTTAAATCGGCTTGTTTATCTGCTGGCAAAATCGCGAGTACATGTTGGCGGATACCATTACCTTTAACATGACATACCAATCCCTTTGCACCTTGCCCAAGTTGAGTGCCACGTATTTTTGCCACTTCTTCTGATTTCCCAGCGGTGGGGTGCTCCATCACACGATACTTTGCATTATTTTTATTAAGTAATTGTGTTAACTGCATAAAAATAGAATTTTCAGACACTGTTATTCCCTTTAAAACCACATCAATATCAGGGAATGATAGCAAGTTTACATGCAGATACAACCGCAAAACCAAGGGATGTTAAAAATCAAAATATGCTAAATATTATAAATTGCATATCAGATGCGGTTTTAATCTGTTTTATTGGTTAGTTTATAGCCTTTTCTATTTCATATGCTATTTTGTTTTTTATTTCTATTAAAATCAAACTGTTATAGTTATGTTTTTTCATGAGTTAGTGAGAATACAAATTGTTAAGAATTGAGGTTGATCATTTACGCTGTATTTTATTATCGGTAATATAAAATTTTATATAACGAAAAGATAATATGAACCGTAAATTTAACTTATATGTAATATTGCCTCTTATTGCAGGGATAGCCCCATCTATTGTTGCTGCTCAAGTCTCTGAGCAACTAGCTAAACCTAAACAAGACCGTATGTTGGTGACAGCAGCGCCAAACGATGTCACGACAGAAGCGCAAGCCGGAGCCGGCTTTTTTACTTCACAAATTGATATTGGCCCATTAGGGAATTTGGAATGGATTGATACACCATACTCCACAACCACTATTAGCCGCGAAATAATCAATAACCAACAAGCTAAAAGTTTGAGTGAATTGTTGAAGTTTGCACCAAGTACACAAATGCAAGCCCGAGGGGGCATGGATGTTGGGCGTCCTCAAAGCAGAGGAATGCAGGGTAGTGTGGTGGCAAATAGTCGCCTTGATGATTTGTATATTATTTCGACCACAGCATTCCCTGTTGAAATGCTGGACAGGGTCGACATTATTAATAGTTTGACGGGGGCATTGTATGGCCCTGCAAGTCCAGCGGGGCAGTTTAATTTTACGGCCAAACGACCTGAGGATGTGCAACGCTTAACGTTAGGCTATCAAAGCCGTAATGCCTATAGTGGTCATGGGGACTTAGGAGGGTATTTTGATGAAAATAAGCGCTTTGGCTACCGTCTTAACTTACTGGATGAAGAAGGTACGGGCAGTGCAGATGATAGTACATTACGGCGTAAATTTGCCTCATTAGCACTGGATTGGAATATTCAGCCTGGTACGCAATTACAACTTAATGCGAGCCATTATAACTTTGTGCAAAAAGGGTATGTGGGGAGTTTCAGCTATGGTCCTAAGGTTAAGTTACCAAAAGCACCAAATCCACAAGATAAAAACTTAGCACTACATACCGCAGGCAATGATTTAACTACTGATACAGTTAGCACTCGCTTACTTCATGATTTTAATGAAGATTGGTCATTGAAAGCTGGGGTAGGCTATCAACAAGCAGATAGAGCTATGCGGACGGTAACCAGTGCTATTCAAGATAATAATGGAACGATTTCCCGATCGTTGATGGATTCTCCTGCATCGGGGCGCTTTAGAGTGCTAAGTCACTCCGTAATGTTAAATGGCCATGTGGAGACAGGGCCAATCGCTCATGATTTGTCGTTAGCGACGAATGGCTATGTGTGGTCGATTTATAGCTCAAAAGAAAATAGTACTCGACGCAATTTAGGTGATACCAATATGTACCATCCATCGCCAATGGAAGAGCCTTCTGATGGTAAGATCCATACGGGGGGCTCACGTTATAAATCGGCTGAAAATCGCCAACAAAGTATCACAATTGGCGATACCATCACCTTTGACCCCCAATGGTCTGCAATGTTTTACCTCAGTCAAAGTTGGTTAGAAAGTCGTAGTTTTGATAAACAACACCATAAAACGAGTCAAACTCATCATCATGGTCTTAGCCCACAAGCGGCACTGATGTACAAAATTAGCCCACAAGTAATGACCTATATTAGCTATGCGGATTCACTGGAGGAAGGAGATACTGCTCCATTAGGACAAGGTATTAAAAATGAAGGGCATACTTTAGACCCTTACCGTAGTAAGCAATATGAGTTGGGAATTAAAGCCGATGTTGCCGACTTAAACCTAGGGGCTGCGTTGTTTCATTTAGAACGGCCATTTGCTTATGTGGATGGTAATGATCTCTTTCGTGAACAGGGAAAACAAGTAAATCGAGGGCTTGAGCTTAGCGCGACAGGCCATGTATGGCAGGGGTTAAATATCTATAGTGGTGTGACTTTTCTTGACCCTAAATTAACAGATACAGGGTTAATATCGACTAAAGACAAACGCGTCGTTGGGGTACCTAAAGTCCAAACCAATATGCTCGTAGAGTATAGCTTACCATCGGTGCCTGAGCTGGTTTATAGCGCTAATGTGCATTACAGCGGAAAACGTGCCGCTAATGATACAAATACGAGTTGGATAGATAGCTACACCACTTTAGACCTAGGGGCTCGTTACAGCACCAAAATAGGTCTTGTTCCTACCACTTTTAGGTTATCCGTTAATAATGTGACAGATAAGCGCTATTGGGCATCGATTTTCCCGGGGGGAAATAATGGCCAAGGCGGTGGTAATAGCGCATTTGTAGGTTCAGGCCGTGAAGTACGCGCAACCGCAACTTTTGATTTCTAATTAATCCTATAAAAATAAGGGGCACCCTTCTTTATTATTCAGCAAAGAAGGGTGACAAATATGAGAAAAGCTGATTTTTTACAAACGGTTATTTTGCTGGTAGGGCTGCTAACTTATGGTTTATCCCTAGCGAAAACAGATAACCCCGATCTACGGATTGCGACACCATGGCCGGCACAAAATACCATTATTATGATGTTGGGGTATGGTGAGCAGATTGTTGGTACATCGGTGATTGCGAAGAAAATTCCATTATTTCGCCAAATGTTACCCAACATTGATAATGTTCCAGTTATCAGCCTAAGTAACCAATTAAACCCAGAACAGATTATTTCATTACAAACACAATTATTGTTTGTTGCAAAAGGGATGGAAGTACCACAGAGAGACATTTTAGAAAGTGCGGGGGTGAAAGTTGTGGAGTACCCTGCCAATTCACTACAAGCTTTGCAGGAAAGAGTACAAGCAACGGCGGTTGAGCTAGGCCCGGATGCACAGCAAAAAGCGATAGAATATCAACGTTATTTTGACCGCAATATTACATTAGTCAGCGAACTCTTAGTCGGGTTAACCGAGGGAGAGAAGCGGACGGTGTACCATAGTATGGGGAGTGCGTTATTTACCTCTGGTCGTCCCTCATTAAACCAAGACTGGATGGATTTAGCTGGCGCAAAAAATGTCGCTGAAACATGGTTTTCCAATAAGAAAAATAATTCTGGTGAAGTTTTACTCGAAACTATTATTGCGGCGAACCCTGATGTAATAGTGGCAATGAATAAAGAAGATGCACAGATAATAAAATCATCAGCTCAGTGGAGTGCGCTTCGCGCAGTAAAGAACCAGCAAGTATATGTGAACCCAAAGGGTATGTTCTGGTGGTGCCGTGAGACGTCAGAAGAAGCATTACAATTTTTATGGTTGGCGCAAACACTTTACCCCGAACGCTTTGCGGATATTGACATGAAACAGGAAACCGCAGATTTTTACCTGAAATTCTTTGCAATTCGCCTCAGTGACCAGCAAATCGATAAAATTTTGAACCCTTAAAATTTAGCTGCCAGTAAAACTGGCAGCTATTGATTTATTGGTGACGTTCTTTTAAACGTTTAATAATAGTACTTAAATCAAGTTCTTGGTCTTGCAGTAGTACCATTAAGTGATACATCAAATCAGCGGCTTCGTTAGTTAATTCAGCGCGGTCATTGACGGTGGCTGCTAAGGCCGTTTCAACACCTTCTTCCCCAACTTTTTGGGCGATACGTTTAGTGCCACTTGCATATAGACGAGCGGTATAAGAGCTTTCAGGTGATGCCGTTTTTCGCTCTTTTAGCAAGGTTTCTAGCTCAAACAGAAAGCCCCAATCACTTTGTGCGGGAGCAAAGCAACTTTGAGTGCCTTTATGACATGTTGGGCCATCCGGTAAGGCGAGCGCCAATAAAGTATCGCTGTCACAATCAGGGTAAATATCAACTAAATTTAAAAAATTATTTGATGTTTCACCTTTGGTCCACAAACGTTGTTTAGTTCGAGAATAAAAAGTGACTTTACGGCTGTCTAAAGTGGTTTGTAATGCTTCAGGGGTCATATACCCAAGCATTAATACATCCCCTGATACGGCATGTTGCACGATCACAGGCATTAAATTATCGACTTTTTGCCATGCCAGTTGGCTACATTGTTCTGTGGTTAACATACTCTAATTTGAACTCCATTTTCGGCTAGGTACTGTTTTAACTCACCGATATTAATAATTTGTTTATGGAAAACCGAGGCGGCTAAAGCCCCATCAACATTGGCGTCAGCAAAGGCATCAAGAAAATGGACTTTTTCCCCCGCACCGCCTGATGCGATGAGTGGTACTTGGCACACATCACGGACTTTTTTCAGTTGAACAAGGTCATATCCTTGGCGGACGCCATCTTGGTTCATCATATTCAAAACGATTTCCCCAGCGCCACGTTGTTGCACTTCTTTGACCCAATCGAGGGTTTTCCAATGAGTTTGTGTTGTACGTTTTTCATCACCGGTAAATTGGTATACAAGGTATTCATTAGTACTGTCATCAAACCAAGTATCGATACCAACAACAATACATTGTACGCCAAACCTATCTGCTAAGCGGCTGATTAAGGTTGGGTCAGATAACGCAGGGGAATTAATTGAAATTTTGTCTGCACCAAAAGACAGTATTTGAGCTGCATCTTCAACGCTTTTAATACCACCCGCTACACAAAATGGAATATCAATCACCTCAGCAACTTTAGCGACCCAGCTTTTATCCACAACGCGGCCATCCGACGAAGCTGTAATATCGTAGAATACCAGTTCATCAGCGCCTTCTTGTGCGTAGCGTTGCGCTAAAGGAACGATATCACCGATGATTTCGTGATTACGAAACTGCACCCCTTTAACGACTTGGCCATCACGGACGTCCAAACACGGAATTATGCGTTTTGCCAACATTCGATTGCCTCCGTAACGGTAAATTTGCCTTCCAATAATGCACGACCAACAATAACCCCGGCGGCACCAGATGCTGGAATAGCCGCAATATCGTCTAAATTACCAATTCCTCCAGATGCTTGAAAGGCAATATCAGGGAATTTTTGGCTGATTTCTTGGTATAAATTCACATTAGAGCCGGTTAACGTGCCATCTTTAGAGATATCGGTGCAGAGCACATGTTTTAAACCATAAGGTTGATAGATTTCAATGGCTTGTTCTAATGTTAAATTTGAGTTTTCTTGCCAACCACTGATAGCAATTTCTTTTACACCTTCGGCGTTAATGCGTACATCTAGAGCCAGTACAATGGCTTCTCCACCATAGGTTTCAAACCAAGTTTTTACGAGTTCAGGTTTTGTTACGGCCGTTGAGCCGATCACCACGCGAGTCGCACCGGCCTCTAGCAATGCTTTAACATCGTCTTCGCTACGAATACCGCCACCAACTTGCACCGGCACACTAACGCCAGCTAATAATTTTTTAAGAAGTGGAATTTGGCGTTTTTGCGGGTCTTTAGCCCCCGTTAAATCCACAAGGTGTAAGAGTTTTGCGCCTTCTTTTTCATACTGTTGCAAGCGTGGCAGAGGGTCATTACCGTAATCTGTTTGCTTAGCGTAATCCCCTTGGTGTAACCGTACTACCGTGCCATCGATTAAATCTAATGCAGGAATGATCATGGTAATTACATCTCCAAAAAATTCTGAATCAAGCGAGAACCCGCAGCCCCAGAGCGCTCTGGGTGAAATTGTACGCCATAGAAATTATCGCGATTGATAGCACTGCTAAATAAATTTCCATATTGTGTTTGCGCAATGGTATTCGCTGAAATAGGCATAGCATAGCCGTGTACAAAATAAAAATAAGCATCATCGGCAATGCCTTTAAATAACGGGTTTCCAGCAAGTGCTTTGACTTGGTTCCAACCACTATGGGGAACAGGTAAACCGTTAGCATCCATTTTTTGTACTGGGCTATCAATCAGCCCCAGTAATGGGATATTTGTTTGCCCTTCTTCGCTAAAGGAGCCAAGCAATTGCATCCCTAAACAGATACCTAATACAGGTTGAGTTAGTGCCTTAATTAATGGGACTAATTCACGCTCAATGAGCTTTTCCATTGCGGCACTAGCGGTACCGACACCGGGTAGAAACACCTTGTCTGCCTGTAAAATAGTATTGGTTTCTCGGCTGATCACCGGGTCATAGCCTAAACGTTTTACTGCATAAGCGACAGACGCCAAATTAGCACAGCCAGTATCAAGGATGACGACGTTCATCACAAAACCCCTTTTGAGCTTGGGAGGGTATCCCCTTCAACGCGGATCGCTTGGCGCAGTGTCCGACCAAAGACTTTAAATAAGCTTTCTGCTTTGTGGTGATCGTTTTTTCCTTTTGTTTTTAGGTGTAATGTGCAGCCCATTGCATAGGAAAGTGAGCTAAAAAAGTGCTCAATCATTTCTGTACTTAAATCACCTACGCGTTGGTATTTAAATTCTGCTTTATATTCAAGGTGAGGGCGACCTGAAATATCCAGTGCGCAGCGTGCTTGGCATTCATCCATTGGGAGCACGAAACCAAAGCGTGCGATGCCTCGTTTATCACCTAAAGCAATTCTGAGAGCTTCACCTAATGCAAGCCCTGTGTCTTCAACTGTGTGGTGGTCATCAATAAATAAGTCACCATTGACCTCGATATTTAAACGGAAGCCGCCATGGGTCGCTATTTGGTCTAACATGTGGTCGAAGAAGCCAACCCCAGTGTTGATTTTACTGCCACCTTCTTGGTCTAACCAAACTTCTACTTGTATATTCGTTTCTTTGGTAACGCGTTCTACTCGTGCATGGCGATTACGTTTAGTGAGTTGTGCTGTGATCGCTTCCCAATCAAGCTCAGTTGCATTATAACGTAAGCCTTTGATCCCCATATTATCAGCAAGCTGAATATCGGTTTCGCGGTCACCAATCACATAGCTGTTTTCGCTATCTAATACATTGCTATCTAAATAGCGTTCTACCAATTGAAGTTTAGGTTTACGGCAAGGGCAGTTATCTTCAGGCTTATGAGGGCAAATTAGAACTTCGTCAAACGTGATGCCTTGAGAAGTGAAAATTTGCATCATTAAATTATGGGGTGGTTCAAAGTCAGCAGTTGGGAAGCTATCGGTGCCTAAGCCATCTTGGTTGGTTATCATCACTAAGCGGTAATTGGCTTTTTGCAGAGCAAGTAAGCTAGGAATGACCGCTTTTTCAAAGGCGAGTTTGTTTAAGCTGTCGACTTGAAAATCCGTCGGTGGCTCAGTAATTAAGGTACCATCACGGTCGATAAAAAGAATTTTCTGGCTCATGAGTCATTCCTAATTAGCAAAGTGCTGCAATAGCTTCAATAACACGGGTATTTTCAATTTCTGTCCCGATAGTAATACGTAAACAGTTTTCAAGACCAGGTTGTTTACTTTGGTCACGTAAAATAATGCCTTGATCCCACAGGGCTTTAAACACTTTATTGCCATCTTTAAAGCGCACTAAAATATAGTTAGTTTCACTCGGATAAACATGTTCAACCACCGATAAGTCACGCAGGGCTTCACTGAGGGCGATGCGGTTTTCTGTTACGGTTTTTACGCGGTTTCTCATGGTGGTTATGCCTTGTTCATCTAAGGCTTGAGCCGCAATCATGGCAACCGGTGTTGATAATGGATAAGGCGCAATCACTTTTAATAGCACTTCAATAACTTCAGGTGAAGCAAGGGTAAAACCACAACGTAACCCAGCGAGAGCGAAAGCTTTTGATAAGGTTCTTAAAATAACTAAATTTGGGTATTCTGCTAACCAAGTAGTCACGCTATATTGCGGGCAAAATTCAATATAGGCTTCATCAACTACCACCAATGCACGGCCCGCTGCCATATCTAACACTTCACGTAAATCTTTATTATCGATGATATTGCCCGTTGGGTTATTTGGGCTACAAATATAAATCAGTTTGGTATTAGATAAGTTTTCACGGATTGCATTAACGTTTAATGCCCAGTCTGGCAACGCCATGATTTTCTTTTGTTCAACACCAAAGGTTTCTGCACTGACGCTGTACATGCCATAGGTTGGCGGGCAAAACATCACCGCATCTTTTCCCGGCTCACAAAATGCGCGGATCAACAACTCAATGGACTCATCGGCTCCACGGCAAACCAACACCTGTTCTGGTGTAATTTGCGTATAAGCCGCATAGTTATTGATTACGGCAACCGGTTGGCATTCAGGGTAACGGTTAAGGTTATGTTCACTGAATTGATAATCAGGGGCAATGGGGTATTCGTTGGCATTGAGCCAGACATCACCATTTCCACCTAAGCGCCGTGCAGACATATAAGGGGTCATGGTTTTAACATTTTCACGTGCAAGACTGGCGGCATTAAATTTTTGGCTCATGACTTACTCCTGATTTTGTTTTTTTAGTTCGTTAACGCGTAAGGTAACGGCATTTTTGTGAGCGGTGAGTTGCTCTGCTTGAGCTAAAGTTTCGATGGTGTTGGCTAGCCCTAATAGGCCTTGTTTAGACAACTTTTGTACGGTCATGCGTTTCATAAAATCAGCAAGGCCAAGGCTTGAATAAGTCGAGGTATAGCCATAGGTCGGTAAAACGTGGTTAGTCCCTGATGCGTAATCCCCCGCAGACTCCGGTGACCAGTCACCAACGAATACTGACCCTGCACTAGTGATAGCGTCGACTAGGTTATCAGCATCGCGGGTTTGTAATATTAAATGCTCAGGGCCATAGCGATTGCTAATTTCAACGCATTGTTCGATCGAATCAGCGATGATCACACGGCTGGCACTCAGTGCTTCCCTTGCAATTTCTGCACGAGAAAGTTGCGCTAATTGTTTTTCTGTTTCCTCAATCACGCGCTGGGCAAAGTTTTCATCGTCAGTTAATAAAATGACTTGTGAATCAGGGCCGTGTTCCGCTTGTGATAGTAAATCAGATGCGGTGAACGCTGGGTTTGCTCCGCTATCCGCAATCACTAATACTTCAGAAGGGCCCGCTGGCATATCAATGGCAGCACCATCATGGCTTTGGCTGACTTGGCGTTTTGCCTCTGTGACATAGGCATTACCGGGGCCAAAAATTTTATCCACTGTAGGAATGCTTTGGGTACCAAATGCCATGGCGGCAATCGCTTGTGCGCCACCTACTTGGAAAATATCGCTAATACCACACAGCTTGGCTGCATACAGAATTTCATCAGCAATTGGTGGAGGAGAGCACAGGATAATTTTCCGACAACCCGCAATATTGGCTGGTGTTCCCAACATCATAACCGTTGACAGTAATGGCGCGGAACCACCCGGAATATACAAGCCAACCGCATCAATTGGGCGCGTGATTTGCTGGCAAACAACACCAGCTTGGGTTTCTACCGTTATTGGTACAGGCTTTTGCGCCTCATGAAAACGACGGATATTGCCAATTGCCGTTTTCATTGCAGTTTTAATTTCATCACCAAGACGAGCTTCAGCTTCATCTACCGTATTCGCTGCAATACGCACGGTGTCGATTTCGGTTTTATCGAAACGACGGCTTAAGGTTTGAAGGGCAAGGTCACCTTCACGACGGACTTGGTCGATAATGTCACTGACCGCGCTAGTAATGCTGCCAGAGGCAGCAATAGCAGGGCGCATCAGCAATGCACTTTGTTGTTGGTCGTTACAATCTGCCCAGCGAATTGGCTGGTTGAATCCCATTTCCATGACGATTTACTCCATCATTTTTTCGATTGGCAGAACAAGAATTGAACTTGCGCCTAATGCTTTCAGTTTTTCCATGGTTTCCCAGAACAAAGTTTCGGAGCTAACCATGTGCATTGCTACACGGCTTTGTTCACCCGCTAGAGGTAAAATAGTTGGGCGCTCAGCACCAGGCAGTAGTGCAATAATTTCTTCCAGTGTTTCACTTGGCGCGTGTAACATGATGTATTTAGATTCGCGAGCTTGGATAACGCCTTGAATTCGGGTCATCATGCGGTCAATGAGTTGCTGTTTATCTGCCGACATTTCACCATCGCGTTGGATTAAACAGGCTTTTGAACGGTAAATGACTTCCACTTCTTTCAGCCCGTTTGCCTCTAATGTCGCCCCTGTTGAGACTAAGTCACAAATCGCGTCTGATAGGCCTGCACGTGGTGCAACTTCAACTGAGCCATTAAGTAAGCATGATTTAAATTGAATGCCTTTTTGGTCGAAATAACGTTTTAATAAGTGCGGGTAAGAAGTTGCAACGCGGGAACCATTTAAGCATTCTGCACCGGTATAGTTGAAATCTAATGGTGCAGCAAGTGATAGGCGGCAGCCGCCAAAATCAAGGCGACGTAGTGTTTTATATTGAGGGTCTTCACCTTGAGCACGGCGATTTAATAGCTCTTCTTCCAGAACGTTTTCACCAATGATACCGAGGTCAACAACGCCATCCATAACCAGCCCTGGAATGTCATCATCGCGGACACGAAGTAAATCAATAGGCATATTTTCTGCATAAGCAATCAAACGTTGTTGTTGTAAATTAATTTTGATCCCACAGCGAGATAGTAATTCTCTTGATTCTTCACTCAGACGACCTGATTTTTGAATTGCAATACGTAAACGTGATTTATCCAACATAACCTTACCCCATATTCCTTTAATAAATTTTTGTTTTAAAATAAAAAAACCCTCGGAAGATAATCTTCCGAGGGTTTTCTCAATTCGCATTTCAGCCACCGGAAGATTCGTTGATCGTCTTCCAGCACACATCGCCCGAAAGACTAATCAGGATGATGGTGATGATGATGGTTGCGTGAAATACGATTCATAATGTCTTCCGTTCTCTAATTTACGTGAATGACTAAACATTCACTGTGCTAACTAAATACTCATTGGTATTCAACCTATCCGATTTCCCCCTATGAATGCAACCTTTTTTTAAAAAATAACCAATAATAATTAGTTGAGTAGGATTTATAGTGATAAATCCCTCAAAAAATGTATTCGGAAGTTTTAAGGTTTTCAGATAACCTAGAGTGAATTTCAGTGAATGAGTCAATGGAGGATCGATTGTATGAAAAAAGTGACCATCGTTGGGCTAGGTTGGGTTGGGTTACCATTGGCTCAGGCTTTATTAGCAAAGGGTATTCAAGTTGTCGGAACTAAGACGACGCCTGATGGCATAGAGGCCGCCCGTGCTGTGGGCATAGAGTGCTATGCATTAAAGCTAACCCCTGAAATTGAGTGTGATAGTGAAGATTTAACTCAGCTTATGGTGGAGAGCGATGCCTTGGTCATTTTGCTCCCGCCTTCAAAAGTGAATGTGGACCAATACGTTGAAGCGATTGAAACTTTAGTTAATTGTGCAGTCACTTTTCGAGTGCCAAAAGTGATTTTTACCTCTTCTACCTCGGTATATGGGGAGCAAGATGGTGAAATCACGGAAAAAGCGAATCTTAATGGGTCAACAACCTCAGCGACGGCACTCATAAGGGCTGAACGCTGGTTACACCAATTGCCGAACATTTCAGTGGATATTTTACGACTCGCCGGTTTAGTGGGAGAGAAACGCCATGCGGGCCGGTTTTTAGCGGGTAAAACAGGGGTTAAAGGGGCTAACCTACCGGTGAATATGGTGCATCAAGATGATGTTATCACGGCAATTTTACTATTGCTTCAGCAGCCTGATGGCGGCCATATTTTTAACTTGTGTGCACCAACGCACCCCACACGCGCGGAATTCTATACCAAGGCGGCTAAATCGATTGGCTTAGTACCACCTGAATTTATTGATGAAATAAATGAGTCAGGAGGTAAAGTAATTAATGGTAATAAGATTTGCCAAGAACTTGGGTTTGAATATCAATATCCAAACCCTGACTTGATGAATATGACGCTATAATCACTTAATTGGGATCATAACAATTTTTTTGAATGCAGGGCGTGTGGTTAATTGCTGATACCAACGCTCTAAATTTTTGAATTCAGGGCGGTCGGTAACGATTTCATGCCATGGATAAAATAGCGGTGCGATAGCAATATCAGCAATGCCAAATTTGTCGCCACTGAAGTAAGCTTGGTTTGCTAATGCATCGTCGGCAATTTGCAATAATTTATTAATGTTGCCATAAATTACCTTAGCGAGTTCTGGGTCCCTTTCTGCTTGTGGGACACGGACAATTTTGTTCATCATCTGCTTGATGTGTTCAAACAGATTGGCACTACTCCAATCCATCCATTTATCCGCTGCGGCTTTCTCTTGCAGGTCTTTAGCGATCAATAAGTGAGAGTGATCAAACTTTTCCGTAAGGTAACGTAAAATTGCATTTGATTCCCACAGTGCAAAGTCATCATCCTGTAGAGTTGGAATTGTACTGTTTGGATTCATTTTTTTATATTCAGGTGTATCTAACCCACCAAATGGGCCACCCACATCTTTTTGATTATAAGCGACATTTAATTCTTCTAAGCACCAAAGTACCTTTTTAACGTTGGAAGAGTTGACGCGTCCCCAGACAGTTAACATTGCAGCCTCCTAAATTGATTTTTTTGTCATCAGCCATGGTTAAGATAGATTAAATTCACTCGTAGGCAAATCTTTATTTCCTATAGGTGGTCTCAGTGAAAATAAAGTCTTATATTAGGCTTGGTTAGATTGAGTTATCGCATTTGATCACAGCGGTGGTTTCATCGTTTAGTGATGTTGAGCAAGATGATATTTATTTTAAATGTTTTATGAATAAGTGAAGGAATAACCGATGAGTAAAAAAATGTTGTCCCTAAAAACCCGACAAGTCGGGGTTGGGTTGAGTCTATTGATTGCCGTAAGTGGGAGTACGTATGCGGCTCAGACCCCGGTTGCTCCTCAAGTTGATGCAAAAGCATTCGTTCTAATGGATTATAAAAGTGGCAAAATCCTAGCGTCTGCAAACCCTGACGAGCGTTTAGACCCTGCAAGCTTGACTAAAATTATGACCAGTTATGTGGTAGGTCAGGCAGTTAAATCAGGGAAAATTACGCCGCAGGATATGGTAACAGTGGGGGAAGACGCATGGGCGACAGGAAACCCGGTATTAAAAGGCTCTTCACTCATGTTTTTGAAGCCGAAAGACCGTGTTTCAGTATTGGATTTAAACAAAGGAATTGTTATCCAGTCAGGGAATGATGCCAGTATCGCTTTAGCTGATTATGTTGCGGGGAGCCAGGATTCATTTGTCAGTTTAATGAACCATTATGTGCAACAAATAGGCTTAAAGAATACACACTTTAAAACAGTTCATGGCCTAGATTCTGAAGGGCAATTTAGTACAGCACGCGATATGGCTATTTTAACACAAGCGATGATCCGTGATGTCCCCGATGAATATGTATTGCATAAAGAGAAAGAATTTACCTTTAATAAAATTCGCCAACCTAACCGTAATCGTTTGTTGTGGAACCAAAATTTAAAAGTTGATGGCGTAAAAACAGGGCACACTAGTGGCGCAGGGCATAATTTAGTGGCATCAGCCACGGAAGGTGATATGCGCTTAATTTCTGTTGTGTTAGGGGCGCCAAGTGACCGAGTGCGTTTTTCAGAAAGTGAGAAGTTACTGACTTGGGGTTTTCGCTTTTTTGAAACGGTGACACCAATAAAAGCAGACACCACATTGAAGAAACAACGGGTTTGGTTTGGGGATACCTCGGAGGTTTCACTCGGTGTTGCTGATGATGTTTCTATCACAATCCCTAAAGGGCAGCTACAAAATTTAAAAGTAGATATTCAGCTTACAAATGATTCCCTTGAAGCACCTTTAGCGAAAAACCAAGCGGTAGGGACGATTAACTTTATTCTGAATGGTGAAGTCGTTGAGCAACATCCTTTAGTGGCAAAATCTGCTGTTGAGGAAGCCGGGTTCTTTGGTCGTATTTGGGACTATATCATGAAAACCATCAGCGGCTGGTGGAGTGCAATCTTTGGGTAAGTGATTATCTTTAGCTAAAACTAGCCCTAACCGCCCCACTATGGGGGATTAGGGCTAGATAGTGTATACAAGTATTTATTCGCAGTGTGCCAGTTTAATGGCTAGCCCGCCTTGGGAGGTTTCACGGTATTTTGCGTTAATGTCTTTGCCTGTTTCATACATCGTTTCAATAACTTTATCAAGGCAAACACGCGGGTCACTGACTCGTCGTAATGCCATACGCGCCGCATTAACTGCTTTCACCGACGCGATTGCATTTCGTTCAATACAAGGGACTTGAACTTGCCCGCCAACGGGGTCACAAGTTAACCCTAAATTATGTTCCATCGCAATTTCCGCGGCGATACACACTTGCTCAGGGCTACCGCCCATTAACTCTGCGAGACCTGCAGCCGCCATTGAACAAGCAACACCAACTTCCCCTTGGCAACCAACTTCAGCACCTGAAATCGATGCGTTCATTTTATATAGAGCACCGATAACCCCTGAGACTAAAAAATACCGAGTGTAGGAGTTCTCATTCACAGGGCGAATGAATTTATCATAATAGGCTAACACGGCGGGGACTATGCCACAGGCGCCGTTAGTTGGAGCTGTTACAACGCGGCCACCGGCAGCGTTTTCTTCATTGACGGCAAGAGCAAACATGTTGATCCAATCAATGACCGCCATAGGGTCAGTGTTTGTGCTATCGGTTGTGACAAGTTGGCGGCGTAGTGCTGCGGCACGGCGAGGGACACGTAATGGACCGGGTAATAAACCCTCCGTTGTCACGCCGCGTTCAATACCGGCTTTCATTACATCCCAAACGGAGGATAAATAATGTTGAATTTCATCTTTACTGCGTAAAGCTAATTCATTTTGCATTACCAGTGCAGAAAGGGATAAACCTGTTTCCTTACAATGCTTTTGTAAATCTGCCGCATATTTAAACGGATAAGGGACTTGAACTGCATTTTCATTCTCTTGGCCGAAATGCTCTTCATCAACGATAAAGCCACCACCAATGGAATAGTAATTTTTAGTGTATAGAATTTCGTTACCTGCAAATGCCGTGATAGTCATTCCATTTTCATGGAGCGGCAAGTTGGTATGATGAAAGTTCATCCCACCTTCGGTCGGAAAATCGACCTCATGTTGCCCTTGGGCTAAAAGAAGTTTACCTGTGTGCTCGACATTACGCATAAACGCAGGAATAGCGTCAATATCAATAGTATCGGGTAAGTTACCCGCAAGCCCCATAATGATTGCCATATCTGTGGCGTGGCCTTTACCTGTCAGGGAAAGCGAGCCGTATACATCAACCGCAATACGTGTAGTGGTGGTAAGTAAGTTTTGTTGAATAAGGTCATCAACAAATTGTTTGCCCGCTTTCATTGGGCCGACAGTGTGGGAACTTGAAGGGCCGATGCCTATTTTGAAGATATCAAATACACTAATCATATTCAGTGCTTCCTTTTGTAGAAAGTCATTGAAATCAGGTCGCTATTTTCATAATAACGACCTGGTAGCTTCAATTAGAAGAATAACTTATATATTGCCGCAGAGATAGCGACTAGACCCATAATTACGATAAATACATTACTGATTTTATCGGCATATTTGCGCATTGCAGGCACTTTGTTGATGGCATACATTGGCATCAGGAACAATAAGATGGCGATAACAGGCCCACCGAGGCTTTCGATGATATCCAGTACGCCAGGGTTTAATGTTGCAACTATCCATGTAGTGACTAGCATGAAGATTGCGGTACCACGGTTTAGCTTACGAACATCAACGGTTTTACCCTTTGCACGATAAGCACGTTCAACTAGGCCATTGAAACCTTCACGAGCACCTAGATAGTGCCCTAGGAAAGATTTAATAATTGCGATGAATGCAATAATTGCAGCTGCGTATTTGATGAATGGTTGATCGAAGTAGCCAGATAAATAGTCAAGAATACTGATATTTTGTGCTTTCGCCTGTGCTAGGTCTGCTGAAGATAAAGTAAACACACAACTAATGACGAAGAACATGACAGTCAAAACCATCAAAACATGTGCAGAAGCAAGAATACGTGAACATTTTTTTTCCGCTGCATCGCCATATTCTTCGCGTTTTGCGACAGAGAAAGCCGAGATGATAGGAGAATGGTTAAATGCAAACACCATCACTGGGATTGTTAACCAAATAGTGATCCAAATACTTTGCCCACCTGTATTTTTAGTGGCTTCAGTGATGCCTTCAAAGGTTAATGTATTCAGTACATCCCCACTCCAATGAGGGATCATATACAAAGAAAAGGCAACTAATACAGCGATAAATGGGAAAACCAGCATACTCATGACTTTGACTATGTATTTTTCACCAAAAGCAACAATCGCCATTACACCACCAACAAGGATCAAGGCAAGTAACCAGCGAGGTGGCGCGCCAACACCTAATAATTCGGTTAGGAATTTATTCACGTTATTGGTGATAGATACACCATAAACCAGCAAAATAGGGTAGATCGCGAAGAAATAAAGTAGGGTGATCCAGTTGCCTGCTGTACGACCAAAGTGTTCTTCTACAACACCAGTAATATCTGTGTCAGGTTTCGAACCAGAAAGAACGAACCGAGTTAAACCGCGATGAGCAAAGAACGTCATAGGGAAGGCTAAAACTAGCATCAATAAAACAGGTAATAAGCCGCTCATACCTGCGTTGATTGGCAAAAACAGTACTCCAGCACCGATAGCTGTACCATATAAACCCAGCATCCATACTGTGTCAGTTTTGCGCCAAGCATTGCTGTTTACTGTTTGCGAGGCTGTTTTGTCGATGGAACCAACTTTTGTTGCATCCATAATAGTCTCCGAAAATAAAAGTCAAAAAAATCATTTAAGCGTAACGTTCAAATGCGTTACGACGTTTTAATCTTTTGGTACGAACAATTACTAAATAACAATCGTTTTCTTTTACGTAACAATCTGATTAGAAATAAAACTAAAAGTAATACTAATTTTATCTTCAATCAGTTTTGTAAATTTATCAGTAAATTTTAAAAATGGTTTTTGAGTGTGTGAATCTATAGTTTAACAGAATAAAGTACCGTGATCATTCTCTCAAAAGAGAAATATCCACCAAGTTTGCAAGGAATCATTATATTTTATAAAATTGTTAATAAAATTTGCGTTAGGTTTATTTTTTAAAACGTTTATATATTGATTTAATGAATTCTAAATAAGCTAAATACAAACAGAATTAAATTCTGCTGGAAAAACATTATTATATTAATAATCAGCATTAAACTGATTGAAATATAATCCACGCTAATCTAAGTATGAAGTTTTACTCTAATGCTAGAGCAATAAATTAGACTTTTGTCTTATGTAATGTGTTGTTATTTAACATTATATTTTTATTTCTTGGAATGGTTTAGTGAGTGATTAACCAGAGGGTAATTTGTTGGGGTTAAAATCATATATTAATTATTTATAGATATTTTCATGTCATTTTTTGTGACTTTTTTTGCGTCGAAAAAAATAATTAAAAAGCGTAACAAAATATTTGTTAATTAATTGTTTTAATAATTATGTTTAATACTTAAAAATAATTTTAAAGAAGAGAAAGAAAATAAGCAGAAACTTTGATTTAGCTCAATTTCTAAAATGAATAAAAGTACTGGTATTAATTAACACCAGTACTTTTTAATGACTATGGTTGGAACCAACCTTTGCGAATAAGAGAACCAAAAATTAAACTATAAAGCCGGGTTATAGGTTCTTGGATTTTATTTGCACCAATAGACCAGATAACCTGTGCAATTCCGCAGGCAACAATTGCTAATATAAAGGCACCTGCCATATCTAAAGGCCAATGGACACCTAGGTAAATGCGTGACCAAGCAATCACGATAGCCGGTATCATCATCACTAACCCCACCCAAGTTCTTAGCCAGAAAAGGAAGGCAAAGGCGAAAGTAAAGACAATGGTGCCATGGTTGCTTGGAAATGATGGTGTGGCTTCATGATCTGAGAAGTTTGTTCCAATTCCCATGACAAATGGGCGATCGTGTGGGGCAATATAGCCAATTAACCAAGAAATGGCTAAACCTACAACAATAGCAATCGCTGCTTTGCATGCAAAAGCACGTTGGCGGGTCATATTTGGCTGGGCACCCCAGAACCAACAGGCAACAGTAAAAAGTGGAAAAATAAGGATTAAGCGCTTGGCAATAACATTGGCTAGCGCAATGGTTCCACTCGCGGTCTCTGGTGTGGCATTGATCAAATTGAAAAGATCAAGATTCAGTTGTTCCAGCACAGTTCAGTACCTCGGACAGTTAGTAAATAAGACAGAGCAAACATGTAAGAGGGAGAGATTAAAGTTTCCGACTTAGCAGGTAAAGTCCCTTTGTCTTATTATTGAAAGCGTTGTGCGACAAATTTACTTGCGGTTAAACAATTACTCAATGATTATTTAACGCGGTAAAGTGTTTTCGCGTCGTTGAGGAAGGGGAAAAATCGTGTGGTGGCAAAAAGAAATACAGCTCAATGCAAAACAAAGGGGATTCCATTTAGTCACAGAGGAGATCCTTCAGCAATTGCCTGAACTAAGTTTAATCGATATTGGTTTAGTGAATATTTTTATTCAGCATACATCTGCCTCTTTGACAGTCAATGAGAATGCAGATTATACCGTTAGAGAAGATTTTGAGCGTTTCTTTAATAAAGCAGTGCCGGAAAATGAACCTTATTTTAAGCATACTTATGAAGGAAGTGATGATATGCCTGCGCACCTTAAAAGTAGTTTATTAGGAGCTAGTTTGACTATCCCTGTGACAAAAGGGCGCTTAAATCTTGGAACATGGCAGGGGATCTACTTGTGTGAACATCGTAATTACGGCGGGAAACGCAGGTTAATTATTACATTACAAGGGGAACTTGCTGATTAGAAACAAAAAACCCGATAGCATGAAAACATAGAGTTGGCTATCGGGCTCCTCAATATGGGGACATCAAAGAAAAGCAGTGGCATAAATTAAGACCCCATCTAAAAAAGAAAGTTCTCAGGCAGATGAAAAAAAATGCACTTTTTTATGAAATTTAAATGAAATAGCACAAAAAGAACAAGCAAAGTGTGAGTACTTGTCAATAAGTGAACCACTTTGCTTGTTGAGTAGATAAATCTGAGGGGCTAATTATTTGTATAGATCCAAATTTTCTTTTGCATAAGCTTCAAAATCAGTGCAACCGCCGATATGAGTTTCATCAATAAAAATTTGTGGCACAGTTTCAACAGGTTTACCGACAGTTTTAGACAGATCTTCTTTAGAAATGCCTTCAGCTTGGATATCGACATAACGGTAGTCAAAATCGTCACGTTCATTTTTCAGTTTTTCAGCAAGTTCTTTCGCACGAACACAATAGGGGCAGCCAGGGCGACCAAAAATAACAGTATACATAGTATCTCCTTTTATCTTGAACTCGAATTTTAATCGCAATATTCAATACTATGCCTACATAAATTGTGAAATAAAAGTCGAATTTTCCTGTTATACCTATAGGTATGACATATAATCGAGAGAGTATGATAGCGATGTAACAGTGGAAAGGTAACTATAATGAGTAACAAACCGGAATCTAAAGGGACTATGCGCTCATTAGCGGATATGCCCAAACCTATTTTGGTATTAGAAGGTGTGGGAATTATACTCCTGATAATCGTTTTACTGACATTAAATGATTATATGACATTACCTGAACCTTTAATGCAGCAAGGGGTAATAATTGCGATTATTATGGTTGGGATTGGCTGTTTAGTTCCTGCTGTCATTCATATTATTTGGCGCGCTATCCATAGTTTAAGTTTTTTAGGGATTGATAATAAACAATCGACCAAAAAGCACAGCCAAAAACCAGAATCTTTTGATGATAAACACGATGAATAGCCATAAAAAACGTGGTTTCGCTAGCGTTTCGGCTTACAATGTGTGAAAATTATTCGCTTTTCTGTTAGAGGTGAAATCAAGGCTCTAACAAACCGATATTGCATGATTATTTTGAGTTGAAGAAGGTTTATTGCCCATGGATTCTATTTGTTACCCTGACATCACAAAGTTACGTGAATGGCTAGACCAACTCAAAACCTCTTATTTCGAGTGTGATTCCTGCGCAGCATTGCATTTACCTCATATGCAAAACATAGAGGGTATTTTTGATGCGAAGCTCGATATTTTAAATAATGTTTTGGTACTGTCTGCATTAGCCGAGTTGAAACCAACGGCTATTGTGACGCTTGTGGCGAATATCAGCCAAATCAATGCCAGTTCATTAACAGCTAAAGTTTTTCTTGAAATTAACGATGAAAACTTACCTAAACTCGTTGTGAGTCAATCATTTTCCTTAGAAGCAGGAATGACTTATCGACAGTTTTGCCTTTTTGTGCAGCAAGCAGAAGACCAAATTTCTGCTATTGTTTATGAAATCTTTAGTAATAATCTCTTGTATGCCAATCAAGGTGATTTTAGTGAGGATGACGGCTCTGCTGAAGATGAGTCGGAGTTTTCTCCTGATGATGATAAACCTTCCATAATCCTTCACTAACTTTTTGTTATGCATTGTGAAAAATACCTCACGGGCGCATGTCGCTCGTGCCAATGGTTAGAACTGACACCAGAACAACAAATTGCTGCAAAGCAGGGGCAACTACAGGCGTTATTACCAGAAATTGAGGCTATTAAGTTTCAACCCCCCGTCACTGGCTTACAAGTCGCTTTTCGTAATAAAGCGAAAATGGTGGTTAGTGGGAGTGTTGAAAGGCCAATTTTCGGGATTATCGGAGAAAATGGGGTCGGTGTCGACCTAACGGATTGCCCATTATACCCCGCCTCATTTTCAGATATCTTTAGTGTGCTTTCCCCCTTTATCGCTCGAGCAGGGCTCACGCCGTACAACATTGAACGCAAACGTGGGGAACTGAAATATCTTTTGTTAACACAAAGCCGACACACGGGTAGGTTTATGCTGCGCTTTGTGCTGCGTTCAGAGAAAAAACTGGTTCAGCTCAAAAATGCATTGCCTTGGTTACAAGAGCAATTACCACAACTTGAGGTGATTACGGCAAATATTCAGCCCGTACATATGGCAATACTCGAAGGCGAGGAAGAGATTTTCTTAACTCCGCAACACACACTGCGTGAGGAGTTTAATCAAGTTCCTTTGTTTATTCGACCACAAGGTTTTTTCCAAACTAATCCTGTTGTTGCAGCTAAGCTATACCAAACCGCGAGAGAGTGGGTAAAAGCATTAAATATTCATAGCTTGTGGGATTTGTTTTGTGGGGTTGGGGGTTTTGGGTTGCACTGCGCTGAAAAAGAGACCCGCTTAACTGGCATTGAAATCAGTGCTCCTGCAATTGCCAGTGCTCAACAATCAGCGAATGAACTAGGGCTACAATATGTTGAATTTAAAGCCCTCGACTCTACGCGTTTTGCTACTGCTAATCAGGATATTCCGCAGCTTATTTTAGTCAATCCACCACGTAGAGGAATAGGTAAAGCACTGTGTGATTATCTTTCTCATATGCAACCTGAATATATTCTCTATTCAAGCTGTAATGCAAAAACGATGGCACAAGATTTGAAGTGGTTGTCTGGCTATCAAGTTTGTAAGGTACAACTGTTTGATTTATTTCCACACACTGCACATTTTGAAGTATTAACATTATTAAAAATAAAATAAGACTTAAGTTGATAATATGCGTACATATTTGAGCTAAGGTCTCATTATCAATATGAATGGAAGAACGATAGAATAAAAAAGCTTGGTGGGCACCCAAGCTTTTTATATAACCAATTGAATTATAATTTGTTAATTGCGGTGTTCGAAGGCTAGAGCCTTACGCTCGATTAAACGCATTAGCACTGTTAAAATTGCATTGACCACTAAATAAATAATCCCCGCAGCAACAAACGCCATGACATTCCAGCTTTGCCCAAAGATCAGTTGGCTGTAGCCCATGACATCTAGCATTGTAATCGTACTGGCAAGTGAAGTACTTTTGAAAATCAGAACGACTTCGTTGGAATAGGACGATAACGAACGTTTAAAGGCATAAGGCAAAATAATACGCATGGTTTGCATTTTACTCATCCCGAGGGCTTGGCACGACTGCCATTGGCCTGATGGAATGGCTTTAACTGCACCATGGAATAACAAAGTGGAATACGCTGCACTGTTTAGTGCTAATGCGAGCATCGCACATACCCATGGGGTCGAGATAAACTCCCAGAGCATTGGATAATCCTGCAACGATTTAAACTGGCTTGGACCATTATATATTAAGAAAAACTGTACCAATAAAGGCGTGCCAGTAAATAGCGTGATATAGACTTTAACCGCTTGAGAAACCACGGGGGTCTTAAGCGAGAGAATTAAAGTAAATAATATCGCTAAAAGAAAAGCCACAATAAGAGCACTAAACGTCAGTGATAAGCTGGTTGGTAGCCCCGGAAGAATATCTAAAATTAAATCAATCATTTTGATTCACCTCGCTCAAAGCGAGTGGTACGCAATTCAATACGTTTTAAGATAACTTGACTGACTAACGTAATAGCAAGGTAAATCAACCCTACAATGGCGTACCATGTGAAAGGTTCGTGAGTTCTATTAACGATTGTTTTTGTTTGTAGCATTAAATCATTAACACTGATGAGTGAAACTAACGCAGTATCTTTTAATAATACAAGCCATTGGTTACCTAATCCAGGAAGTGCATGGCGCCACATTTGCGGCATAATGAACCGAAAGAAAATAGTGCGTTTGTTTAAACCTAATGCAAAACCGGCTTCCCACTGACCATAAGGTACTGCTTTTAAAGCTCCTCTCAATGTTTGTGATGCATAAGACGCATATAACAAGGCGAGGGCAATGACACCGCAGACAAATGGGGTGTAATCAAATTCACCGCTATCAGCAAAGAAAATGCTAGGGTCAATTTGAATAGTGGTTTGCCAAAAACCGAGGTTTATATCGAACCCATCACCAAGCAAATTGATCAGTTGTAATGTACCAAAGTAGACAAACAACACGACCAGTAATTCAGGTAGACCACGGATCAAAGTAACCCAGCAAGTCCCTAAAAAGGCAATAGGTTTAAAACGGACGGACTCCCACGCAGTAAATAACATGGCGAGGATCAGCCCTAAAACCAGTGCAGAAACAGCAAGGCCGACGGTGATACCGGCGGCACTTGTTAAAAATAGAAAGTTGCTCATTAATTATATCAATTACTGTTGAAACCATTTTTTGTGGATAGCATCATAAGTGCCGTCTGCTTTAACTTCAGCTAAGGCTTTATTCATTTTATCCAGTAGCTCTTTATTTCCTTTACGAACAGCAATACCTAGACCAATACCGAAGTATTGTGGATCAGTGACTTTTTCGCCAACAGCCGTTAGGTTTTCATTACCTTTCGCTTTTAACCACTCATCAGCAACAGCGGTGTCACCAAAGACAGCATCAATACGGCCATTTTGTAAATCTAAAATGGCAGATTGATAGTTATCATAAGGAACGGTTGTCATCCCTTTATGTTGTTCCATGATGTATTTCTGGTGAGTTGTCCCATTTTGCACACCGATTTTTTTGTCTTTTAGTTGATCAACCGAAGAGATTTTCTCTTTTACTGCGATAAACTCAGCAGAGTTAGGGTAGTAGGTTTCAGTAAAATCGACCTGTTGTTGGCGCTCAGGGGTAATATCGATACCAGCCATCAATGCTTCGAAACGACGGAATTTCAAGCTAGGGATTAAACTATCAAATGATTGGTGAGTAAATGTGCAAGTTGCGTTCATTTTTTCGCACATTGCATTGGCTAAATCCACATCAAAACCCACAATTTGGTTATTTTTATCAAACATTTCAAACGGTGCATAAGTTGCTTCCGTTGCAAAACGAATGGTTTCTTTTTCTGCAGCAGTTGCTGATAGGGTTACTGCGCCTAGTAGCGCGGCTAATATAATTTTTTTCATTGCTTAATCCTATATCTATTAATGTGACAGATAATTTGCAAATGCTTCAGTTTGAGGCGCCGAAAAATGGCTGGCGTCTCCTTGTTCTACAATATGACCGTTTTCCATGTACACTACACGGCTAGCGGTTTTACGTGCAATTTCTACTTCATGAGTCACGATAACTTGTGTAATGCCTGTTGCTGATAATTCGCGGATAATATCGACAACCTGTGCGGTTATTTCAGGGTCAAGCGCAGCCGTTGGTTCATCAAACAACAGAACCTTAGGCTCCATCATAAGCGCCCTTGCAATTGCAACACGTTGTTGTTGACCACCAGATAAATGTAAAGGATAGCGGTCAGCAAATTGAGATAAACGTAGGCGTTCTAACAGCTTAGCCGCTTTACTTTGTGCTTCTTGTTTCGATAACTTTAATACACGGCAAGGGGCTTCAATTAGGTTATCCATCACATTCAAGTGAGGCCACAGGTTATATTGTTGGAATACCATGCCGACATTTTGACGCAATTCACGGATAGATTTCGCATCGGGTACCGATGAAAAGTCAAATTGCTGACCGACAATATTTAAATGGCCAGAACGTGGCATTTCCAATAAATTGAGAACACGCAGTAAAGAGCTTTTACCTGCTCCACTTGGCCCGAGTAATACCATGGTCTCACCTGCAGAACACTCTAGATTGATATCAAAGAGAGCCTGATGGGAACCATAGAAACAGTTGATGTTTTTTAATTGAATGCTCATGCTTACCAATAATATCTTTTTTCACTACCTGCGATATTAATCCCATGAGCATATTTATGCAATAATTTATGCATAAAAATTTGGTTTTTACGCTGAAATTATTCTGTTTTCTCAGTTGGATGCTCTATCGGCTGTTGCTTAGCGAGTTGTTTATCCCGTTCAAAAGCCAGTTCACTAATTCGCTTCGCCATACCTTTAAAAATAAATAAGTGTGCTGGCATCATGGCAAACCAATAAAGCAGACCACAGAAGCCAGCTGGGTGCCACCAAGCTCTAACATCAATTGAGCGGCGGTTACCGCTATCATGAATAGTAAATGTCAGCCGCCCAAGGCCCGGTGCCTTCATACCAAATAGCAAACTAAGTTGTTTATTAGGTTCAAGGTTTATGACACGCCAACCATCTATTTCATCGCCAAGTTGCAGCTCTTCGCGATTGGGACGCCCATATTTAATTTTATTCAACATCATATCATCCATGATGGCGCGGGTTTTCCAAAGGCCGTTGGCATAAAAATAACCATCTTTGCCACCAATTTGTTGAACGACATGCCAAAGAGACTCGCTGCTAGCGATGGTACCAAGCGTTGCACCTGCTTGTTTTGGATAAAAACCATAGCCCGGTCGCCAACGCTTGCGAACTTCAGGGTCGTATCCCCAATCTGCATTATCGACGGCATCCGCTTCTTCCGCTAAGGTTGCCCTGACTGCGTCATCGAAAGAAATTAAGGTTTGAGGGATCAACTCGCGTAGTGCTTTATCATCAGCAGGAAGGTCATGTTGTAAGCCTTGGATTAGCTCCTTAGCAATTGAAGGCGGTACTGAGGTGATAAGGCTAATAAAATGCACCGAAATCATACTAATTGGAATTGGGATAGGGATCAGCAAACGGCGTTTACCGCTGACTTTGATAAATCTTTTGAATAGCTCTTGGTAGCTTATATATTCAGGGCCGCCTGCATCGAAAATTCGGCTTTCTGTTACCGGCGTTTTTGCCAGTTGTGTTAAATAATATAGAATATTGGATAGGGCGATTGGAGATGATTTTGAACGCACCCAGCGTGGTGGGGTTAAAATAGCCAAGTTATAAACCATATCCCGCATAATTTCGAAGGCTGCTGAACCTGGCCCAACAATAATAGAAGAACGGATTTCAGTCACAGGGATATGACTTTCACGCAAGATATCGCCGGTTAAACGCCTTGCGATAAGGTGTGGTGAATAGGTATGGCCGTGCTGCAATGCGCTAAGATAGATAATATGCTTAACATTAGAGCCTTCAAGAGCCTGTTGTACATTACGTGCTGCTGCGCGTTCCCGCTCAACCAGATTAGCTTGGTCTGCCATGCTGTGTACTAGGAAATAAACAATGTCGATATCTTCCATGACCCCTTTTAAAGTTTCGGGGTCGTGAAGGTCAACATAAATGCATTGGGTATCATGCCAACCTTGAGATAGCATCCAATCAACACGACGAGCCCCAGCAATAACGTCATATCCTTGTTCAATCAGCTGGGGAATTAGGTTTTGCCCAATATAGCCGCTAGCGCCCAACACTAAAACACGTTGTTTATCTGTCATGTTAATTTCCTGTTTCACGCAAATTAACCGCTATTGTGACTGAAATTTTACCTATGTAAAGAAGGCCATAAGAATTGGCGTAATAAGACTAAGTACGAAGCCATGAACAATGGCCGCAGGGACAATAGACACCCCACCGCTACGTTGCAAAACGGGGAGGGTAAAATCCATTGAGGTTGAGCCACAAATACCCAGTGCGGTTGAGCGATAACGGTTAATAATCATTGGTATCAACATAATTGCAGCAAGTTCGCGAGCTAAGTCGTTGAAGAATGCTGCACTTCCCATTACAGGGCCGTAAGCATCGGTTAAGACAATCCCCGTTAAGGAATACCAACCGAACCCAGAAGCAAGAGCTAGCCCCATTTTAACAGGAATACCTAATAAAAATGCAGCAAGCGCGCCACCAGCCAACGCACTGACCGCCATCACGAAGGCAATTGTTGTGCCTCGGCGGTTAATTAAAATTTGCTTGATGCTCATGCCGCTATTACGTAGCTGAATCCCAACCAATAAAAGCAGTAGCATCAACGCTAACTGGCTGCCTTTATCTGCATAGTGTAGAAAATCAAAGCCAGTTAGCCCAACAACAAACCCTAAAAGCAGTACACCGCAGAGCTGTAAGGATTCGAATACCATCTTGAGGCGTGAAGGAGGTTTTTCTTGTTTATGCTGAGGAATTTTCCACGGGTCAAGTTTATCTAACAATAACAGCGAGATAACATTTAGTAAAAATATACAGGCAAAGAAGGTAACGGCATAAATTAAAATAGAAATTAAGTGAACACTTAAGTTTTCGAGCAGTGCAAGCGTAATACCCATTAAAAATAAAATAACATACACCATTGAGTTCAATGATTGATGGACACGATGGAGTATTTGTTTGTTTTTTATAGGAATAAGATAACCGAAAGTTAACGGTAGAAGAATAATTAAAAGTCCTGAATACATGGCCGCATCCTTAGAGGTTATCCCATCGACTAGGTAAATATAAACAAGGCGTTATGCTTATTTTTCTTTATTTAAGTTATCGCAGCACAAACCTGATTTAACGCACCGTACTAAAAGGGCTTTTCGCCATAAAATTTTTTATTGGTTAATTCATCGAAAAGCAAGTTAAAAATACTAAAAATAAAAGTTTTACTATTTTATAACACTGCAATTAGATGCTCAATACAGTTAGCTGTTTTGTTGTGAAGATTTTTTATTTCTCGTACATATATATAGTAATAAACAAGCTTAATCGGTAAGCTCTAAATATTGTCCTTTAGTATGCTCAATCATTGGCGCTATCTTGTACTGGTGGTTCCAAGTGAATTAAAAATATTCCAAGGAGAGAGATATGTATCTGGAACGTGTGGAAATATATGGATTTAGAGGGATTAACCGGCTGTCTTTAGAACTTAATAACAGCACAGTTTTAATCGGTGAGAACTCATGGGGTAAATCCAGTTTACTTGATGCTCTTGATATTCTTCTCTCCCCCGAACATAAAGATTATCAATTCACTTTACATGACTTTCATCACCCAGCAGGGAATGATGATTCACGTTATCGTTCATTACAGATTGTTTTAAAATTTTGTGAGCGCCGTAAAGGCCGGCATCAGTCATATCGTTTCCATAATCTTAGCTCCGTTTGGGTCGATAATGGTGATGACCTTAAGCATATTTTTTACCGAGTGAGTGCTGAACTCAAAGATGACAATACTGTCGTGGTTGATAAAAGCTTCTTAAATTCAGGTGGTAATAAATTATCCTTGGATAATGTAGGGAAATACATAAAAGAAATTGTTCGGCTGTACCCCGTTATCCGTTTACGAGATGCTCGTTTCTTACAGTCGATTAACCCAGAAATAATAGTGACTGGGCAAAAAGAAATGCGGGATATGTTTAATGCTCATATTAAGGAATTAACAAGTGCGTTAGTTAAAAACCCTGAGCGCCTCAGTGATGATGATTTAGGGGCGGGTATCGATGCAATGCAGCAATTATTGAGCCATTATTTTTCAGGGCAAACTGCACATATTATTAAGACAGACAATTCACTCATAAATATTCAACCTCGCAAACAAGGTTGGAAAGCACTGGACAATATTAATCGTCTTATCGCAAAACCAAACCAACGAAATATCCGTTTAATTATCTTAGGGATGTTTTATTCATTATTACAAGCCAAAGGTAATATTCACTTAGATAAACATGCGAGGCCATTGATTATTGTTGAAGACCCTGAAACTCGACTACATCCGATTATGCTCTCTATTGCTTGGGGGTTATTTAGCCTGTTTTCACTTCAACGTATCACGACAACCAATTCAGGTGAGCTACTTTCACTGGCGCCTTTGGAAGATTTGTGTCGTTTGGTGCGCAATACGAATAAAGTATCTGCTTATCGTTTAAACCAAAATGATTTAAGCCCTGAAGAGTTACGTAAAATCTCTTTCCATATTCGATTTAACCGGCCATCTGCACTTTTTGCTCGTTGTTGGTTATTGGTTGAAGGGGAAACTGAAATTTGGCTAATGAGCGAGTTTGCAAGCCAATGTCATTATTACTTTGAAACGGAAGGCATTAAAGTTATTGCGTTTGCACAAAGTGGCTTGAAGCCGCTGTTGAAATTTGCCAATAAAATGGGGATTGAATGGCATGTGTTGACGGATGGTGATGAAGCGGGGCGTAAATATGCCGCTACTGCAACGCATTATGCGAATAAAATCAATTCGCCAGATAGGGATAGGCTAACGATGTTAACCGCTCCAGATATGGAACATTTCCTATATCGCGAAGGGTTCAGAAGCCTATATCATGAAATTGCAGATATTCCTGATAATGCAAAAGTCTCAACCAGACGGGTGATCATTAAAGCGATTTCCCGTACTTCAAAACCTGATTTAGCCTTAGCCACCGTAAATCGGGCGGCAGAGTTAGGGCCTGATAGCATTCCACTGCAACTGAAAAATATGTTTTCTCGTGTTGCATGGCTTGCAAGGGGAAAAGCTAATTAAGCTGAGATAACAAAAATAGGTATGTTGTTGATTGATTATTTAACCTAGGAAAAGTTTAGCCTGCTATGTGTTTAATCAATTGATAACTTAAGTTATATATTATGAACATATTGAATTAAGCCAATATGTTAAGTTGAAACATTATTGTTATCTTACAGTAAGTTATTTTAGAGGGCGCAGCCCTCTTTTTGTTCATAGGAAGCAGGTATAAATGAAGGTAAAGCCTAAAAAAAAGTGGCCTCTTTATTTGGTGATAATTATTGTTGCCGCTGGTATCGCTGGGTTTCTCTTTAATGATAACGATCAAGAAGTTTTTCAGACCGTTGATGTCACTCGAGGCGATTTGGATAAGCAAGTTCTCGCTACAGGTAAACTCGATGCGGTACGTAAAGTTGATGTCGGAGCCCAAGTAAGTGGTCAGCTACAAACGTTATATGTTAAAGAAGGCGATTACGTCAAAAAAGGTGACTTACTTGCCGTTATTGATCCTAAAAAAGCCCAAAATGATGTGATTGAATCCGAAGCAACGACTCGCGAGTTAGAAGCTAACCTTTCCTTAGCTCAAGCTGAGTTGCGTTTGGCACAAGTCACGTACCAGCGTCATGTTAGCTTGGCAAAGTTACAAGCGGTCGCACAACAAGATTTAGACAAAGCAAAAACCGACGTTGAAGTAAAAAAAGCCCAAGTCGCGACTTATCAAGCGCAAATTAAACGTAACCAAGCCACTTTAGACACCGCGAAAACGAACCTAAAATACACGCAAATTACTGCACCAATGGACGGTATTGTTACTTTTATTAAAACATTACAAGGGCAAACAGTAATCGCAGCCCAAGAGGCACCAACCATTTTAACGCTTGCTGATTTGGATACTATGTTGGTGAAAGCTGAAGTCTCTGAAGCTGACGTAATTTACTTAGAGCCAGGGCAAGAGGCATCTTTTACGGTGCTTGGCGCACCAGATAAAAAATTTTCAGGCCAGCTAAAGGATATACTGCCGACACCTGAAAAAATCAATGATGCTATTTTCTATTATGCGCGGTTTGAAGTGCCTAACCCACAACATTTATTAAAATTACAAATGACGGCACAGGTCAAAATCGAATTAGACTCACGTAAGAACGTTTTGTTATTGCCTCTATCTGCATTGGGAGATCAAATTTCGCCACAAACTTATGAGGTAGATATTCTGCAAGGTGATAAAGCAGAGAAAAAACAAATTGAGATTGGTAGCCGTAATGATGTGTATGTGGAGGTCGTCAAGGGGTTAAATGATGGTGACAAAGTGATCATTGGGCACAGTGACACGGAGAACTAAAATGTCTGCGTTAATTGAGCTTCAAGGGATCACCCGCCGTTACGGTGAAGGTGAAAACCAAACTACAGTCTTGAAAAATGTTTCACTGAAAATTAATGCAGGTGAAATGGTTGCAATTATTGGGGCATCAGGGTCTGGTAAATCAACACTGATGAATATTATTGGTTGTTTAGATAAACCATCGTCAGGGGATTACATCGTTGACGGGCAAAATATTGCCACCTTAGATAACGACCAACTTGCTGAGCTTCGACGCGAACATTTTGGCTTTATTTTTCAACGTTATCACTTATTGAGTCATTTAAGTGCAGAGCAAAATGTTGAAGTCCCCGCTATATATGCGGGAGCAGGGAAGGCACAGCGCCGCGAACGAGCCGCGCAATTATTACAACGCTTAGGGTTAGGTGAACGCATCAACTACCGTCCTAGTCAGCTTTCTGGTGGCCAGCAGCAACGAGTCAGTATTGCAAGGGCACTGATGAATGGTGGGCAAATCATTTTAGCTGATGAACCGACAGGCGCACTCGATAGCCATTCTGGCGAAGAGGTGATGAAAATCTTAAAAGACCTCTGCGCTCAGGGGCATACCGTAATTATTGTCACCCACGACCCAAAAATAGCTGAGCAAGCGGAGCGGGTTGTTGAGATTAAGGATGGTGAAATTCTTCGTGATTCGGGGGTGGTAGCAGCTGTTCGTACTAATTCGTTACCAAAAGCTGCTAGCCGTAAACTGTCTTTAAGTCAGGTATATGGTCGGTTTAGTGAAGCTTTATTGATGGCTTGGCGTGCAATGGTCGTCAATAAAATGCGTACTTTGCTGACAATGTTAGGGATCATCATTGGTATCGCTTCGGTGGTATCGATTATGGTTATTGGTGATGCAGCACAAGATATGGTTTTGAATGATATAAAATCAATTGGAACTAATACCATTTCAATTTATCCCGGGGAAGATTTTGGCAGTGATGATGCGCAAAATCGTCAGTCTTTAAAAGCCGCAGATATTGAAGCCTTAGCAAAACAACCCTATGTGTATGCGATTTCAGGAGAAATCAATAGTTCGACTCGCCTAAGAAAGGGAAATTTAGATGCGGCGGCACAGCTTTTAGGTGTTGGGCGCGGTTATTTTGATGTCTATGCGTCAAAGTTTTCAGAAGGCATGAATTTTACGCAAGATATGGTGGATAGGCGTGCGCAAGTTGTTGTGATTGATGCGAACACGAAACGACGATTTTTCCCTAAGCAAGAGCGTGTGGTGGGCGAAACTTTGTTAGTTGGTAATATGCCTGTTACCGTTATTGGGGTGCTTGAAGAGAAAAAATCAGCTTTTGGCTCAAGCAAGTCATTATCAATTTGGCTGCCAGATACCACAGTGAACAGTAAAATTATTAATCGCCCTTATTATGATAGTTTCACGGTTCGGGTAAAAGAGGGTTATGACGCTAAAACGGTAGAGCAACAATTAACTCGTTTACTGACATTGCGTCATGGTAAGCAAGATATATTTACTTTTAACCTTGATACTTTTGTTAAAGCAGCTGAAAAAACAACGAGAACAATGCAGTTATTCCTAACTTTAGTGGCTGTTATTTCACTCGTGGTCGGGGGGATCGGGGTGATGAATATCATGCTTGTTTCGGTGACGGAGCGAACTCGTGAAATAGGCATTCGTATGGCTGTGGGTGCAAGGACCAGTGATGTCATGCAGCAGTTTTTGATTGAGGCCATTTTAGTATGCTTAATGGGGGGGCTGCTAGGAATTGGATTGTCCTATGGCATCAGTTTATTGGCCCAAATGGCATTGCCCGGCTGGACTTTTTCCTTTGACCCTATGGCGCTAGTGAGTGCGTTTGCTTGTTCAACAGCGATCGGGGTTATTTTTGGCTTTTTACCCGCACGTAATGCCGCTCGATTAAATCCGATTGATGCATTAGCGAGGGAGTAATTAACCTATTAATATTTTCCTCTGTATTGGTTTATACAATACAGAGGAAATTGCTTTAGTGTTTTTTAAGGCGGTTTAATATCTGACCTTTCCAATCAATATAGATATCATTTTCCTTATAAGTAGGGTATTCATGCATTGAAGTTTTGCCTATTTAAGAATATATTTACATCATGTTACAGTTCCGTTTAATGAAACCGAGTTCCTTGATTAAATTCTGCTAATTAAATGCTCCAAATTTAACCTATTCATTTATCAATGAAATTTTTTCTCGCTATATGTATTCCCTCATTTATTTAAATATTTCATAATAAAAATATTGTCTGAAAAGATAAATTCTACTTGCGAATTGGTAGCGATCATGGATATTATTTGCTTGTAGAATAAATGAAACCTAGTTCCATATAATGGAACTTATAATAAAGCCAGTAAAAAACTAAGCAAAGACAACCACACAGCAGGTGCGAATATGGCGAATAAAGTAGGTGAAGATTATTCTTTGGCTCGGGTACCCCAAAGTGCTCGTAGACCATTCTATGAAGTGTTAATTCTACGAATTGGTGCACTAGCTTGTGTTTCACAAGTCATGTTAGGTGCGGCGCTCGGGTACGGGTTAACTTTTTGGCAGGCGTTTTGGGCAACCATGCTTGGCTCTGTAATTTTGCAGGTAGTCAGTTGGGGGCTTGGGGCGGCTGCATGTCGCGAAGGTATGTCGATTAGCCTACTCTCTAGGTGGGCGGGTTTTGGTAAGTTAGGTTCAGCTCTGATTGGTGGCGCAATTGCCATTTCTTTAATGGGTTGGTTTGGCGTACAAAATGGCTTCTTCGCGGATGGTATGTATAAAGCGACTAACGTGCTAACACCAGGGACTTGGTCACTTATTACAGGTATTGCGGTGACGGTTATTACAGTATATGGGTATCGATTTTTATCTATTACTGCAAATATCTCAACGCCGCTATTTTTATTCGCATTAGGTTGGGCGACGTATAATTTATTATCAGGTCAGGATATTGGTACTCTTATCAATGACACTGAACCCGCCGGGCCACTAATGACAATGCCAGCTGCAATCACGATGGTTGCTGGCGGTTTTATTATTGCAGCGGTGACAACACCAGACATCAGCCGCTTTATGAAAGCCCCTAAAGATGTGTTTTGGATGACGCTCATCGGCACTTTTTTTGGAGAGCTTCTGGTAAACATGATAGCGGTACTGATGGCACTTTCATTACGTACTAGCCAAGTGTTTGATTTAATGATGGCATTGACTGGCCTATTAGGTGCATCGATTGTTATTTTTTCAACAATAAAAATGAATGATATCAATCTATACTCATCATCTTTAGGTTTCTCAACACTACTCAATGCGATTTTTAATAAACGTTTTGACCGCCGTTATTTAACGTGGGTGATTGGTATTTTTGGGACCATCGCTTCAATGTTAGGGATTTTAGACAATTTTATTGGCTTCTTAATTTACCTTGGAATAGCAATCCCTCCTGTCGCAGGGATTATGGTTGTTGACTACTATATCTTAAAACGAGACCGCAAAGAGCTAGATACTACGCGTGCACAGGGCATATTGCCGCCTAGTTGCGAAGCGTATAACCCCATTACTTTAATTGTCTGGTTAATTGCCGTCATAGTCGGATGGGGAACATCAGAGTTAGGGCCATTTAATGCAGATTACGGTATTCCAGCACTTAACTCATTAGTTACGGGGGCTATAGCTTATTGGGTTGCCATGAGCTGGCAGGCAAAAGCAAAAGGTGTTGAAGCTGTGCATTTTCGCCAAGTCTCTAATTTGGATAAGGATTAAGCAATGTCAGGTACAAAAGTTAAAGTTGCTTTGGCTCAGTTTAATTCTGAACTCGGTAATAAGCAGAATAATTTGCAGCGCATGGCGCTAATGTGCCAACAAGCTGCTGATTCAGGGGCGAAGCTGGTTTGTTTCCCTGAATTAGCAACAACAGGTTATCGTGGTGATTTATTAACTACAAAACTCTGGGACTTAAGTGATTCAGAGGGCAGCGAAACCTATAACTTATTTAGTGAACTTGCGACCCGCCTTAATATTACCATCGTTAGCGGTTTTGTTGAGCGTGGCGACTATTTAGGTGACATATATAACTCTGTGGGGGTTTGGAACCCAGGGTGTAAAGGGATTAGCGGTATATTTCGCAAAGTCCATGCTTTTGGTTTAGAAAAACAGTGGTTTGGTCGTGGTGACAGCTTCCCTGTATTTGACACACCAATAGGGAAAATTGGCATCATGATCTGCTATGACATGGGGTTCCCTGAAGTCGCTCGTATTTTAACGCTACAAGGGGCCGAATTGTTATTAGCCCCCTCTGCATGGTGTGTACAAGATAAAGACGTTTGGGATATCAACAGCGCTTGTCGAGCACTGGAAAATGGTACCCACTTACTTGCTGTAAACCGTTGGGGCCATGAAGAAGACCTCCATTTATTTGGTGGAAGCAAGGTATTAGGCCCTCGTGGACAAGTTCTTTATGAAGCAACTCATGCAGGTGAAGAGCTATTAATTGGTGAAATTGATTTCTTAGACCAAGCGCATACACGCCTTAAAGTACCTTATCTAAGAGATAGAAAACCACAAAGTTACGGTGTATTAACCCAAGGTTTAGGGTCATGAGTATTTTATCTAGTGTCGTTGATGTTTATCAACTGTTCCTGCGTACAGGCGCTGAGCTAACAGTAACAACGTTGGTAAATGAATTAGGTATGCCAAAGAGCTCCGCATCACGCCTTTTAAAACAGATGGCAGAACTAGGGCTGTTAGAAAAGAAAAATAATGCGCCAATTTATCGGCCTGGCTTATTGATTATGGAATTAGCTCACCGAGCGAGGGGGATGAACCCTTTAATCGATATGATGCTTGAAGCGCTTGATGAGCTTGCTAAAGATAGCGGTTTTACCAGCTATGTATCCGCACTTGATGATGACATGGTGCGTGTTGTCCATGCGCGTTTTGGCAATAGTATGTTGCAAGTGGTTACCCAGCCGGGGACTCGTTTGCCTATTCTTGGTACTTCTACGGGGCGTGCGTTGTTATCTAGGCTACCGTTGAATGAAAGGTCAGAAATTATTAGTCGTGAGTCAAAAGATGAGCAAGAAAGGTTGATTCAACAAATGAACCTTATTGCTGAGCGTGGCTGGGAGTTCTCGATGAATGAATCTGTAGCTGGTGTTGCTTCTGTATCCAGTACCGTTTTTGACCCATCGCAAAATTCATTATATGCACTGTGTTTAAGTTTGCCTGAAATGCAGATGAACAAAGAGGTTATGGAGCAATTATCCACTAATCTTTGCCATAAGGCTGCTTATCTAGGTTGTATGGTTGGCGACCCTTACTGGCTACAAAAAAGTATCAAAAAGTAGTGAAATTATGTCATGTAGTAAAGTAGGTAGTAAAAGTAAGTAGTGAAAGTAAAGAGTAAATTATAAGCAGTTTATATCGTTAGTACTTTATTTTAAGTGCGTGAATAACGCCTTCATCAGGAAAAGGTGAGACCTCAGCAATAAGTGGTTTCACATGGGGTGAAATGGGGAAACCTAGCTTTATTGGGCTAGTTATCCCCAAAGTAGCCCTTCATTTTTATAAAAAATAATTAAAATTGAAGGAAATACAATGAGTCTAAAACAAACTCTTTGCGTTTACGATTTAATCGATAGCGCTAGTGTTAGGGGTGAAGACATTGTTGCATTATTCCAGGGTTTCCCACAAATTAATGTCACGTCTAAAACAGTCAAGGATCTTAAAGGTCAAAGTGATTTTGTCCGTATTCATATTCCTGGCACACAAGGTAAATCACAAGGTAAAGGTGCTCCAACACTGGGGATTATCGGCCGCTTAGGTGGTATTGGTGCTAGGCCATCTCGAATTGGTGTTGTTTCTGATGCTGATGGTGCCATAGCTGCAGTTGCGGCAGGTCTTAAGTTAGCAGAAATGCATGAAAAGGGGGACAAACTGGCAGGGGATGTGATTATCACAACTCATATTTGCCCTAATGCCCCAACGCGGCCTCATACACCTGTTGATTTTATGGATTCTCCCCTTGAAGATGCGACGATGAATCAGCATGAAGCAATTCCTGAGGCGGATGCAATTTTGTCGGTAGATACGACAAAAGGGAATCGTTTACTGAACCACAAGGGGTATGCGTTATCCCCTACAGTAAAAAGTGGTTATATCCTGCCTGTGTCTGAAGATTTGATCCGCTTAATGGAGTGGAGTAGTGGGCAAAAGGCAGTCACGTTCCCGTTATCTATTCAAGACATAACGCCTTACGGCAATGGCCTTCATCATATTAATAGTATTTTACAACCTGCGGTGTCAACATCAGCTCCTGTTGTTGGTGTGGCCATTTGCTCAGATACCGTCGTACCGGGTTGCTCCACAGGGGCTAGCCATGAAGTTGATATTGCGGCGGCTGTAAAATTTATGATTGAAGTTGCAAAAGCGTTTACAGAAAACCAATGTAAGTTTTATGACGTTGAACAATATGCATTATTAACGTCATTGTATGGTGATATGACCCATCTGCAAACAGCGGGTGGTTGTGCGGCTAAAAAACCATTATCTGATAGTTAAGTTATAAATAGCCACAGTTAATTATTGACGTCATCAATGATATTGAAATAATTAACTGTGCTCTATTGCACAAAGTGTTAAATTGTACAACGTATTAATTTGATTCAGTATTATCAGGAAGAGTACTCTCAACTTCAATTGGAATAATCAGATCCGCATGATTACCTTTTGGCCCAATCGTTATGCTAAATTGCACTTTTTGACCTGCTTTTAAAGTCCGATAACCATCCATTTTAATGCAGGAATAATGAGCAAAAATATCTTCTCCGCCATCAGCCGGGCAAATAAAACCAAAGCCTTTTGCGTTATTGAACCACTTAACGATACCCGTCTCCATATTTTATCCTTTAGGTTTGCAAATAGTGTTTTACAGACATGTATAAAATACACACAACAACTAAGTATAAATACTCTGTTGATTGCTCGTAAAACATACTGTAGTAAATTGCCTTATAAGGTCAAGAGGCGAGTCTCAGTAATTATGGTAAAGTGTTAAGAATTCGATAAGCATTGACGGCTATTTTCTGTGATATTTGATATGGCTCACAGATTGCAAATCATAGAAGTGAGGGCGATTGCCATGCTACACTGTGGTTTATAGTACATATGATAAAAAATGACATACTAATCTAACCGTATAGTTTGATGGCATTATCAACTTGATTGGTGAAATCGTTGATAATAAAGACTATGCTAAAATTGAAATTTAACATTTAGTAAGACTGAGCAAGAAAGTAATGAGCGATTTTCTGGGCACATTTAAAACAGACGTCATTTTTAAAGATGAAGTAGAGCAAACCTTACAGCCACCATCGATGTATAAGGTATTATTAAATAATGACGATTATACTCCGATGGATTTTGTTGTCGAAGTGTTACAAAAATACTTTTCTTTTGATGAAGAACGCGCTACACAGATAATGTTAGATGTCCATATTCAAGGAAAGGGAGTTTGTGGAATTTTTACCGCAGAGGTTGCTGAAACAAAAGCGGCGCAAGTCAATACTTTTGCTCGTGAACATGAGTACCCTTTGCTTTGCACTATAGAGAAAGTTTGACTGGTTTAATATCAATTTTGGGAGGTGCTTATGCTCAATCAAGAACTGGAGCTTAGTTTAAATGTAGCTTTTACAAAAGCGAAAGATAGCCGCCATGAGTTTATGACAGTAGAGCACCTATTGCTGGCGTTATTGAGTAATATCTCTGCGCGCGAAGCTCTAGATGCTTGCAAGGTTGATCTTGTCGCGCTGCGCCAAGAACTGGAACACTTCATCGCGCAAACTACACCTTTGTTACCCGAAAATGATAACAGAGACACCCAACCTACTCTGAGTTTTCAACGTGTATTACAGCGAGCTGTTTTTCATGTGCAGTCATCTGGGCGCAACGAGGTCAGTGGTGCGAATGTCTTAGTCGCTATTTTTAGTGAACAAGAATCTCAAGCGGCATACTTATTGCGTAAGCATGATGTCAGTCGCTTAGATGTCGTCAATTATATCTCTCATGGCACAGTAAAAGGTGAGGGGCCTTCATCTGAACAAGATATTTCCCCGAGTAGTACTCCAAATGAGGAACAGCCGGTCTCAGAAGACCATATGGACAACTTCACGACTAACCTGAACCAGCAGGCTAAAAAAGGGAATATCGACCCACTGGTGGGACGGCAGGCAGAATTAGAGCGTACGATCCAAGTGCTATGTCGCCGCCGTAAAAATAACCCACTATTAGTCGGGGAGTCTGGCGTTGGTAAAACAGCAATCGCAGAGGGCTTAGCGTGGCGTATTGAGCAAGACGATGTCCCAGAAGTGATGAAAGGTTGCACTATTTATTCATTAGATATTGGCTCATTATTAGCGGGCACCAAATACCGCGGGGACTTTGAGAAACGCTTTAAAGCGCTGCTAAAAATGCTAGAAAAAGACCCGAAGAGTATTTTATTTATCGATGAAATACATACGATTATCGGTGCGGGTGCTGCATCCGGTGGCCAAGTTGACGCCGCTAATTTGATTAAGCCTTTGCTATCAGGTGGGCGTATTCGAGTCATTGGCTCAACGACATATCAAGAGTTTAGTAGTATTTTCGAGAAAGATAGGGCGTTAGCGCGTCGTTTTCAAAAAATTGATATTGTTGAACCTACACCAGAAGAAACTATTCGTATCATCACTGGGTTAAAGCCTAAGTATGAAGCGCATCATGATGTGCGTTATACCGCTAAAGCTATCCAAGCTGCTGTGGATTTATCTATTAAATACATCACAGACAGGCACCTACCAGATAAAGCAATTGATGTTATTGATGAAGCTGGAGCCCGTACGCGGCTTATTGCACCAAGTAAGCGTAAAAAAACCATTGGTGTACCTGAAATAGAAACCGTGGTGGCACGTATTGCACGTATCCCAGAAAAAACGGTTTCATCGAGTGATAAAGACAAACTGAAAACCCTTGATTCGCGTTTGAAAATGCTCGTATTTGGCCAAGACAATGCGATCAATGCATTATCGGAAGCCATTAAAATGAATCGAGCAGGTTTAGGGGTAGACAATAAACCTGTTGGCTCGTTTTTATTTGCAGGTCCAACTGGGGTTGGTAAAACAGAAGTCACCGTTCAGTTAGCTAAAGCACTAGATATCAAACTATTACGATTTGATATGTCTGAGTATATGGAGCGCCACACAGTTAGTCGTTTAATTGGTGCACCTCCGGGCTATGTCGGGTTTGACCAAGGCGGTTTACTGACTGATGCTGTTATTAAACATCCACATTCAGTGGTGTTATTGGATGAAATCGAAAAGGCACATCCTGATGTGTTTAATATTCTGCTGCAAGTAATGGATCACGGCACATTAACCGATAATAATGGCCGTAAGGCTGATTTTCGTAATGTAGTGGTGGTGATGACAACCAATGCTGGTGTGCAAGAAACACAACGTCGTTCCATTGGTTTTGCTGACCAAGACAACAGTACTGATGCGATGTCTGAGATTAAAAAAGTATTTTCTCCAGAGTTTCGTAATCGTCTAGATGGCATTATTTGGTTTAATTCGTTAACGCCTGAGATTATCACGCAAGTGGTTGATAAGTTTATTGTTGAATTACAAGTACAACTTGATGAGAAAGGGGTATCCATTGAGGTGAGCTCAGCGGCTCGTCGTTGGTTATGTGAAAAAGGTTATGATAAAGCAATGGGCGCCCGACCTATGGCGCGCGTAATTCAGGATAACCTGAAAAAACCATTAGCAAATGAATTGCTATTTGGTTCATTAACCAATGGCGGCTCTGTAAGTATCGGGCTTGATGAAAAAAGTAACACACTGACATACAGCTTCAGTAGCGTGCACAAGGCCTCTCCGGAGGATGCGGTATTCTGACGAAATAGACCACAGGTGTGTCATGCACCTGTGGTAATGTCAGGCCTTGCCTGAAGAGAATATCAACGGCTACGGAAAATGATTCGGCCTTTGCTCAGGTCATAAGGAGTTAACTCTACAGTTACCTTGTCGCCTGTCAGGATGCGGATATAGTTTTTACGCATTTTACCAGAAATATGAGCAGTCACTACGTGACCGTTTTCTAGTTCAACACGGAACATTGTGTTTGGCAGGGTATCTAAAACTGTGCCCTGCATTTCAATATTGTCTTCTTTGGCCATCTAATCCTCTAAGTCTAATAACCGTGATTTTTAACGGGCAAGATAATGCCCAAAAACCCGCACTAAGTAAAGAAGTGTCGCATTTTAACACGATCTTTATTTTTTCATGGGGAATAAAATTATTGTAAAAACCAATTTTCACTAATTAAAAATTGGCGGTATTTCAATCGATTGCGGTAACCAGCAGGCGGGGTCAATCGCTTTGTTACGCCACCGATAAAGAATATGTAAAAAATCCCTACGGGATATCTCTTTTGCGCCCATCGAGGCGGTATGGTGGTTAAGTACCTGACAATCAAAAAGCTGCCCATTATAGCGCAAAAAATGAAAATAGAATGTAATAAAAGCAAATTTGGATGCATCATTCATTCTACTGAACATAGATTCCCCACAAAATAGGTGACCCATGTTCACGCCGTAGAGCCCCCCAACAAGTTGTGATCCATGCCAAGCCTCAACAGAATGCGCGATCCCTTCTTGATGCAAAGCCAGATAACCGGCTTGTACTTCAGGTAAAATCCACGTACCTTCGGGACGGACAGAACAAGCTTCAATAACTTGCTTGAAAGCAGTGTTAATCGTAATGCGATAAATCTGTTTTTTTAACACTTTTTTCATTGAACGACTAATATGTAAATCGCCCACCATTAGCACAGCTCTGGGGTCTGGTGACCACCATAAAGGCATCTCTCCAGGATTAAACCAAGGAAAGATACCATCATAATAAGCAGCTTGCAGCCTTTTTGATGAAAGATCTCCCCCAATGGCTAATAAACCATTCGGTTCCCGCATCGCTTCAGACACGGGAGGAAATAAATTGGAGTCATCATCTAATTGGTACATATGCGCCTCAAAGGGGTTGCTGTACCCAATGGCGCTGGCGGAATTGGTAATACCGACCTTGCATATCTAACAGCGCTTGATGGGTGCCTTGTTCGACGATTTTACCATCATCCATCACACATATGTTATCCATTTCTTCTAGACCTTGCATCCGATGAGTAATGACAATCAAGGTTTTATCTGCACACTTTTCTTTTAGCAGTGCTAAAATTTGTTGCTCAGTTTGTGCATCAAGCCCTTCTGTCGGTTCATCCATAAGGACTAATGGAGTATTGTGTAATAGTGCCCGAGCAATCCCTAAGCGGCGTTGTTCCCCTCCAGATAATTGGCGGCCACCATCGCCCATCCATGCATTGAGTTTTAATTCGTTTTCTAACAAATTACCTAACCCAACTTGGCGAAGCACTTCATTAAGTTCTGCATCAGTCGCTTGTTCTTTTGCTAATAATAAATTATTACGCAAAGTATCACTAAACACATGAACGCGCTGTGGTACTACGGACATCACGCTGCGCAACGCTTGTTCACTAAACTCATTGATGGGATGACCATTGAGAGTAATGCTTCCACTGTCGACATCCCATGCGCGGGTAAGAAGCTGAAGCAAAGTAGATTTTCCACAGCCAGTCTTACCTAACAAGGCAAAATGTTGGCCTTTAGTCAAAGACAGGGAGACATTGTTCAGAACAGCAAAAGGCTGCTCTGGATAAGTAAACGAAATATTTTCAACCTCTAAGCTTTCTAGTGTTTCTATTGAATGGCTTTGGGTAGGGAAAGTCACTTCCGGTTTGGCTGTCATCAGTTGTGAAACTCGGGTGGCAGAAGCAATAACTTGGCCCATATGTTGGAAAGCAACAGCAACTGGGCCTAGCGCTTCAAAGGCTGCTAAGGCGCAGAAAACAAATAATGCGATTAATGCGCCAGGCTTTGTATCACCTCCTACATGCTCCGCAGCCATCCACAGCAATAATGTTGCGGTAATACCCGATGCAAACAAGATAACCGCTTGTGATAGCCCTGTAAGCGCAGCTTGTTGCTGTTGGCGAGCTTGCCAGCTATTTTCTATCCCCCACAAGGTTTGGCGAAAACGCGATGTTGCGCCAAATAATGTTAATTCCGCTTGCCCTTGTAGTGCGGACGTTAAAATAGTGCGGTAATTTCCACGTAATTCAGTCAGTTCTCGACCAATTGGTTTACCCGCACGATAAAAGACTATTGGCATGGTAAATAATAAAAATAACATGACCCCTCCCAGTGTCCACGCAAGGCGAGGGTCAAGATAACTTAAGCCAAAAATCAGCACGAAAGTCACGAAAAATGCAGTGATAATTGGTGATAACACCCGTAAATAGAGGTGATCAAGTGTTTCTACATCGGCAACAAGGCGGTTAAGTAATTCACCTTGGCGAAAGCGGCTGATCCCACCTGGGGAGAGTGGAAGTACTTTACTAAATGCAAAAACACGTAGGTGAGCTAAAACTTTAAACGTCGCATCGTGACTAACTAGGCGTTCTCCATAGCGACCAGCAGTACGGAAAATAGCAGCGCCACGTACACCTGCGGCAGGTAACATATAATTAAAGTAGTACAGCCCAGGGAAACCGGCAATTGCGGTACCTGCTAAAAACCAACCAGAAAGAGTTAACAGCCCAATACTGGCAAGTAGGGTCACAATGGCTAAAATAATGCCTAAGGTGATCAAAAACCAATGACGGCGATAAAGGGCTAAGAAGGGTAATAAAACTTTCATTATCAAAGCTCCTCACTGCGGTGGGCAAGTAACTGGGCAAACGCCCCTTCAGATTGACTGAGTTGTTTGTAATTACCCCGTTGAATGATTTGGCCATTAGCCATTACCCAAATTTGGTCGTAATCGATAGTTTCTTCCAGTAAATGGGTGACTAACAGGGTCGTCTGTTGCTCTGATAGCTGGTTTAGTGTTTGCATAACCCGTTGTTCGCTATGAGAATCAAGGCTTGCGGCGGGCTCATCTAACAGCAATAAACGCGATGGTTTCAATAAAACGCGAGCAACAGCAACTCGTTGTGCTTGCCCAACAGAAAGGCGAGCGGCGTAGTCGCCCAGCCGTGTATTTAAGCCATCAGGTAAGTGCGGTAAAAATTCAGAGACATAAGCATTATCAATAGCATGTTTAACTTCTGCTTCAGAAGCGTTAGGTTTACCTAAACAGATATTTTCAATCAGTGTTTGTTCGGGTAGATGTGGGTTTTGCCCAACCCAGCCAAGCAATTCATGCCACTTATCGGGGCATAATTCACTTAATTCAATGCCATTTACCGTGATTGAGCCGTTATAGGGTAAAAAACCCAATAGTAGATTGAGTAGAGAGCTTTTGCCCGCACCGCTTTGGCCTACTAAAGCAATACGTTGCTGTGGTTCAATACTAAAATCTAATGGCCCTGCAAGACACACCCCATCGTGCGATAAAATTTCTAGCTGCTTGGCTTCGATACGAATAGGTTCATTTGGGAGGGTTTTTGTACCTTGCTGGGCTTTTTGTTCCCCCTCGCTATTTAGCAATGTTTCTAACGTTTCAGCAGCTCCAACCGCTTGGGCTTTCGCATGGTAATATGTGCCGAGATCACGCAATGGCTGGAAGAATTCAGGGGAAAGAATGAGAGCTAAAAAACCCGCAAACAGTGTGACAGGTAAACCATAGCTACCGAAGTTCATTTCACCAAGGTATGAAAACCCGAAGTAGACGGCAACAACCGCAATAGAAATTGACGCAAAAAATTCGAGGACCCCAGAAGAGAGAAAGGCCATCCGCAGTACTTCCATGGTTCTAGAGCGAAAATCATCAGTTGACTCACGAATTTGCTGAATTTCTGCTTTTTCACGGAAGAATAATCGTAAAGTATCGAGGCCTCGCAACCTATCAAGAAAACTACCGCTGAGGCGGCCTAATGCAATGAAATTACGCCTATTAGCATCCGCAGCGCCAAGCCCAACTAATGCCATAAAAATAGGAATAAGCGGTGCGGTCACGAATAAAATTAACGCAGCAGCCCAGTTAAAGGGAAAGATAGCAATCAAAATCATGATGGGGATAATACCCGCTAAATACATTTGAGGTAGATAGCGGGAGTAGTAGTCTTGCATATCTTCGATTTGTTCAAGAATAATGGTTGCCCAACTTCCCGCTGGTTTCCCTTTGACCCAAACGGGGCCTAATTCTTGGAGTTTATCTAGCACCATTGTGCGGATTTCTTGGCGTACAACTTGCCCACAGCGAAAGCCAATACGTTCTCGTATGTAAGTGACAATTGCACGAAGAATAAAGACGCTAATTAGTAGAATAAAAGGCGTTACAAGTTGTTCCCGTGGAGTGCCATCCATAATTAATGCTTGTAGGATAACGGCTAAAAACCACGCTTGAGCAATAATCAGTAAGCCACTAAGCATGCCCAACAGCATAGAGATCCGCAACCAGCGCTTCGCGGGAGCACTGTGTTGTTTTAACCAACGTACCAATTCAGTCTGTCTTGATTTATCCATAATGATTTAGTTAGCAGGTGTAGTTTTAATGTTATTGAGTGTAGTTAGATTATGCCAACCTAACGTCGCTTTCATCATTACTATATTGCGCTAGTCCCTATTTTAAACTGCACAAGAAAGATAATAGAGTGACCTAGCAACATAATTAATGACGATATGAAAACCAGTATTTTTGATCTTGCTCGGTAATTCGAGTTATTTAGGCTCCATCATAACAGCTTCATTAGGATATGTTACATAATAAAAGCACCTTATTTAAAGTGAACTGTGTTTTGTTATTAAATTGTTTTATAAAGGTAAATTTAATATTTCAGTCAGTCTTAAAAGATGAGGTTGGTTGAGATATTACTGTATTTTTATTTGATATGTAGATGGCTAAATGACATTCTGTTAAGCCATCTACATTTTTAGAAAAAACTAAGGGGTAGGGTCAATCATTAACCATTCTTTAGGTTTTAATTGAAAATGTCCGTCTAATAAATTATCCCAAGCTTTGTCTTTCGCTTGTACAGTATTAAACAAACGAGTTTGGTTATCGACTAACTCCCAGCTTTGTTCCTGTTGTTGCCAAATATTGCATTCAATACTGGCACTGGTGGGGTAGGTATAACACATAACAACATCATTTTGTCCATTTTGGTTGGCGTCTGCCATAAAGCCCATGCATGAGTATGGCTCATACTGTGATGTGCAATACCATTCACCGGTGAGATTTTCACCGAGGTCAAACCAACTATCTGGTAATTTAGGGCTGTTTTTAGCTTGTATTAACACACCTTTCAATGGCTTACGTTGTTCTTCATTGTATGGGCTAGTTTGAAACGCTTCTGTGTATTCTGGGTTTTTATCTAATTGTTTATAGGCTTGTTCCCCATATTCACCTAAATGCTTTAAGTCGTATGCTAAAGAACTATTTACCTTAATTTTGCCGTTTTCAACCCCCGCTATGATACTGTTGACCGTGATCCTTTTAAAATCGGCAATCGGGCTATTAATGACCAAAATAATCGCTAGCAAAGACAAAATACCGACTTTGTTGATAGTACCTAGAGATGCCATCCATGCTGTTTTTTTGCGAAGAATTGCAAGGCTATAAGCAAGGACAATAGCGGATAAAAACAAGGCAATTGTGAAAGCGTATAAGCGCTCAATGCTCCAACTGTATTGGTTAACACGTGCAATGATCCCGTATAGAGACAGTGCTGAAAATGCATTGAGCAGAATAATGCTAAGGAGAACAAAACCATTTAGCCCCGGACGGAATCGGTATTGTGTACTGCCATCACCATATACGAAGTTAATAAAAATAAGGTTCAGGATAATAAACCACAGCATGACTGCCGAACCTAGACCGACGGAGGCTAAACCTGAGAAATATGAAATCACAAAACCCACTAAGAAAATGGCAGCGACTAGGTTAAGCAACGGTAAGAAAAATCGAGCAATAAAACTGGCAAAATTACTAAGTTGAATATCAAGTACAGCCCTTAAAAAGACCAAACTGATATTGAATCCAAGAGCAAAGCCTGCCCAATAGACTAATTCGTTATCTAGGATATCGTGCAAAAAATTGAGGTTTACAATGCCAAATAAAAAGCTAGCTAGCTTTATAATTAGCGCTAATAGCCCACCAATGGCAGAGGATAAAATACCTAGGAAAGTATTTTTAATATATAAACCCATTAAGCAACTGTAATTGATTTTCCATGTTGCGCTTGTTTGTAACATTTGCATCCATGGCAACATGAAAAAGAATAAAACAGTCAGAGTGAGAAAGGCAAAAAATGGGTCTGCTTCTGTTGGCGTTTTAAAATCTTGGGCGTGCCAGTAGTTAATCCAGCAAGTTAACCCGACTGTAATTGCAATATTGAGATAAAAAATGGCGGATTTCGCATTAGTAATTAAGTAGCTAATGACCGAAGGAACAAAAATAGCGAGTAAGACTGGTAGATACACTGTTGTTGTACTTAACTGGCTATCATAACGGATAGAATAATCCGTGGTAGCTGCAATAATAACACCTTGGATTATTGCGAGAACTACAATAATAAAATAGGCATAACCACGAATATCATCACGCCCTAATTGCTGCCCCATATTTGTGCCTTGTTAACGTTAATTTTATGTAAAAACAGTATAGGTTGAATGTTTTGCACGCAATATAAACTTGCTCTTAAAATATAGAGCAATAGCAAGTTGTTAAGAAAAACTAGGGAGAGTAGGAAGGAATAAAAAAGGCTTTAATCTATTTAAGATTAAAGCCTAGATGTTCGTTATAGATTATTTAGAAGCAAGCCCATCAAGGTAACGTTCTGCATCTAATGCTGCCATACAGCCTGTCCCTGCTGAGGTGATGGCTTGGCGGTATATATGGTCCATTACATCACCAGCGGCGAAAACACCTTCTACTGAGGTTTGGGTTGCATTACCTTGTGTGCCAGATTGGACTTTAATGTAACCATTGTCTAAGTCTAATTGCCCTTCAAAAATAGCGGTATTTGGGCTATGGCCGATAGCAATAAAGGCTCCCATTACAGGGATTTCTTCTGTTTCGTGGGTTTTAGTGCACTCAAGGCGTACACCCGTAACCCCCATGTCATCGCCGAGTACTTCGTTTAAAGTACGGTCGGTATGCAGAATAATATTGCCGTTTTCGACTTTATCCATTAAACGATTAATAAGGATTTTTTCTGCACGGAAGCTATCACGACGGTGGATCAAATGAACTTCTGAGGCAATATTTGATAAATATAGTGCTTCTTCAACCGCGGTATTTCCACCACCAACGACGGCGACTTTTTGGTTACGGTAAAAAAATCCATCACAAGTGGCACAAGCAGAGACCCCACGACCTTTAAAGGCTTCCTCTGAAGGTAAACCAATATAACGAGCGGAAGCACCTGTTGCGATAATGAGGGCATCACAAGTATATTGATTTTCATCACCGATTAGTCGGAAAGGGCGTTGCTTTAAATCTACTTTTTGAATATGGTCAGAGATGATTTCAGTTTCAAATTTAACTGCGTGCTCATGCATGCGCTCCATTAGCATCGGTCCAGTAAGCCCTTCAGGGTCGCCTGGCCAGTTTTCAACTTCAGTGGTGGTAGTTAACTGACCACCTTTTTCCACCCCAGTAATCAGGGCTGGGCTTAAATTTGCGCGTGCAGCATAGACTGCGGCAGTATAACCTGCGGGGCCTGAACCTAGAATGATTAACTTGCGATGTGTGGTTGTGCTCATGAATTCCTCTTTTAATCTAAAAAAAAGCGTTAACAGGATTGTAGGAGAAATAGCAGGTTAACAAAAGTGGTTTAAGTGCGAGTGAGTGTCATGCCACTAATTTCTATGATAGGCAATACCTACTAATTGTAAAAAAATGTAGCAAAAAGTTGAATATGTCACGCTTCACAATTTTTAGGAATTATCTTGAATTAAGGCTGCGAAACGTTTTACTGGAAAAAAAAGCGAAATCTTGTACTGATTTTTATTCATTTGCTTTGACAATCGGCTGCGCATTTGCGAAAACATCTGTGTAAGAGTTAATTATCTAGCAGGTCAATGGAAATGGCGCATTTTTGTTCTTACTGGAAAGTTAACTTTACGCTACTTACAAACTTAAAAAATGAGTCAAAATTGTGGGTGATAATTACATTCACACGAAATTCAGCACTATGAATAAAATTTGCTCCTGAACACGGTTCCCTAAATATAAAAGGTGCGGCTAAGGTGCTATTTTATAGATGTAGAAAATAACAATTAGAGAAAGAGAGATTAAGAGATGATTGACAATAAAAAGCGTCCAGGCAAAGACCTTGACCGTATCGACAGGAATATATTAAACGAACTACAAAAAGACGGGCGAATTTCTAACGTAGAATTGTCTAAGCGTGTTGGTTTATCACCGACACCGTGTTTAGAGCGTGTGCGTCGTCTTGAAAGACAAGGGTTTATTTCTGGCTATACCGCCTTGTTAAATCCACATTACTTAGATGCATCCCTATTAGTGTTCGTTGAGATTACACTGAATCGTGGTGCACCAGACGTGTTCGAACAATTCAATACAGCAGTTCAAAAGCTTGAAGAAATTCAAGAATGTCACCTTGTTTCTGGTGATTTTGACTACTTGTTGAAAACGCGTGTGCCAGATATGTCCGCATATCGTAAGCTGCTAGGTGAAACTCTTTTACGCTTACCTGGTGTAAACGATACTCGTACCTACGTGGTTATGGAAGAAGTTAAACAAAGTAACCGTTTAGTGATTAAAACACGCTAATTTTTACTTTTTTAACCTCACTTCAGCACAGCATTTTCAGCTTTGTTGTCGCACTGCAGTTTCAACGCTGAGTTTACTCAGCGTTGTTCCGTTTTAATACAGTAAAAACATTGTGTTATTCACCCTCAAGTGTCTCATTTAATCGCAAATCTAACCGCGTTGACATTTGTTTGCTAAAATTACTTAGTAAACAAGGAGTATTGTTTCCAATTAATTGATTTTAAATCTATAAATATTTAGGATTTTTAACGGGAAATAGAAATTGAATCCTTATGCGTTAGATGAAATACTGAAACTTGTCGTTCCTGTGATGCATTGATTTACTTCCGTAACGGTAAAACAGGCACAGCAAGGCGATTAATGTTAGAATAAACATAAATCAGTAAAGAACATCAGTCAGCAAAGAAACAATAATGAGCCAAGAATACACAGAAGATAAACACATCAAATTTAAAAAATTAAGTAGCGGTAGGCGGCTATTAGAGGTTATTTTGCTCGCAATTTGCTTGAGCGCTATCTTTTTAATGGTTGCTTTATTGAGTTTCAGCCCTTCGGACCCAAGTTGGTCCCAAACCACATGGAATGCGCCCGTAAAGAATTTAGGTGGTAGTGTTGGCTCATGGAGCGCGGATATTCTTTTTTCTGCTTTTGGTATTCTTGCTTTTGCAATTCCTCCCTTATTAATTCTCGGTTGCTGGGCTATTTTCCAATACGAAAGTCAGCGTCGCTATATTGATTTCTTCTCTCTTTCTCTAAGGTTAATTGGTGGGTTAGCGCTAATTTTATCCTCTTGTGGGCTAGCTGCACTGAATTTTGATGATTTACCTAACTTTGCTTCAGGCGGTGTTATTGGTAGCGTGTTTAGTAACGCAATAATGCCGTGGTTTAACTCATTAGGTGCAACACTTGCATTGCTGTTCTTATGGGCTATTAGTTTTACGTTATTTACAGGTTGGTCATGGCTGACAATTGCAGAAAAAATTGGATCTGCCGTCCTTTTTCCTATCGCTTTATTAACAAATAGGGCGAGGGGTGATGACTTAGATGACTATGATGTAGATGTCGAAGAAACCGAAGGTGCGTTACAACGTGCGCAAGAAGCAGAGCATAGGGCTAACAATTACCCAGATACTATAGACCCAGATGACGTTTTATTTTCTGCGCCTACTGTTGCCGAGTTGGTGACTGAAGTATCCCCTGCACCAGAGGCAGAGTCTACCGAAAATACAGCGGTTACTGAAGGGGCAACGCCAATAGCGGCTCAAGGTGTACCGGAACAAGAAACGGTGCCATCGTTTTCTGCTATTGATGAGCCTAATACCTATCATTTTGAAGTGCCTGAAGATTACCAACCTCAATTAGGTTCTGGTTTTGAGGAAACGGCACCAATATCGGATGAACCTCCTGTTCATCAATCAAACGCGACATCCACGCCATTTGAATATCACGCTAATGAGCATATAACACCACAAAATCAAGCTGATGTTCCTCATCAAGAACAGTCAAATAATCAAATAGAGCCTCAAAGGCCACAATCACTTTCATCGCCATCGATGAATGTTAGTGATGTCGCGAGTGCTGTAAGTTCAACAGTGACGGAGCGTGTTTCAGACCCAGCGGCCATTGCTGCCGCGGGGATTTCCATTGCCGCACTTGAACGCCACGCCCAAGTAAAACAAACAGTAGAGCCTGAATTACCAAGGCCAAACCCTGTTCGTTTACCTACTCGTCGTGAACTTTACGGTATCCGTATCCCTTCTCAGCGTGATGCTGAGTTGCAACGCCGCCAAGAAGAGGCGTTAAAACGCGAGCAAGCGTATCAACAGTGGTCCGCAGGTGAGCAGGAGTCCTCTGAAACGGAAGAGGAAGCACAGCAAGATGAATTGCTACGAGCTCAGTTCTTAGAGCAACAACGAGAGCGTTATGGTGATATCGATGAAACTGACTATGAATCGCCGGTATTTAGCGCACAACCGAGCGTTGCAGAGCAACAGCAGCAAGATGAACCATCTGAATCAGGTTCTTTGACGCAGCCAGAAATTGAGCATCGTTGGCCATCAGCGTCAGCATTTTCTAATAATACTCACACAATACCCGCATCAACTGAATCCACTCCAGCAGTCGATGACGTGTACAAAAATAGCTTTGCAGAAGATGAACATTCCCAGATATCTGATCACTTTGAATCTAAGGTTGATTTGAAAAAAGAGTTTTCCGTGCTGGGTAGTTTTTCTCCAGTTGATGATCTGGTAGACGATGAACCAGCTGACCCATTATTTATGCCTTCATTTAGTGCGGTGCCAGTTCCTTCGGAAAATTCACAAAATAATATTCATGAAGGTCTTGGCAATTCGTCAACATCGGCACACACTTTTGCGCAGCCACAGCAGCCACAGCAGCCACAGCAGCCACAGCAGCCACAGCAGCCACAGCAGCCACAGCAGCCACAGCAGCCACAGCAAGATAGCTTATTCCACCCGTTTTTGGTGCGAAATGATCAACCTTTACCAAAACCAACAACACCAATGCCATCCCTTGACTTACTGGCGAGCCCACCTGAACAGGAAGAACCAGTCGACATGTTTAAACTTGAGCAAACCGCTAGGTTAATCGAAGCTCGGTTAAATGACTATCGGGTGAAAGCTGAGGTTGTTGGTTTCTCCCCAGGGCCTGTGATCACGCGTTTTGAACTGGATTTGGCACCCGGTGTGAAAGCCGCTCGTATATCAACATTATCACGAGACCTTGCACGCTCTTTATCTACAGTGGCAGTACGTGTTGTGGAAGTGATACCGGGTAAGCCGTACGTTGGGCTTGAACTCCCTAACGAAAAACGCCAAACGGTTTATTTAAGTGAAGTTTTAGACTGCGATGACTTTAGGAAAAACCCTTCGCCATTAACGATTGTGTTAGGTAAAGATATCGAAGGTGACCCCGTGGTTGCTGATTTAGCAAAAATGCCGCATTTATTAGTAGCAGGTACCACTGGGTCAGGTAAATCCGTTGGTGTCAACGCCATGATCCTCAGTATTTTGTATAAAGCGAAGCCCGAAGATGTCCGCTTTATTATGATTGACCCGAAAATGTTGGAGCTTTCCATCTATGAAGGGATCCCGCATTTATTGACAGAAGTCGTTACCGACATGAAAGACGCCGCTAATGCATTACGTTGGTGTGTGAATGAAATGGAACGTCGTTATAAGCTAATGTCTGCTCTCGGTGTACGTAACCTTGCGGGTTATAATGATAAAATTAAAGCAGCCGAAGAGATGGGGCGTCCAATACCTGATCCACATTGGAAACCTAGTGATAGCATGGAAATTGAACATCCTATGCTGAAAAAAGAACCTTATATCGTTGTTATGGTTGATGAATTTGCTGATTTAATGATGACGGCAGGTAAAAAAGTTGAGGAGCTAATTGCTCGATTGGCACAAAAAGCCCGAGCAGCAGGTATTCACCTTGTTCTTGCAACGCAACGTCCGTCTGTCGACATTATCACTGGGTTGATCAAAGCAAACATCCCTACTCGTATTGCATTTACTGTTTCCAGTAAAATAGACTCTCGTACTATCCTTGACCAAGGCGGTGCTGAGTCCCTATTAGGGATGGGGGATATGCTATATCTTCCGCCAAACTCATCAATCCCTATGCGTGTACACGGTGCTTTTGTTCGTGACCAAGAGGTTCATGCGGTTGTGAATGATTGGAAGGCGCGTGGGAAACCACAATATATTGATAACATTACCACTTGTAGTGATGATAACGAAGGTGGGGGCTATGATAGTGGTGGGGAAGAACTTGACCCATTATTTGACCAAGCTGTAGAGTTTGTGGTTGAAAAACAACGTGTTTCTATTTCCGGTGTTCAACGTCAATTTAGGATTGGCTATAACCGCGCCGCAAGGATTGTTGAGCAAATGGAGATCCAAGGTATTGTGAGTGAACAAGGTCATAACGGGAATCGTGAAGTCCTTGCGCCACCGTCAATGGGGCATTAAAAATAGGTTAACAGCTTAATCATTTAGTGTGCTGATTGTTGGTTTAATTTTAGGGGTGTATAACGTTATCACACCTCTTAGGGTCATAACTTAAGGTCATTGTTCGATGAAAAAAATGATGTTATTAGGCGTACTCGCCTTCAGTTTACATATCGGCCAAGTACTGGCCGACGCCAGTCAAGACCTACAAGCTCGTCTGAACAAGGTCAATAGCTTCCAAGCCAGTTTTTCACAGAAGGTGACTAGCCCTGAAGGGGATCTTGTTCAAGAAGGTGTTGGGGATTTATGGCTTGAACGCCCGAATTTATTCAATTGGAACATGACATCACCTGATGAAAGTGTATTAGTCTCGGACGGCAAAAACTTGTGGTTTTATAACCCTTTTGTTGAACAAGTTACGGTAACTAATTTGGCCGATGCCACACAAGACACGCCATTTTTATTAATCACTCGTAATGATCCTAAAGATTGGAAGCAGTATTCAATTATTCAGCAAGGTAACACGTTTGATTTAAAACCAAAGCAAACTAATGGCACCTTGAAACGCTTTTCAATCACAGTCTCACCAGAGGGGACAATTGAAAAATTTTCGGCAGTGGAACAGGATGGGCAAGTCAGTGCTTATCAGTTAAAAGAACAAAAAAATGGTCCTGTTGATGCAAGTAAATTCAAATTTACGATGCCTAAAGGGGTGACCTTAGATGACCAGCGACCGAATGCAAAATAACCAATAGTAACGACAATAATCATCAGGTCTTAATGGCCTGGTGATTTGCACTTCTTTATTTTTAAGACGTAAAAAAGAGGATCTCGTGGGTAACCTGTCTCTCGATTTTTCGCAGAATGAATTCCAACCTTTAGCAGCAAGAATGCGGCCTGAAACCCTTGAGCAATACATTGGCCAAAAGCATTTGCTAGCGGAGGGGAAACCATTACCACGCGCTATTAAAGCAGGGCATTTGCACTCCATGATTTTATGGGGGCCACCGGGGACAGGTAAAACGACTCTTGCTGAAGTGATTGGCCATTATGCTCAGGCTGACATAGAGCGTATTTCTGCTGTTACCTCAGGTGTTAAAGAAATCCGTGAGTCAATAGAAAAAGCACGCCAAAACCGTAGCGCAGGCCGCAGAACAATTTTATTTGTGGATGAAGTTCATCGTTTTAATAAAAGCCAGCAAGATGCTTTTTTACCTCATATCGAAGATGGTACGATCACATTCATTGGGGCGACAACAGAGAACCCTTCATTTGAGTTGAATTCTGCACTACTTTCGCGCGCAAGGGTTTATTTACTTAAGTCACTGGAAGAAGCGGATATTGAGCTAGTATTGTTACAAGCCTTAGCTGATACAGAAAGAGGGCTAGGTGGGCAAAATATTCTTCTACCTGACAGTACACGTAAAATTATTGCACAGTTAGTTAATGGCGATGCTCGGCGCTCATTGAATTTATTGGAAATGATGGCCGATATGGCTGAAGCCGATAGCCAAGGCCAACGTATTTTGACCGCTGACTTACTGAAAGAAGTCAGTGGTGAACGTACTGCACGCTTCGATAATAAAGGTGACCGTTATTACGATTTAATTTCTGCATTGCATAAGTCAGTAAGAGGCTCGGCCCCTGACGCCGCGCTCTATTGGTATGCAAGGATCATTACGGCGGGGGGAGATCCACTTTATGTCGCACGCCGCTTGTTAGCAATAGCTTCTGAAGATGTCGGGAATGCCGACCCTCGGGCTATGCAAGTGGCCATTTCTGCATGGGATTGTTTTACCCGAGTGGGGCCCGCAGAAGGTGAGCGTGCAATTGCCCAAGCGATTATTTACCTTGCCTGCGCTCCAAAAAGTAATGCTGTCTACACCGCATATAAAGCAGCTATTAAAGATGCTCAAATGCAGCCCGACTACGATGTCCCTGAGCATTTACGCAACGCCCCAACTAAGTTGTTAAAAGAAATGGGGGCAGGGAAAGGGTATCGTTATGCTCATGATGAGCCTAATGCTTACGCTGCTGGGGAAAACTACTTTCCTGAGCCAATGCAGGCAACGCGTTATTATTACCCTGAAAAACGAGGGCAAGAGAGCAAGTTTGCTGAAAAATTAGACTGGTTAGCCCAACAGGATCAAAATAGTGCCATAAAACGCTATCGCTAAACTGGGCAATGCGGTAAGGTTATATAGCCAATTACTATACTTTTATTTATAACGCTGGAATGCGTTATATTAAGTACCATCAATAACTAACAATTATCACAGGATAAGCATGCTCGATCCAAATTTACTGCGTACGGAGCTAGACGCGGTTGCTGAAAAACTGGCTCGCAGGGGTTTTACCCTTGATGTGGAAAAGCTGCGTGAATTAGAAGAACGCCGCAAAGTTTTACAAGTTGAAACTGAAACCCTGCAAGCAGACCGTAACTCGCGATCGAAAACTATCGGTGCGGCTAAGGCACGTGGTGAAGATATTGAGCCATTACGTCAAGAAGTTAACTTATTAGGCGAAAAATTGGATTCTGCTAAGGCAGAATTAGACAAGCTGCAACAAGAAATCCGTGATATTGCATTGAGTATCCCGAATATTCCTGATGACCAAGTTCCTGATGGCAAAGATGATTCCGACAATGTCGAGGTTGCGCGTTGGGGTAAACCTCGTGAATATGATTTTGAAGTTAAAGATCACGTTAGCCTAGGCGAATTAACAGGGGGCCTAGACTTCCCTGCTGCGGTAAAACTGACCGGTGCACGCTTCGTGGTGATGAAAGGGCAAATAGCCCGTATGCACCGTGCGTTAGCCCAATTTATGTTGGATTTACATACAGAGCAGCATGGTTATCAAGAGCTATATGTTCCGTATTTGGTCAATCATGATACGCTGTACGGTACCGGCCAATTACCAAAGTTTGGTGAAGATTTATTCCATACCAAACCGTTGGAAGAAGAAGCAGACAGCAGCACTTATGCGTTGATCCCAACAGCAGAAGTCCCTGTTACTAACTTAGTACGGGATGAAATTTTAGATGAAAATGATCTTCCGCTAAAAATGACTGCACATACACCTTGTTTCCGTTCTGAAGCGGGTTCATATGGTCGGGATACTCGTGGTCTTATCCGTATGCACCAGTTCGACAAAGTTGAGCTTGTACAAATAGTTCACCCTGAAAAATCGATGGATGCACTGGAAGAGCTAACAGGTCACGCTGAGAAGGTTCTGCAATTATTGAACTTACCTTACCGTAAAGTGATTTTATGTACTGGTGATATTGGTTTCGGTTCACGCAAAACTTACGACTTAGAAGTATGGTTACCAGCTCAAAATACATACCGTGAGATTTCTTCTTGTTCAAACATGTGGGATTTCCAAGCACGTCGTATGCAAGCGCGTTTCCGTGGTAAGAGTGATAAGAAAACTCAACTAGTTCATACGCTAAATGGTTCTGGTTTAGCCGTTGGTCGTACATTGGTGGCGATTTTAGAAAACTACCAATTAGCAGATGGCCGTATTGAAGTTCCAGAAGTATTACGCCCATATATGAAAGGCCTAGAATATATCGGTTAATTTCCGTTATTCTTTCAAAAGTTAAACGCGGCTCATAGTGGTCGCGTTTTTTTTGTAAATTTAACGTGTTCTGAATAAGTATCTTCAGGTTAAACCTGAGCCCCCTTTCACTGAATGACTAAATATGCCAATATTTAATTCATTTTCTAACCCACCCATTCACCTACAGATTGCAATGTAAGATAAGTTAGTTCCTCTCCATGGCTGATGCTTCCTGCATTAGCGACATTAACACAGTTTCAAATCAGTGATATTGAAATACATGGAAAACAACTCTAATTTAAAAAAGGAGAAAGAAAATTATTATTTAAAGGAATATATGTGGATTTGTAGGGGATAGTAAAAAGGAAAGCAAATGCTTTCCTTTTTTAGATTTAATGATTTAGCAAAATCGCTAAATCATCATACCTTGGCTTATTTTACTTGGGAGAAAAACAGACTACGGTAGCTGCTGTAATAACAAGCATACATAATTGGCATAGAAACTAACAGACCTAAACCTAAAGGAATAACTGAGATTATCATTAGGATTGAAATAACGATAAAGAACAGAATGCCTGGCAGGATGTTTTTCTTAACAGCTTGTAAGCTGGCAGAAATTGCAGCGCCAACAGTAAAGTTATGGTTCATTACCAGTGCAGGTGCAAACCAAGTTAATGCGGTACCGACTAATGCAGCAACAGCCATAATAATGATTGCAAAGAAGAATGTACCTGAAGACGCAAGGATTGCAGCATCAGATGGTGAGCCATATTGGTTGCTTTCCATCAATAAACCAAACATAGCGGAACCACCAATAATAAAGGCGATGATCATACCCACTAAGTTAGCGGCAAAGTTGATTGCACCAACGGCAAATAGGGTACCGAATTTATTTTGGAAACCGGCGAATAGTAAGCCAATTTCAGCTTGACCTGTTTTACGCTGGTTTTCACAGATTGCAATAATACCGCCAATAAAAATAGGAGTAATAAAGGTAATCAGTAAATTAAGGAAAGGGATCATCGAAATGATAAAGATTAATGCAAATAGTACGATGTTAATCAAGATCCACATACCCAGTTTCTCTTTAACGAGAGACCATGATTGGCTGATCCAGTTAACCCCTTCACCAGCATCTACCGCGCGAGGCTCAGCATGGAAAACAAAAGTATCAGTTTGATTTTGTGGGTCAATTGTAGGTGCAGGGTTGTTATCTGCACTAAAGTTTTCATTATTCATGATAAAAAAGGAACCTATTTTTCGTAGTGAGTTAGCAATATATTATTATAGATAAGTGTTTTGAGTTTATGTCACTCTTGTTACTTATTGGCAGTAGTATGCAGATAAGTGAGTACATTATAAAGCAGACAATTCTGGTAAGGTATTTATGTTTAATTATTTTTTCAATAAAAAGTATTTTGTTAAAAAATCCAAATAGACAATATTTTATCAATGACAACAAACAATTGGCTTTTTAAGTTGGTATAAAATACTGTTTTTTGTTTTTATAACACATTAATAGAGCATTAAATCATTCTTAATTGAAATACATTACCCATGAAAACAACATGGTTAATATTGGTAATTTTTATAAACTAATACTCGATATTGGGCAGATATCTGATGGTTTAATTTCTTTCAGTAGAAACATACGTTGTAATTCCTTTATTTAAAAGGAACGGAATCGGTATATTGAAATAAGGTATTTATATTAATTTTTTCGGGTTAATCGCACTATATTGTTGAACGTAGGGTTTGTACTAATCAAAATTAGTAGGAAAACTAAGTCAAGATATGTACCTGTGTGGTGAAGTGGGAGTATAGGTATAAAGCCAGTACCTAGCATATTGGGTATGTTTTTTATGGTACAGCTGTGGAGGTTGTTCTATTGGGAAAATATCAATTCTCCCATACAACTGATACCTTTATGCCTGAACTCTTTGACTAGCCAGTCGTGAAGGGTTAAATGAGCACTTCGACACGATCTTTATCTGAGCTAGCCTGAACACAAATGGTTTGGATATTAAGTCGCGCATCGTTCTTCCAAATTCAGAGTGCTCATCGCCTTTAGTTATATTTTTATTATTGATCTGAAAAATGCTTGCTTTGTTTCTGTATCACGAAAGGAGGTTGTCATGCTTTTCTATATCACTGTAGTTGCTTCAAAATAACTAAAAGTGGCTCAATATTTAACAAATCTCAGTTACATCAGTGAACTTGTCGCATCATCAACGTAAATCAGAGCTGCTCTAGACTAGAGCACGACCTTTAAACCAGCGATTGCTATAGTTGAGATAGCGCTTTTTAGTACCAATAAAACACTAATCTAAGAAATAGAGGGTGAGTATTCAATACCTTGATTTGCTTAAATATAAGATTGTTAACATTATGCAAAACCCAAGCGTAAAATTATATTATTGTATTATGAGTAGTAAATTAAATTATGAACTCTCCCATATTAAAAATATTAGCACGATAAATTAGTTATTATTTTTAACTATTAGTTAGCAGTTGGGGTATTGAATGAAACAAAATGTTACTAACATCATTATTAACATCATTATTAACATCATTAAAAATTTAGTCATAAAATGATGCTATTTTGTTAATGATGTTAATTTAAATCATAGAGTGTGTCATATTGGGAATGCTAGATTAATAAGTTATCGTATTTAATCTGAAATTATTGGTGTTTTATTTTGTGTATAGCAAGGTCTATAATATTATTAATATGTAGTTAAATTTTACAAAATAGAACATTATTTCTCTACTCTTTTTTGGGATAAAACATAAGATATAAGCCGAACTAATAAATTATATGGAAAACAAGTATGAAAAAGCTATTACCAATCCTCATTTCGTCAGCAATGATATGCTCATTTACAGCCTCAGCGGCTAGCGTTGGTTCTATAGATATTAGCGTTACAGGTCGAATTGACCCTGCAGCTTGTGAATTAGATATTGCTGGTGGTGGTAATATTGATTATGGTTTGATTGATCTTGATACATTAACATTTGTAGATGGTGCCTTTGGTGGCAAATTTGCCGCCTTACCAATACAGGAAACCAGTTTTACAATTCGTTGTTCAGCTAATGCTCCTGTTAAATTATCTGCATCTAGTAAACGAGTTGGTACAGTTGCTGGCGCAACTGAGAATTCTCGAGGATTTGCTGCACTTCCTATTAAATTATTAGATATTGGTGCGGGAAATAGCTCAAATGGTGTAGCTGGATTAGGTAAAACCTCTACAGGTATAAATATTGGCGGGTATATTGTTCGTTACAAAGCGAATAGCTTGAATGTGAGTACATTGGATAGCAATAATCAGCTAACAACTATTTCAGGTAGTGAAGTTCAGAATATTTACTATAATACTCAAAGCAAAGTTTGGAAAGTTTCGGGCGGAAACCTATTCTCAAATAATATGGATTTACAAACTTCTTTTGCGAAAGCAAATGAAACAACGCCTATTGAAGCGAGTATTTATGATGGAGTTTTACAGGTTCAAGCTTATGTAAGTGAAGAGGCAGCTACAGTCGGTAAATCAAAACCTGTTTTACTCGATGGTTTATCAACAATTGAATTAAATTATATCTAAAATTTGTAGGTAACTAAATTAATTTAGTTACCTTATAATAAAATGACGCAACTAAAATGAAAATAAAAACATATTTATTACTTATAATTGTATTACTAATCCCACAGCTATCAATTGCAGCAGGCATATTACCTGCTACGTCAGTCGTTGTTGTTAATGAAAAAAGTCAAGATGGTGAGATTGTTGTGACTAATACAGACAACTATCCTGTTCTATTAACAACAGAATTAGTAAATGTCGATCCTGAATACCAAGATCTGGTTATTGCTACTCCTCAACTTATTCGAGTTGAGCCTAAAGCTAAGCAATTAATACGCTTTATGCTCACAAGTAATTCTGATTTAAAGCATGAAGTATTAATGAGAGTTATTTTTGAAGGCATCCCGCCACAAGCAGATCCTGATGCTGAACAGATCAAATTTACTATTCGACAAAATCTTCCTCTTATTATAAAACCCAAAAACTTGCCTGAAAATGATACTCCTTGGGAATTGTTAAAATGGAAGTATGAAAAAAATACGTTAATCGTAACTAACCCTAGCCCTTATATTGTAAGATTAAGCAATAGTGTATTGAGTAAGCCTGGGAATATTGAGTGGGTGTTACCATCTAATTATATTTTACCTAATCAATCTATAGAGTTAACTACATCTCAACGTTCGCCGACACTGATTGATGGGGTTACTATACAACCATTTACTCAATGGGGGTATTCAACCACGCAAAAATATTCTATCAAGTTAAATAACTAGTAAAAATGACTAGAAAAAAAAAGAATAAAATTGTTGCAATTTTGCTATTTGTGGCTACTTCTTCCTATGCGAAAGAAGTAGTCTTCGACCAAGATGCACTAAAACACAAAGGAATACCTAGTGATATTGCAAAGTTATATAGTGAAAAGGCTCATTTTCCTCAAGGCGAAAATATCGTTAGTGTGTTTTTAAATGATAAATATATTGGTCAGAGTTCTTTTTTATTTAACTCTCAAGGAGAGCTTTGTCTTGATACTAAGTTTATTAATACTACAAATATCGAACTATCCAAAATTAATTCAACGTGTCCAACAATAAAGGACTACGATAATTTAGAGGTAGAACTGATACCTGGTGATTTACGCGTCAATATCTACGCATCGCCATCACTGTTAAAAAATAAATCAACAAATGATTGGCTTCACACAGGGAAATCAGGCGTTTTTAATTATGATATAAAATATTTTTCTACTAAAAGTGATTTTGCTTCTCAGTCATTTTTTAATTCAAATCTTACATTAGGATTCAATGTATACAATTGGATTGTGAGAAGCGACCAAACATATACGTATTTTAATGGCGAAACGAGTTTTGATCATCAAACCTTATATGCAGAGAAAACATTAGAACCTCTTAAAAAAAACTTGCAGGTTGGCCAGATTAATTTATCGAATTCGTTTTTTAGCTCTGGGCAAGTTATTGGCTTTCAGTTAGTTCCGGAATTGGCATTAGATAGCTCATCTCAAGGCGGTGGTATCGTCAATGGTATCGCATTTGAACGTTCTGTGATTGAAGTAAGGCAAGCGGGAATTTTAATTTATACAACAACTGTCCCAGAAGGCCCTTATACATTAGAAAACCTCCCGCTATTAAATAATCGGTTGGATTTATCAGTAACGGTTATAAACCAAAGTAATAAAGAAAGTACATTTATCGTTCCTGCTAGTTCATTTATATTAGCCTCAAATAGTATCAATAAAGATATAACATTTGGCTTAGGTAAAGTTAACCAAAATAAAGCAGATAAAAAGCCTTATGTTATGAATGTCAGTAAAGGGTTTAATCTACGTCCAGATATGTTGGTTGTTGTCGGGGGGCTTGCATCAAAAGATTACCAAGGTGTGGGGCTCAGTAATACTTATGAATTTCCGAATTTATCACTAGCAACTATAACAACTAATATATCTAAAGATATGGACAACAAATACGGTGAGTATTATACATTAAGTTATAATTATCCAGTTATCGCGAATACTAATTTAGCGGCGAACTCTTTATATAGAAGTAAAGAATACAAAGACTTTAACGAAACATTGAATGATTACGATACAATAATGTATTCAAATCATGTAAACAGCAGTGAAACTCAATATGGTATTGGTGTAAATACACATTTCAATAGCTTAGGGTCATTTTCATTAAGTTGGAACCGTTCTCTTGGTGACAGAACGATTAATTATTATAATGCTAATTGGAACAACTTATATGCAAATAAATATAATGTTTATTTAGGATATGAGAGAAGGTTATATAACCACACAAATGATAACACTATTTATTTCAATGTCGATATTTCGTTAGGGGATAGGCAAAATTTATCGAGTTGGATGAATCAGTATGACAATAACAAAAGTTACGGAACGCGATATAGCAACCATAATTATGATAACTTAAGTTATTCGATTAGTGCGAATAAAAATACAGAACCAAGTAATCAAAATGTCTCATTGAATATGAATTATACTACACCGGTCACTTTACTTTCGGGTAATATTAGTAAAGGTAATAATACCAGTAGTTACTATGGGTCGTTATCCGGCGGCATGGTTTATTTTGATAATGAACTCATTTTTTCATCGAAAAGAATAGCGAATACATTTGCTATAGCAAAAACAGAAAACCAAGAAAATATTCCAATACAATCTTCATCAGGAACAGTGATGACTAATAGTAAAGGTTACGCGGTAATACCAAGTATAGATAGTTATAGAACTAATTATGCTAAGATAGACTACCGAAAATTACCTAAAAATATGAATGCTCCCTATGGGATTATAGAATTTCAACCTGCTAATGGTAGTGTTCCCTTGGTTAATTTCTACATTAATCAAGTTAACCGAGCTATTTTAACTCCATCATTTAATGGGAAGAAACTTTCTAAAAATTTAAAAGTATATGATAAAAACGGTGATTTATTAACCATAACTGACAATGCTGGGCGAATTATTATCGATAATCTATCCTTGCCGACAAGTTATTTTGTTGACGTAGGCAATAATAAAAAATGCACTATTAATCTCACTAGTGATGTTGGTATTTCGAAAACTGAATTGTTTACAATAATAAACCCTATTTGCTTTATGGCTAACTAAAGGCTTTAGAATGATAAAATTAATTGCAGGGCTACTAACTTGCCTATCTTTTAGTGCATTTGCATCAGATGGTCATGGGACATGTAACATCAACTTGGGAACAGATGAGGTTAACTATGATACCTTAGCTGATTTTAATACAAAAAAACAAAATGGTGTGGTATATGCGGGGAATCGGATTGTTCCTGTAGTAGTAGAGTGCAGTGAAGAAACTACCCCATATATTGATTTTTCTACGATTAGCAATACCTTTTCAAATAATACATCTGAAGCTATTTTAAATGTAAATAATCCGATGCTTGATGGGAAACCTATTTTAGTCGATGCTATTGAATTAAATAGCTCAAATAGAATCAACTCATCACAAAAAGATGTTAAAATTCATCCCAATCTACGTATTCAACCCGCACAGGGTGAAAAAGGAAAAATATTTTCCTTCAATTTACTTGTTGATTTAAAAATTAATTCATTGAGTAAAAAAGGTGTTGTTGTTAGGAACAAAATACCGTTAAAAACGTTGGGTGGAAGTACAAGTTTAAGTATTAGCTATTCAGAAATGACAACAGCATGTAATCTTATTGTTGATTCTACCTCAATTGACTATGGTGCTATAAATAGAAATGAGTTAAGTAATTATTCTTATACAATATTACCCGAAAAAAATATTAACTTCACTGTACAATGTGATTCGGGGAAAACTGCTATAGCACTCCAAACTTTTAATCAAATTGAACGTTCACTTGCGCCAAATAAACAAGAAGGTGTTAGCGGTTATGGAGTTCCTCCTGTTCAGTTATTAAATAACAATATGATGGCAGGGGGATTAGGTAATACTCAGGAAGGTGTTCCTATTGGTGGATATGCGATAGCGTTAGATTTAGGTTCTTTATATGTAGATAATAAGGCAGAGAGAGTGCAGCCAATATCAGGTAATGCATCTTGTGGAGACCAAAATATCATTTGGCAACATGCGAATGGTGATTTATTACCTAATGATTCCTCAAATAAAATCATATCTTGGGCAAAATTAGGGAGTTTGCAACCTGCTCTTTTTTCTAATATAAAAGGCACAATAAAAGTTCAAGCTTTTATTAATAAAGCTTCTTTACTAACTGTTAATAAAGAAATTAAATTCAAAGGCCGCTCTATCATTGAATTATGCTATTTGTAGATTTAAGGGAGGCTGGCTACGTCGCATCAACACATAGTCGCAGATTTATTCTCGGTTGGTCTGTTTTTGCAGTATTTGAACAGTACGTAAAACAGCATTTTCTATGTTTGATTACCAATTCCAAATATTCGTTATTAATTCAAAAACAATATACGGAAATGGAAACTTGCATCGGATAAATTGTTTTATACCTGCGTATTGCTTGATAAAACCAACCCCAACTAACAGAGCCAGTTGCAATACGCTAAGGTAAGGGGGGCTTTATTTCAAGCCCCAACGAGTATTAATACATCACTTTATGGCCATAGCTTTCGAGAATACTTTTAACACGCTCCATGACTTCTTTTGATGGTGGTCTCACCCCATCAAGTTTATATTCTTCACCCATAGTTTCCCACTTGTGTTTACCCAGCTCATGGTAAGGTAATAACTCGATTTTTTCGATATTACTCATATCTTTAGTAAACTCACCTAGCAGATGCACTGAGTGGTCATCATCACTCCAACCTGGTACAACGACATAGCGAACCCATGTTTTTTGATTACGTTTAGCCAGATAGCGAGCGAATTCAAGTGTACGCTGGTTGGATACACCCACTAATTTTTGGTGGATATCATCATTGATTTGTTTTAAATCGAGCATGACTAAATCAGTAACATCCATTAGTTCATCAATAACAGGGTCATAACGGCGCACAAAGCCATTCGTATCTAAGCAAGTATGGATATTTTCTTTTTTACAGGCGCGGAACCAATCGCGGACAAATTCTGCCTGCAAAATTGCCTCGCCACCGGATGCGGTAACACCACCACCGGTTGCATTCATAAAATGGCGATAGGTAACTGCTTCTTTCATTAGTTCATCGACAGTCACAATTTGACCGCCGTGGGTATCCCATGTATCGCGGTTATGACAATACAGACAGCGCATTAGGCAGCCTTGGAAAAAGACAATAAAGCGGATCCCCGGACCATCGACGGTACCGCATGATTCAAAAGAGTGAATACGGCCAAGTACGGCAGGGGTTTCTGTCACATTAGTTGTCGCTATTGTTTTAGTTTTAGTATCATCGATAGACATAGCAGGCACTCCAAAATATCCGTCATACCGCAAACTTTAGAGAGAAAAATATCGTTGCTGGTATAGATAAAAAGACCCCATAAAACGGGGCCTTTAATTTACTTTATTTTAATAAGCTAATTATTACATTGTACTGGTGAAAGTACGAGTAATAACGTCTTGCTGTTGTTCTTTAGTCAGTGAGTTGAAACGCACTGCGTAACCAGATACACGGATAGTCAGTTGTGGGTATTTTTCTGGGTTTTCCATTGCATCTAACAGCATTTCACGGTTCATAACGTTAACGTTCAGGTGCTGACCGCCTTCGATAGACGCTTCATGATGGAAGTAACCATCCATCAGACCTGCTAAGTTAGTTTTACGAACATCGTCATCTTTACCTAATGCATTTGGTACGATAGAGAAAGTATAAGAAATACCGTCTTTCGCGTAAGCAAATGGCAGTTTAGCAACAGAAGTTAACGATGCAACCGCACCTTTTTGGTCACGGCCGTGCATAGGGTTTGCACCTGGGCCAAACGGAGCACCTGCTCGACGACCATCAGGGGTATTACCTGTTTTCTTACCATACACAACGTTAGATGTGATAGTTAAGATTGACTGAGTTGGTACTGCGTTACGATAAGTAGGCAGTTTCTGAATTTTCTTCATGAAACGTTCAACTAAGTCACACGCGATATCATCTACACGAGAATCGTTATTACCGAATTGTGGATACTCGCCTTCGATTTCAAAGTCGATTGCAATACCGTCTTCATCACGAATTGGTTTAACTTTGGCATACTTAATCGCAGACAGTGAGTCAGCTGCAACAGACAGACCCGCAATACCACATGCCATTGTACGATAGACATCACGGTCATGCAGCGCCATTAGAGAAGCTTCATAGCTGTATTTGTCGTGCATGAAGTGGATGCAGTTCAGTGCAGTGACGTACTGAGTTGCTAACCAGTCCATGAAGCCATCCATTTGATTCATCACAGTATCGAAGTCAAGGACTTCGTCCATGATTGGCGCATGTTTAGGACCAACTTGCATTTTCAGTTTTTCATCGATACCACCATTGATGGTATACAGCATGGTTTTCGCTAAGTTAGCACGAGCACCGAAGAACTGCATTTGTTTACCAACAATCATTGGGCTAACACAACATGCAATAGCGTAGTCATCGTTGTTGAAATCTGGACGCATCAGGTCGTCGTTTTCATATTGAACTGATGAAGTATCGATAGAGACTTTTGCCGCATATTTTTTGAAATTCAATGGCAGTTTTTCTGACCACAAAATAGTCATGTTAGGCTCTGGAGATGGGCCCATGGTATACAGTGTGTTCAGGAAGCGGAACGTATTTTTGGTGACTAAAGTACGGCCATCAAGACCCATACCCGCTAATGATTCTGTTGCCCAAATTGGGTCACCAGAGAATAGCTCATCGTATTCAGGTGTACGTAAGAAACGTACCATACGCAGTTTCATGACTAAGTGGTCAATCAGTTCTTGCGCTTGTTGTTCAGTCAGTTTACCTGCTTCGATATCACGTTGGATATAAACGTCTAAGAACGTTGAAACACGACCAAATGACATTGCTGCACCATTTTGTGATTTCACTGCGGCTAAGTAACCGAAGTAAGTCCACTGTACAGCTTCTTGTGCATTTGTTGCTGGTGCAGAAATATCGTAACCGTATTTTGCAGCCATTTCTTTCATTTGACCCAATGCGCGGTGCTGTTCAGCAATTTCTTCGCGCAGTTGGATAGTCATTTGCAGGTCTTCACCTTTTTCTAATCTTTCTTGCAAAGAGGTGAATTGGTTAAATTTGTCTTTCATCAGGAAATCAATACCGTACAGTGCAACGCGACGGTAGTCACCGATGATACGACCACGACCATATGCATCCGGTAGACCTGTTAAGATACCTGATTTACGGCATTTTAAGATGTCTGGTGTGTAAACGTCGAAAACACCTTGGTTGTGAGTCTTACGATATTCAGTGAAGATTTTTTTGATTTCTGGGTCTAAAGTGCGGTCATAAGCTTTACATGAGCCTTCAACCATTTTGATACCACCGAACGGGATAAGACCACGTTTCAGAGGGGCGTCAGTTTGTAAACCAACGATTTTTTCTAATTCTTTAGTAATGTAACCAGCATCATGGGAAGTGATAGTTGACGCAACATCTGTGTCAAAATCAACTGGCGCGTGAGTGCGGTTTTCGATTTTGATCCCTTCCATGACTTTATCCCACAGTGCGTCAGTCGCTGGGGTAGAGCCTGCTAAGAAAGATTCATCACCTTCATATGGAGTGTAGTTTTTCTGGATAAAATCACGTACATCGACGTTATCCTGCCAGTTACCTTGGTTAAAACCTTGCCATGCTAAAGCGAATTTTTCATTTAACTCGGACATGATACTTTTACCTTTTAACAATGGATCTTTTAAGGATCTTAATAAATCTTTTTGTGTGTGTCAGTGGCTATTAATGTTTTTGGCCACCACGTAAATGCATGAACCAATAAATGAGGCCGACTAAAATCGCGCCGCCAATAATATTTCCAATAGTGACTGGAATTAAGTTATCTGTAATAAAGTTTCCGACTGTTAGGTGCGAAAACTGCTCTGGTGACATATTGATTTGAGCCCAATACTCAGCAGGAGCAAATTCTTTAATCATAATCCCTAATGGGATCATAAACATATTTGCAATGCTATGTTCAAAACCGCTTGCTACAAACATAGCAACAGGCAGAACAAGAACAACCAGTTTATCAGTTAAGCTACGACCTGAATAACTCATCCAAACCGCAAGGCAGACCATTAAGTTTGCTAAAATTCCTAATGCAACAGCTTCAACAAAAGTATGGTGTAATTTATGGCTGGTGGTTTGTAAAACGTTAAGACCCCATAGCCCATTTGCTGCAGTATATTGCCCTGCAAACCAGATAATTGCGACAAAGAACAATGCACCAATTAAGTTACCAATGTAGACATGAAACCAATTACGGAACATTTGTCCCCAAGTGATCCTGCCTGTGGCTTTCGAAACAATAGTGAGTACGGTAGAAGTGAAAAGGTCGGCACCGCATACAACGACTAGCATCAGACCCAAGGAGAAACAAATCCCACCAATGAGCTTAGTAAAACCATAAGGCGCTTCAGCCGCCCCTGTAGTTGCAGTGATGTAAAATACAAATGCGATAGAGATAAAAATACCGGCAGTGAATGCTGACAAGTAAGTAATTGCAGGATGCTTATTCGCCTTATAAAAGGCCGCATCATCTGCGACTTGCGCCATTACAGCTGGTGGCAGTAAATTAAAAGGGTTGTCAGCTTTCATACCAACACTCTCTTACAAAGTTGATTAATTATAGCACGCAATAATAGTAACAAAGGGGATAAATGAGAAATTTGATGTGGATCATGAAGTCTCTAGAGAAAGTGGTCAAAATGGTTAATTAAATGTTAAAATCAACTGTAACCAAATGAAAAATAACATAAAAATATTTTTTAAAATTTATAAAATATTTTTATAAAGGCTATCTTAAGGCCAGGATTAAGTAAAAAAATACGTGCAAATGTTAATTATTTAAGATGAATATGATCCGTTTAATATTTAATTTAACTTATGTGTATATATCCCCCTAACTTGTATAACTTTAATCTGATATACCACTTTTTAGTTAGTTATATTAACGAGCAATATTTATCTAACAATTATGCCAATTATAAGAAAATAATCTTTGATGGAAGCAACCAATACTTTAAATTTTTATGAAGACACTAAATTAGTTTTCAGTATAAAATTCAATATCTTCTAATGTATTTAGCTCTTGTTCGATGCGTTCACGGCTGTTGAGCAATGTTTTGATGACTTGATCAACTTTTTGTTTATCACTGCGGAAGGTCGGAATAGATACACTAATTGCTGCAATGATTTTATTACGTTGGCGCAATGCCACTGCATAGCAAGTTGTTTCTTCGTTGATTTCTTTATTGTCTACGGCATAGCCATTTTGGCTAACAATATTAAGTTGCTGACGCAATTCAGGTAGAGTTTGCACACTATATTGAGTGAGTGGCGTAAAGCCAGAAGGGTATAGCTGAGCAATTTGTTGGTCAGTATAGTTAAAAATCATCGCTTTACCCAATGCTGAATAAATGGCGGGTAAGCGGGTTCCAATGTTAGAAATTAGTTGGACTTTTTGTGCAGATTGCACTTTGTCTATGTATAGTACATCAGCGCCATCTAAGATGCCCATTTGGCAAACTTCATTACACTCTTCAACAATTTGCGTCATCTCTCGATGTATCATTTTCAACCAATATGATTTTTCGAAAAATGAGCGGGAAAGAATTGAGCACGCAATACCTAAATAGTAAAGCTGGCTCTTATCATCGTAATTGATATACCGAAACTCAGCTAATGTTTTTAAAATAGGGTAAATTGTCCCCTTTAAAATATTAGTTTTATCAGAAAGTTGTGTCAAAGAAAGCCCAGTATTTTCAGCCGCTAAAACTTGAAGTATCTCTAATACTCGAATTGTCGGCATGTGCCCCGTAGACATTGAACTATCTCCCTGATTAATTTTGCCGCTATTCTAGGTTTAAAATAACACGATGTAAATCGCCGTAGAAAAACGATTTGTCTCATTTTCATCATGAATAAACCTGATATGAGCAATAAAAAGCCGTGATACTGCTCAAAATTTTTTAATAAAAAAAATAGATTTAATCTACCGTTATTATCCCTTTTATCAATTAAATCTCAATTAATCAATTCATTAAGTGAATAGTTAAAGTTAATGGATAAATTTGACTCCATCTAGAATTCGTGTTTATTTGATTGTGTTTTTATTTATGAATACAGTTTGTATATATGAACGATGATTAATGAAGAAAAAGAATAATGGAGAAAAAAAGTATGGAAAGTCGTTATATTACCCCTGTAGTGACCGTTTTTGATGACAAGGGGCGAGTAGATCTTGAACAGAACTTACACGTTTATGACTCTTTGAAAGGAAAGGTGTCAGGTTTTGTGACGATGGGGAGTACTGGGGAGTTTTTTGCATTAAATATGCAGAATTCAAAAGCATTAATAGAACTTTGTGGCGGTTATCAAAAAGAAGGAATGCATGTTTATGCAGGGGCAAGCCGCCTAGATGTGAATGAATCCATTGAATTGGCTAATTTTGCCTATGAGCAGGAAATTGACGGTGTGATGATCATTAGCCCGTATTATTTCCCACTAGACGATGAAGGGGTTTACCGTTTTTACAGTACGATTGCGGAAAAAACACCCGCTAAAATTTTTATTTATAACTTCCCTGAGCGCACTGGCTACTCTGTTTCTCCTGAGGTTTGTCTTCGCTTAGCGGATAAATACACTAATATTGTTGGGCTAAAAGATACCATTCCTGACACTTCTCATACAGCTCAAGTGATTGAAACAGTAAAATCACGGCTCCCACATTTTGAAGTTTATGCAGGCTATGACAATAACTTTGCTCATGTCGTGTTGTCTGGCGGAAGTGGCTGTATCGGCGGTTTATCGAATATTTTCCCTCAATTTTTTGCATCATGGATGCAAGCTTTTGCTCAAGGTGATTTAGCATTAGTCGCAAAATATCAGCAACGCGTCGACCAATTAATGGCGATTTATGGGGTGAATACGCCATTTATTCCAACATTTAAAAAAGCGTTACAACTCAAAGGGGTGATTAATTCTGATCATTGCACATCACCATTTATTGGATTGAACAGTACACAGACAGAGCAGCTTCAGCAGCTATTGGCACTTGCTGATGCACCGCTCTAATCTTTCCTGAATCCAAAACATAGAACATCTTACTGACAGGGAAAAAATATCATGGCAACGATAAAAGCTTATAACAATCCCGTTTTAAATTCTGCGATAGCCAAATCGTGGAAGCGTTTAGTCCCCCTGATGTTTATTTTGTATTTTGTTGCATTCATTGACCGAGTGAATGTTGGTTTTGCCAAAGATGCCATGCAAGTGGATATTGGCTTATCAGATTCTGCCTTTGCATTTGGTGCAGGGATTTTCTTTGCCGCGTATGCATTATTTGGTATTCCCGCAAACTTGATTTTAAATAAAATAGGCGCCCAAAAATGGCTCAGTATTACGACGGTCATTTGGGGGGTTCTTTCTGCAATGACAGGGTTTGTTACCAATGAAACGCAATTTATTATTTTGCGTTTTTTACTTGGGCTGGGTGAAGCTGGGTTTTATCCAGGGATCTTATTACTAGCTTCTATTTATTTTCCAAATAATGTTCGTGGCTCAGTGATTGGTATTTTTGTTCTTGGTGTGCCACTTGCGTTAACTTTAGGTTCACCGTTATCAGGAGCTTTGCTTGAATTACATGGTTGGTTAGGTCGTCCGGGATGGTTCTGGATGTTTGTTATTGAAGGCTTACCCGCGATTGTTATTGGTATCTTTGCATTCTTTTATCTGGATGATAGCCCCGAAAAAGCACGTTTTCTTACTGATGAAGAGAAAAAAGCACTGACAGAGCAGTTAGCAAAAGAAAATGAAAAAACAGAAACAACATCGGTATTATCTGCACTGAAAAATGCCAAAGTATGGCACTTGGCATTGATTTACGGCACGATCCAAATTTCAGTGTATGGTTTGATGTTCTTTTTACCTTCTCAAGTTGCATCCCTCATGGGGGAAAGCCTAGGCTTTAAACAATCACTGGTGGCTGCAATCCCTTGGGCTTGTTCTGCATTCGGGGTGTATTTTATCCCTCGTATTGCTGACAGGTACCCAAATCGTCGCATCGAAATCTCTGTTGTGTGTATGCTAGCAGCCGCTTTAGGTCTTGCATTATCTGCATTTGCGAGTCCGGTATTCGCTATTGCAGCTCTCTGTTTAAGTGCGGTAGGTTTTTTATCAGTGCAACCGATTTTTTGGACATTTCCTCCACAGCTATTGAGCGGCCCAGCACTTGCTGCAGGGATCGGCTTTTGTACTACGATGGGGGCATTTTGCTCATTCCTTGCGCAAATCATTCGCGTTGAGGTCGATAAAATGATGAATAGTACTACCGCGGGTATTGTCACTTTAGCGGTGATCACTGTGGGGTGCGCATTGCTTATTGGGTTACTAAAAAAGAATACACATAAAAAAAATATTAAGGCGTTACCGTCAAATTAATAGCTTGATTTCTGGAAGGTGAAACATGCAAAAAATATTAAGAATAGATGAAAGTGATAATCTGATTGTAGCGCTGAAAGACTTACATGCAGGTGAGACTTATCAATGGGGAAATGAAAGCGTTACGTTAGTGACAGAGGTCAAAGCCAAGCACAAATTTGCCCTTGAAGCTATCCCTGTTGATGGCATTGTGTCTATGTATGGTACGGCAGTAGGGAAAGCCACAAAAGCTATCGCAAAAGGTGAGGCGATTACGGTTGATAATATCCGCCACTATGCTGCACCTGTTTCGTTAGAACAAGAGCCTTATGAATGGCTGGCCCCAGATGTTTCACAATATAAGGGGCGTACATTTAAAGGGTATTTACGGGATGATGGCCGCGTTGGTACGGCTAATTACTGGTTAATTTTTCCATTAGTGTTTTGTGAAAACCGCAATGTGACTAAGTTGACTGATGCTCTTAATGACGCATTGGGTTACAGCAATAATAGCTTAAAAAGTTTCGCACTTGATTTAACGGCAGGCGCACAAGAGGCAATCACTAAGCCAAAACTATTTCCACATATAGAAGGTGTTCGCTGTATTACTGTAACCAGCGGGTGCGGTGGGGCAACGTCAGACAGCAAAACGATGTGTGATGTGCTTGCGGCTTATGCAGACCATCCTAATGTCATTGGGATCACTGTATTTAGTTTAGGTTGTGAAAAAGCACAGCGGGACATGTTCAAAGAATCACTTTTTGCCCGTAATCCTAACTTTGATAAACCGACGCTGTATTTCCGTCAACAAGAATGGAACAGCGAGGAACAAATGATGCAAACGGCATTAAAGCAAACGTATGAGAGCATGAAAGCAGTTAAGCCTCAGTCTCGGGTTGATGTCCCTCTATCATATTTAAAACTAGGTGTTAAATGCGGGGCATCTGATGGTTTTTCAGGGATTTCTGGTAACCCTGCAATGGGGTTAGTTTCTGATTGGTTAGTGACTCTTGGCGGTGCATCTGGTTTAGCGGAATTCCCCGAACTCTGTGGTGCTGAAGGGGATATGGTGAAACGCTGTATCGCTTTTGATGATAAAAAGAAATTCCTTGAACTAATGGAACGCTATGAAAAAACGGCAAATTTCTTTAGTACGACCATTGCAGATAACCCAAGTCCGGGCAATATTGCAGATGGGTTGATAACAGATGCAATTAAATCAACGGGAGCGGCTAAAAAGGGTGGAACATCGCCAATTAGTGCGGTGTGTGATTATGCAGAGCCAATGCCAAATAGTGGGTTATCGTTAGTTTGTACGCCCGGTAACGATGTGGATGCAGTTACGGGGTTAGTGGCTGCGGGATGTAATGTGGTTATCTTCTCGACGGGTCTTGGTACGCCGACAGGGAACCCAATTGTTCCGGTGTTGAAAATATCCACAAATAGCGCAATAGCAGAGCGTTTATCGGATATGATTGATTATGATTGCGGGCCAATTATAGAGGGTGTCCCATTACCGGCGATAAGCGAAGGGTTGTTTGAGCGTGTTATTGAAACGGCGAGTGGGGACTATAAAGTCAAAGCAGACCGTTTAGAGCAGTATGATTTTTTACTGTGGAAACGTTCACTCGATTTATAAGTTATTTAGAATAAAACTAAATATTGACGGGGTAAGGATACCCCGTCAATAAACTAATACCTATTATGCGTTGTCTCTTTTCGCTTTTTGTAGTTTTTCATAAGCGGCAAGCAAGGCTTGATGTGCAGGTAACGCTTTTAGTTCATCGTCAATGGACCACAAACCATAGAAACATGATTCACCCGCAAGAGCCGCAGATGCTGCATCCACCGCTTCTTTCCCATACATACGAACAAATGCGTTGTAGTATTGAGTAGGCTCACGCTGTTCTTCTTGAGAAAGCAACAGCAGGGTTTGCAAACAACGATAATAATTCGCACGCTCTGCAGTAAATACTGAACTGTTGAAATCTTGCGTCCACTCAACCCAAGCTAATGCTTGCTCAAGGTCACCACCAGCCAGTGCTAGCATGGATTTTAGCTCACCAATACGCAGGTTGCTCCAGCCGTTATCTTTACCCACAGCTAAACCAAGTAGCTCACGGACACGGGTGAAGTCGTCTAGACCGTCATCATCTAATTGCTCAATAAGGGCAAGGTAGTCTTGCTTTTCCCATTGGCTATCCGGCAAATTAATAATAGTATCGCGTAAATAAGCCCCCATCGCATTATTGGCGATATGTAGGTCTTCAACCGGGTAAATATCAGACATACCCGGTACTAAGATACGGCATGCGTATACGCCTAAATGGTTATAGTCCGCAATATACACTTCTGCATCTAAGGTATTGAAGATACTGATAAGCGTTGCAAATTCTTCTTGGGTTGTCCCTTTGAAACTCCAATCTGCAAATGCATAATCCGCATCATCTTTGAATAGATCCCAGCTAATTAAACCACTTGAATCAATAAAGTGAGTTTCAAGATTGGTGTGTTCAGCCACTTCTTCGTCATCAAACGTTGGGGCATTGAATACATCGAGGTCTTTTAAGCCACGACCTTGCAGTAATTCAGTGACGGTACGTTCAAGGGCAACACCAAAGTCAGGGTGAGCTCCAAATGAGGCAAAACAAGTGCCATTTTGTGGGTTAAATAACACGACACAAATGACAGGGTATTTCCCACCTAATGAAGCGTCGTAGCAGAAAATTGGGAAGCCTTCTTTTTCAAGGGTATCAATAGCTTCAACTACGCTAGGGTAACGTGCCATCACGTCTGCTGGGATCGTTGGTAAGCTGATACTTTCTGCGATAATTTTGTTTTTTACAAAACGTTCAAAGACTTCAGAAAGGCCTTGTACTCGGGCTTCATTCGCTGTATTTCCCGCAGACATACCGTTAGAAACGTATAAATTGCCAACGATATTCATTGGAATATAAACCGTTTTATCGTCTGATTGGCGGGTAAATGGTAGGGCGCAAATACCCCGTTCTTCATTACCTGATTGCAAATCAATTAATTGGCTTGCTGCTAATGCGTTATCTGGGTCATAGAATTTGAGCAGACGGCTATCTAATAAGCCTTCAGGCAAGCTGTCATCTTCTGTCAGTGGGAACCATTTTTCATTGGGATAATGAACAAAGTCCCCTTCAGAAATCGCTTTACCTAAGTAAAAGTCAGCAAAGAAGTAGTTAGTTGATAAACGTTCAAAATACTCGCCAAGTGCAGAGGCTAATGCCGCTTTTTTGCTCGCACCTTTGCCATTAGTAAAGCAAAGAGGGCATTCTTTATCGCGAATATGTACTGACCAAACGTTTGGTACAGGGTTTAACCAAGATGCTTCTTCAATATCAAACCCCAATTTTTTTAATTTGGTTTGAAATGCATCGATGGAATCTTCAAGAGCGGCATCTTTGCCGGGTATAAAAGTTTGGCTCATTGTCAGTCACTTGTGAGTAGGGTGTTTCAAACGGGCTATGATACGGATTTTTGTCGTCAGCCTCACGCTTTTTATTCGTTCATAGAGAAATCATCTTAAAATTCATTATTTATCGTAAAATAATTATATAGATCACATAAAACCCAGCACAAATACACATAATAACTGAAGTTTATTAATGAAAGGAAATTAAGATGAAAAACAGAAATAAAGCGCTGCTCGCGACACTGGTTTCATTGTTTGCCGTATCAGCAATTGCCCAACCCAATATTACGGTATTAGCGACGGGAGGGACTATTGCTGGAGGCGGAGATTCAGCAACCTCTTCAAACTACCAAGCAGGTAAAGTCGGGATTGACGCATTAATTAATGCTGTTCCTGAAACTAAAAAAATTGCTAATTTAAGTGGTGAGCAGTTGGTGAATATCGGTTCCCAAGATATGAATGACCAAGTTTGGCTAACACTGGCTAAAAAGATTAATCAAGATTGTGATAAAACTGATGGTTTTGTGATCACTCATGGGACTGATACATTAGAAGAAACCGCTTTTTTTCTCGATTTAACCACGAGTTGTAAAAAACCTATTGTATTAGTGGGGGCAATGCGCCCCTCAACGGCGTTAGGTGCCGACGGCCCGCTTAATTTGTATAACGCCGTCGTTTTAGCAACAGACAAATCAGCAGGGCAGCGTGGGGTTTTAATGGCCATGAATGATAAAGTTGTTCAAGGCCGCAATGTGATGAAAATGAGTACTACAGAAGTACAAGCGTTTGATGCAGTGAACGCGGGGGCCGAAGGGTTTATTCATGATGGTAAAGTGACGTACTTCCAAGCTGCCCAGCCCCGTAGTGATAAGGCGGTATTTGATGTGAGTAAACTCGAAAAACTACCGATGGTGGGTATTGTTTATAATTATGCTAATGCCTCCGCAGCACCAGTTAAAGCACTTAGAGAAGAAGGGGTTGAGGGGATAGTAAGTGCGGGAGTCGGTAATGGTAATATGTATAAAACAGTATTTGATGCCTTAGCAAACGCAGCAAAAGAAGATGTTGTGGTCGTGCGTTCAAGCCGTGTACCAACAGGCTATACCACACGCAATGCGGAAGTTGATGATAACTTATATGGCTTTGTAGCATCAGAACGGTTAAACCCACAAAAAGCACGGGTTTTACTACAATTAGCCTTGACGCAAACGAAGGATGCAAAACAAATTCAAGAACTATTTGAACAATATTAACCATGCATAGAAGGCGGTGAGTTTACCGCCTTCTAGTTACTGACCTTTCATTCTGTTAGCAACGATATTTGCCGTCATTAAGGCAAGTAACGGGATCAGTGAAAACACAGCAAATAGCCAACTCGCTGAGGATTGCGCCCCTTCAACTCCCCCTGGTACTGATAACCCTGCAAGGTTGGCGATTAACCCAGCTAAAGATGCGCCAAACGCAGTGGAGAATAGCTGCAATGTGGTAATCGCTGAAGAGGCTTTTTGTGATTCAGGGCCGATAGAAACTTGCAGGACACGGGTTAGCAAATGTGGCCAAGCTGCGCCGATACTAGCTCCTGTTGTGAATAATGCTAAGCAGATTATCCAGATTTGCAGCGTTTCAATCTGCCAAATGTTTGTTATGAAAAGTGCTAAAATAGCTAATGCACTAAAGGTAATAAAAGGGCCTATTTGTATAGTTTTTATCGCATGTTCGGGTTTGCATGAAGACGAGATAATGGCAGAACATGACCATCCTGCTCCAACTAAGGCGGCCAAGTAGCCTGACATTAATGGAGCAACACCATGAAGGGTTTGTAAAAAATAAGGGACAAAAACTTCTGTTTGCACACTTAGCCCTAATAGCGCCATCGTGAGGTAAATAGGAGCAAGTTGTGCTTTGTAATGGAATGTACCTTGGGGGAATAGTGTATTTTCGGCTGTCCGTTCAAGTTTAACTAATCGTATACATAATAAAATGGCAATTAACATCCCAAGAATAGGAATTAGACTTGCTTTACTTAGACTTCCAAGTGAAATAGCCAATACTGCGGCAGAAAGTAGCAACAAAGCTTGCAGTGGGATTGGGTCTTGAGGGCATTTTTCAGTTAAATTATGACTTGGTAAAATCAACCACGTTAGCCATAAATAAGGTATCCCAACAAATACTAAGCACCAAAATGCACCGCGCCAGATATCATATTCAGCAAAAAAACCACCTAATGCGGGGCCCAGTAATGTTGCCATCCCCCACATACTCGACATCATGGCTAATACTTTTGACCATAGGTGCTGAGGGAAAACAATATGCACCATTGAGTAGGAAAGTGTCAGTAATATTCCCCCGCCTGCTCCTTGAATAATCCGGCCAAGCAACATGATAAACATAGAAGGCGTGATGGCACAAATAACAGAGCCAATTAGGAAGATAGCAGTAGCGAGTAAATAACTCCGTTTAGGACCGAGATGGTTTAAAATCCGAGAGGTTAGTGCAGAAAGAATAATGGATGAAAGGATAAATAAAGTTGTATTCCATGCATAGAATCGGATACCACCAATATCCCTAACGACAGAAGGGAGCGTTGTGATAGTGATATAAACATTAATCGCATGTAGGCAAATGCCCCCTGCTAACGCTAGAGTTAGCCAAAGGTTTTTACCCGTAAGGAGTACGCTCCAGCCTTGTTCGTTATTCTGAGTCATCCATTTTCTCTAATATGTGAAATAAATTAAGAAAACCCAACTAAATATGCTTATACCAGTTATACATTTTTATTCAATTAGGTCAATGTGGTGATATAACTTAAGCAATTACTATAAAATTAAGATAAATAAATCATTAGATAGCTATTTATTGAATTGTTTTTTAACCCAGGCTGTTATTAGTACATGTTTAATTTTAATTATTTATCAAATGGTTACATTTTATTTTTTATTGAGTAATCAATATTGATAACCATCACTAAAAAAAATTAATGTGTCGCTGATCATATTTTGGCAACAAAGCCAGTATCTGTGTTGATAATTCGCGTCGCAAAAAATAGGCTAAATACATCACAAATAGCTTAAGTTATTGTGAATTATTAGATTTAAAAGGAAAGTTAAATCGTATTTCGGCCGAAAAATTAAAACTAAAAATTATTAGAGGAATACAAGAATGGTTAATAAACATGTCAATACTGGCAGGAAACTGCTCGTCTTAAAAATAGCCATCGCTATGCTGCCAATTGGTTATCATCCTATCATGCAAGCAGAGCAATTTTTGGAAGATTCGACACTAAAAGGTGGACTCTACTATTGGCAAAGGGATCGTTCACGTAAAGATTTAGACCCAAATAGCGACAAATATAAAAAATATGCAGATAACCTTAAGCACTCGACTTTCAACGCTAGCCTTGATTTTTCCTCAGGTTATTTTCAGGACTTTATTGGCTTAGATTTGGCTGGTTTTACCGCAATCGAATTATCCAATAGTGGGCCTGCGGCTCCCAATGAAATTGGTTTCAGTGATGCAAAGACACGCTGGGATGAAAAATATAAAGGCGACCGCAGTGGTGTGAGTATTTATAAAGCCGCGGCAAAAATGAAGTATGGGCCTTTTTGGGGAAGAGGGGGCTATATTCAACCAACAGGGCAAACACTGCTTGCTTCTCATTGGAGCTATATGCCAGGAACTTACCGAGGGGTAGAGGTTGGTGGGGTATTTGATTTTGAGCAAAGTGGTGAACTTAGCATGTCGTACATATGGGCTGACCGCTATAAAGCCCCTTGGTATCGTGATATGTACAATTTCCGAGAAGCGGATGGTAAAACAGGGATCAGTTATTTACATGCTATTGGTTTTAAATATGATTTTAAAAATTCATTAGTGTTAGAAGGCTCATACGGTCAAGCAAAGGATTATATGGACCAGTATTTTGCGAAGGTATCATATGCAGTACCTGTAGTTGACCGCGATTTACGTCTTTCTTATCAATTTTATGGCTCGAAAGATAAAGTTTCAGACGGTGGTGTTAATGACGTATACGATGGTTTAGCATGGTTACAAGCGATGACATTAGGTTATACCTATGACGAATTCGATTTTAAGGTTGAAGGGACATATGTTAAAGCTGAAGGAAACCAAGGTTATTTTTTACAACGTATGACACCGGGTTGGGCGACGTCAAACGGCAGTATGGATATATGGTGGGATGGCCGCTCTGATTGGAATGCGAACAATGAAAAAGCGGTGTATGCAGGTGTAATGTATGATTTAAAAAATTGGGATTTAGCAGGGTGGAAAGTTGGGACATCCTATATTTATGGTTGGGATGCAAAACCGAGCACTAATTCACAATACGCTCAGGATGTGCGTTTAAGAGAAAGCGCTTGGAACTTTGATATTTTATATACAGTACAATCAGGCCGTGCAAAAGACACACTATTTAAGTTGCACTTTACTAAATATGATAACCATACAGATATTCCTAGCTATGGCGGTGGTTATGGCAATATCTTCCAAGATGAAAAAGATATTAAATTTATGGTGATGATGCCATTTACTGTATTTTAATATCAATTTTTTTGAGAGTAGATTGCTGCTTTAAATTAATTATTTTGGCAGTGATCTACTAAAAATAGGAATAACATACAGACTAAATATTAAATGATGTAATGAAATAGTTAATTATACGTATATTAAGGGAATGGTGATTGAATAAAAAAGGTGAATATATTTCACCTTTTTTGAATGGTTAAAACAATACTTAGATTTATTAATAATTATATAGAAGCGATGTCTTTATCGATGTTATCGGTAGGGGTGTGAAGGTCGTGTTTTACCCTATCTTTTAATTGGGTTACTTTTTCATTATGTAAAGTAGCCTCTTTTACTTTTGCTTGCCCTGATAAAATACCACCTTTCTTAATAGATAAATTACTATATTGAATGGTTCCATGAATTTCACCATTATTTTCGATGCTTATCGAATCAGATAAACATTCCCCTTCAACTCGCCCGTTAACAATCAACTCTTTACTGGTAATGTTCCCAGTAACTTGGCCATTTAACATGACCTTCACTGTATTATTTTTCCCTATAATGTTACCAATCACTTTGCCATAAATATGTACTTGTTCATTAGAGGTAATATTACCTTCAAAAATGACATCCCTTGAGATGATGGTATTGGATTTCTCTTCACTTATAGTCGGGGTTGCTATTGTAATCTGTTCTTCTAGCTTAGCGGGTGCTTCGGGCGTGCTAGCGGTTGGTGTTGGGGTTACTTCAGGGGTTGGTTTGTTTTGTCTTTTGGTGAACATTTTACTTACCTTTTTTTGATTGAAGTGTAAGATCAAGAACAAAATTGATAATACAAATGAAAATAAGGTGATGGCAGAGTAACTAAAAAACCATCCTATCAAAGTAAGAAACCAGAAGAAAAAACTAGTATTAAGAAAAAGGTAGGTTTTTTTCATCAGTTAATCTCTTACAAAATGACTAAAGCTACATAAATGAGTTTAGTCAAAAAAAATGACTACACAAAAAAAATGACTACACAAAAAAAATGTAATATAACGTCTTCGTTACAGACTAAAGAATAACTGTAATTTAAGATAATACAATTATAATGAGTTAATAAGCTAAATACATATAAATTTTATATTATTGATATATTGGAAATCATCTATGATGATATTTATGTACCTATACTAATAAAGGCAGCATAATTTCTAATATAAGAAAATTCATATGTAAAATAATATAAAGGATTTGGGTTGAATTGCAACTTATTATCGAGCGCTAAATATGCAAGCTCTGTGCTGATATTTGGCGATTTAAGTGAAAGTTGTCAGAAGATTAGTGAGCTTAATCACCAATATAGTGTGAATAACAATATAATTTATGGAAATAAAAACCCCTGATAACATTTAGCAATAGCATGGTTATCAGGGGTTTTTCGTTTGTCGCTACTATGATTTATTCATAGGGTAGCAATACCTTGTGATTCTTTTACTCTTTTGCTTCGTGTGCGTCAGCATTTTCACGGCAATCACCATCTGCGCAATGGCCATATAGATATAAACTATGGTTAGATAATTTAATACCATGGCGAGCGGCGATATTTTTCTGGCGAGTTTCAATAGATTCGTCAGTAAACTCAATCACTTTGCCACAATCTAAACAGATTAAGTGGTCATGGTGATGCTGCTGAGTTAATTCGAATACAGATTTTCCACCCTCAAAGTTATGGCGGGTTACGATACCTGCATCATCAAACTGGTTTAATACACGGTATACGGTAGCTAGCCCGATCTCTTCGCCCATGTCGATCAGCTTTTTATAGAGATCTTCCGCACTGACGTGGTGGCACTCAGGCTCTTGAAGTACTTCCAAAATCTTAAGTCTTGGAAGAGTGACTTTGAGTCCAGCATTTTTCAATGCTTTATTGTTGTCTGTCATGCGGGTTTGTCCTGTATCTTAAATCATAAATTTAACAATAATGAGACGTTTTTAACATAAATTCAGTTGTCTTCTAAACTGTTTTACAATTATAGGCATGGAAAATAAAAATAGAAACCATGCTTTGTCTCATTATTTTGATAATCTCTTGAGAGCCTATCCTATTAGGATGCTTTATCGGCTATTTTAGACTAGATCACTTGTTTGAATGATGCGTTTAGAGCGACAAGTGAGCTGATCTATGGGTTAGGCTCTATTTCATATGCCTTAGCCGATAATTTCTGCTAAGGACATTTCTTCAGAGATTTGTTTTACCCATGCATCGACACGTTCATCAGTTAGTTCAGGCTGACGATCTTCATCAATGGCTAAACCAATAAAGTGATTGTCATCTGCCATACCTTTGGATACTTCAAAGTGGTAACCTTCAGTTGGCCAATGACCCACAATAACAGCACCACGAGGTTCGATGATATCGCGAATGGTTCCCATCGCATCACAGAAATATTCTGCGTAGTCTTCTTGGTCTCCACAACCAAATAAGGCGACAAGTTTACCTTCAAAATCAATTTCTTCGAGAGTTGGGAAAAAATCATCCCAATCACATTGAGCTTCACCATAATACCAAGTAGGAATACCCAGAAGTAGAATGTCAAAAGCTTCGATATCTTCTTTGCTACATTTAGCAATATCATGAACTTCTGCTACATCTTTGCCTAGTCTTTCTTGGATCATTTTGGCAATATTTTCTGTGTTACCTGTGTCACTTCCGAAGAAAATGCCTATGACTGCCATAAAGTGATTAACCTCTTGTTTTTCTAAGGGAGATAGAAGTTAGTGCTGATCTTCTATAGCTCTTTTAGAACGAAAATAAATATAATATTACGCCTTATTCTGGCGAAAAAATGCGTCTAAGTCTGTCAAATTTGTGTGATTTATCAAGATGACACTATTTGCGTATCGCTTCATTAACCTGTTCAAGTTGTGACATCAAAATTTCTTCGATCAATTCACTACGGCTTATATTTTTATCTTCAGCTAATTGGTTCAATACAGCGACAGCTTCTTCATTCAGTTTTAACTCAACTCTACGCAATCCTTTGACTTTATCGCGTTTTAGCTGGTTACGTTTGTTGATCCTTAATTGTTCATCCCGTGATAGCGGGCTTGTCTTAGGTCGCCCAGGCCTTCGTTCCTCAGCGAACAAATCCAGAGTAGTACGATCAGTTTGTTCTTTTGCCATGTCTATAACTGCTAAAGGGGTGTGCCAGTAATTCAGCGCGCAATGATACCCTAGCTAATCCCCTAGTGCTATAGCTGCATACTAGGCTAGTGTATTCAATAGGTTAAAAAAAACACACATTTAACAAAAAAGCACCACTTACAGTATGGGTGGTGCTTTTTTAGACATAATCATTGTGTCTGTTGCTGCCATAAGTTGGCATACAGGCCTTTTAATTTGAGTAAATTCTCATGAGTATCCATTTCTGTCACTTCCCCATGGCAAATAACACAAATTTTATCAGCATGCATAATAGTGTTAAGTCGATGAGCAATACTAATAACGGTTCTGCCTTGGGTGATTAGCGGCATATTTGCCATAATTGCCGCTTCTGACTCGTAATCCAATGCCGAAGTTGCTTCATCTAATATCAAAATATCTGGTTCTGTTAGTAAAGCACGTGCCAGAGCTATTCTTTGACGTTGCCCACCTGATATGTTAAGGCCTTTTTCTGATAAGGGGGAATTAAACGTGTCAGGTAGCTCCATTATGAAATCATAAGCGCCTGCTAATTTTGCAGCATGAATAACTTTTTCATCCGAAGCTTGCGGGGCACTTAAGCGAATATTATCTGCAATAGAGCCGACGAATAGCATACTTTCTTGCAGAACAACACTCATACGGCGGCGTAATGAAACCGTATCTGCTACAGCTAAATCCATGCCATCGACAATAACTTGACCATGTTGTGGTACATAAAGACGCTGCAATAATTTTGTCAGAGTACTTTTCCCTGACCCGGAAGGGCCTGTTATCCCAATAAATTCCCCTGCTTTAACGGATAGCGACAGGTTATTGAGAACCTCTGGCATATCAGGTTGATAACGAAAACGAATATTTTGAAACTCAATTTTCCCTTGAATGCTGGCAGTGCTCGCAATGCCTTTACGTTCATTTTCAACTGGTTTATCGAGTATATCCCCAACACGGCGAAGTGAAATTATAGTGTGTTGAAAATCTTGCCAAACTTGCGCAAACCTTAGCACGGGCTGAGTAACATGGGCACTTAGCATATTAAAGGCGACGAGTTCCCCAGGCGATATTCCACCGTTTAAAACTTCTTTGACCCCAACCCACAAGATAATTGCAGTTGTAATTTTACTCACTAATGTCATTAACTGAGAGGCTACTTCACTGCGCATTGAGACTTTAAAGCTTTGTCTTAGTTGTTTACTGAATATTTTTTTCCATCGTTGATTAAAATATTTTTCAGTTGCTGTAGTTTTTACCGTTTCAATTCCTGTAATGGTTTCGGTAAGAAACGTGAGCCCATTTTCATCTGCTTGATAAGACTTTTCAGTTTGCTGACGAATAATTGGCCCAAGTATCATCCATAAAATGAAGAAAACCCCCATCGAACCGAGTAAAATCCATGACATTAGGCTGCTATAGGAAAATAGAACCGCAATAAAGAGGATCACAAAAATGAAGTCAATAAATAGCATCAAAGTTGAGCCAGTCAGAAATTGCCGTATATGCGCTAGCTCACGTATCCTTGCGATGATTTTCCCTGTTGGCCTTAATTTGAAATAATTTAAGGGGAGCGCCATTAAATGCCGATAGATTTTCCCTGATAATTCGGCGCTGATTTGGCTACTGGTATGACTAAAAATTTTATTGCGAATAAAACCGTATATTGGCTCAGCAACGGCAATAGCGAAGATTGCCAATGCAATAACATGTAAGTTGGATAAACTTCGCCCCACTAAAACTTTGTCTACAAGGTTTTGAAATAGTAGAGGGCTAACTAAGGCGAAAAGCTGAATAATGGCTGATAGAATAAAGATATTTCGTAATTTAACATGTTGACGCAAAATAGAAGGAACAAACCAGCTAAACCCAAAAGCTTTTTTTTGCTCTGGCTCTTGTTGCTCTTTAAGCAATAAAATATCGATTTCAGCTTCATTATTAAAATCATCAGCCTGAATTAACTTGATTTCGTTGTTTACAGGGTTGATGAGTACGAGGTCTTTTTCTTGTTGCAAGATTTGCCATGACCCTTGCGTATAGATTAACGCGGGAAGGGGGATGGTTGCTAACTGTGTATATGGTATAGCAATGAGTTCTGTTTCGTAGCCTAGTGTATTGGCACATTCTCTGATCTCCCACTCTGTAGGCGAAAGAGTTTGCATACCAATTGAATGCCTGAGTTGGTCTGTCGAAACATTCTTTTGGTAATAATTAGCCACCCAAACTAAGGCATCCAAGCCATGGTTGTTTATCTGTTCCATCGATTATTTTTCTCTCATTGCATTCGAGGTATATTCATTGATAGGGCTAAGTAGGTAATCAATAATTCGGCGCTTATCGGTTTTTATTTCGGCCACGATAGATAACCCAGGAGTGAGCTCAATCTGTTCACCATCAACTAACAGTTGTTTTTTATTAAGGCCTATTTGACCTAAGAACACTAAGCCAAGGTTTTCATCTTGCGTGCTATCCCGTGAAATAGAGAGAACCTCACCGTCAATGGTGCCATAACGGGTGTAAGGAAAGGCATCGACTTTGACTTCGGCTTTTAAACCTTCATGAATGAAGCCAATATCTTTATTTAAAATTTTAATTTCAGCTAATTGAACATGGTTATTAGGCACTATAACCATTAATTGCTGAGCGGGTTGTAGTACTCCCCCTAAAGTATGAGTGGCTAATTGTTGAACAGTACCATCAACAGGAGCTCGGATGATTTCTAATTGATTTCTTTCATGATTTTTTAATAGTTCTTGTTCTAAGGAGGCTTGTTTAAAAGCCGCTTGCTTATATTTTTCATCCCATTCTTGGTTTTTCTGTGCCTTTATCCTACTTTGTTTTTCAGTTAAGGCATGGTGCTGACTGACAAGAATGGATAATTCAGAGAGCTTGGTAACTTTCTCTTTTTTAGCGATAAGTAGCTCTCGTTCTTGTTCTAAAAATTCTTTCTGGCTGATTAACTGTTTCTGCGTTAATGAATGATGAGCATCAAGTCGTTGCTTTATATTATTGATTAGCGCGTTAATCGTGTTTAACTCATTTTTCCTAGCTTGCTGATTGACAATATTTAATTGAATTTCATTACTAATTTCATTAATGAGAGAGTCAAACTCTATTTGTTGAGTTTGGTAACTAGAGAGGGCACTTTTTTGCTCAGCTTCAGTTAATTGATGAAATTGAGGTAATTGATCAATCGGTTGTTGCAATAACAGGGCTTGATGAATGAGAGTTTCGGCAATTTGGAAATTATGTTGATAATTTAAGCTAAGAATATCTTGGTCGACGCCTAGCACATTAACCGTAAGTAATGGATCACCTTGTTTGACGGTTTGCCCATCTGCAACATGAATGTGTTCTAAGCGACTTAATTCAAACGCTTGAATTAATTGTGTACGCCCAGAAACAATCAATTTACCTTGGGTAGTTGCCTGAATATCTAGTTTACCAAAAAATGACCAAGCAACGGCAATGAAAATACCAAAACTAATTGATATTGCCACCCACAAGGCCAAATAGGAAGGGGGGGTTTTTAAAATTGCCAAATGGGAAGGCAAAAAACTGTTATAGCGGTTTTGTTTTAATCGATGTTTCATTTTACGTCCATGTCCGGTTTTAAGGATTGTTGCAGGGTCCATAAATGTTTATAGAAATTACCTTGTTCAATAAGCTGCTGGTGGCTGCCTTGTTCTATAATTTCTCCACGTTGCATGACAATAATTCGCTGATGGTGGCGAATGGTTGATAAGCGATGGGCGATGGTAATAACTGTCCTTCCTTTTGCAATAACATGCATGTTCTCTTGAATAACAGCTTGGGATTCATCATCTAAAGCGCTGGTGGCTTCATCAAAAATAATGACTTTAGGGTTAGCAAGTAAGGTACGTGCAATGGCAATACGCTGTCGTTGACCGCCGGAAAGAGACGTCCCCCCTTCAGCCAGTACGGTGTCATATCCCATAGGTAATTTTAAAATAAAGTCATGAGCACCGGCCATCTTCGCTGCATGAACGACGTCATCCATCGAAGCATTGGGGGCCGTTTGGGCAATATTGTGAAAAACAGATTGGCTAAATAAAAAGTTTTCTTGTAATACAATACCTATTTGTTGCCTTAGTGAATGTAGATTAATTGCCGACAAAGGCATGTTATCAACATAAATGGCGCCGCTTTCAGGGGTATAAAGCCGTAACAGTAACCGAGCTAGAGTACTTTTCCCTGAGCCTGAAGTACCGACAACGCCAATGGTTTCCCCTGCTTTAATATTTAAGTTAAAGTTTTTAAGGATATAAGGCATATTGGGTTGATAGCGGAATGAGACATCTTTTATAAATAGATTCCCTTGAATTGACTGCTTGTTTTCTTGCCTGGATTGTTCAACGGGGAGATTAATAATTTGCGATAGCTTTTCAATAGCAACACCTGTACGAATATAGTCCCCCCATAATTTTACGAGTTTGACTAAAGGTTGATTGGCATGACTGACCATCATATGAAACGCGATAAATTGGCCAATAGTCATTTGTAAAGCTAATACCTCAGATGCCCCAACCCATAAAACGATAGCACTGGTGATTTTTTCAATAGCCATGACTAAGTGTTCAGAGCGTGAGCTTATTTGCCCTGATACAAAATTAGTATGGCTCATATCGGATGTTTGACCATCCCATCGGCGAGTAAAATTAGGTTCTACCGATAAGCTTTTGGCTGTTTCAATACCATTGATGCTTTCGGTAAGAAAAGAGGTATTAATTGCGATGTTAGTAAATTGCTGTTGAGCGGCGGCTTCAATTTTAGGTGTTAACCACCAAGCTAATAAAAGGTAAAAAGGAATAGAGCATAGAAAGATTAATGTTAGAGTGGTTGATATTAAATTCATCACGAAAATAAATACAAATAAAAATAATACATCAACACATAATGTAAAGAAGCTACTCGTTAAAAATTCGCGAATAGTTTCTAATTCTTTTACACGGGTAACAATTGCACCTATTTGACGGTTTTTGAAAAAGGGAATAGGTAACCGTAGTAAATGATTAACTAATTTTAAACCCAATGTCATGTCTATTCGATTAACCGTATGATGATAAACGTATTCACGTAACCCTTTTAGTATAACTTCAATAAATGCAGCAACAATTAAACCGAAAATTAGCACATCTAATGTCACTAAACTATTATGAATTAATACTTTATCCATAATAACTTGCATAACAATAGGAGAAACCAAAGCTAATATTTGTAAGATAAATGAAAAAAACAAAACCCATAAAATAATAGATTTATATTTCATAAACTCTGCTTGAAACCAAGATATATCAAATTGCCCTTGCTTCAGGTTTACATGCAACCAATCACCATTCCATCGTTGTTGTAGCTCTTCAATGCTCCAAATCTCAGGGGGGAGGTTACCCATTTGTTGTACTAAGACTTGTTCTTGATTGCGATTAGCTAATAAGAAGGCCTCACCCTGGGTGTTATATAAAATAGCCGGACAGACTATTTTGGCGATATCTTTATTTTTTTGATGCTTATTCTTGCAGTTAATATGATACTTTTTTTTAATGACTTTGAGTTTTTCATTATAATTAATAGACTGCTTTAGCGTTTCCTCAAGTTCTTTAGGGTTTATTTGCCCTGACAACTTGGCGATAACACTAATAAAATATAATGTTGATTGTGATTTGGCGGTTTCCATTTTCTGTATTAATCATTCCCTTGGTTTTATTACATGCATAAACATAAATGCATATTGAAAAAAATCAATTTAACATTGGCGATGAAGAAGGGGCTTTTAAATTTGGATAATACAGTGATTACAATTATCTGTGTATTGAAGTTAGTCTTATTGTTTAGTTTGAAAAAAAATAATTAAAAAATAAACCTTATTAGAGATATTGAGAATGAAAGTTCATCTTCAATATCTCGTTCATGATGATTTATTATTTTGGAATAGCCAAAAAACGGTGGATTGCTCTTAACACATGATCCGGTTTTTCGGCATGTACCCAATGACCAGTATCCGCAACAACCCAAGCTTTGGCCTTAGGAAATTGTTGAGCGATTTCATCGGAATATTCGGCTTGTACATAAGGTGAATTTCCTCCAGGAATTAATAATACAGGCTTATTCCATGCAGGGACGGTTTCCCAACCAATAATTTTCTCATAATTCGTTTTTAGTGCGGGCAAATTGAACTTCCATTCACCTTGCTTAAAAGATTTTAGGAGAAATTGGATAACGCCATCTTCATTGATATGGTGACGCATAATGGTTGTCGCTTCTTGACGAGTTTTAGCTTGCTCCGCAGTAACTGCATCCAGAGCTGCAAAGATTTTATCATGGCGGCGAACTTGATAAGCGACAGGGGCGATATCAATAGCAACTACCTGAGTGATAAAATCAGGGGCTAAAGCCGTTGCTGCCATTGCTATTTTCCCCCCCATGGAGTGACCAATTAAAATGGCATTTTTATAACCTAATGACTTTATAAGGTTAATCACATCTTGCGCCATTTGTTGATAACTCATTTGGTCGTCACGAAATGAATCACCATGATTGCGAACATCAATTTGAATAGTATCAAAATATTGTTGTAAATCACGGCCTAACACGCCTAAGTTATGCAGGTCACCGAATAGCCCATGAATTAATACAACAGGGTTATTAGAGATTGGATTTTCAGGTTTATGAATAGTATGGTTGAGTAACACAGTCATATTTGTTTTATCAATTTATCAGTGATACAAGTAGCTTTATCATGGCATGGCTAGGGATAAAATCCAAATAGTCAAATAATCTTCTTCGGTGGGTGAACAATTCAATAATTGGGTTAATAGAATGTTTTTATGCAAAGAATTTAAGAAAATTGAACTTGGTCACTGTGATGAAATGAGTAAAGTAATGGTATGATAACATACTGAATTATCTTTAAACTTAGAGGTGTGTTTACTTTAAGTTATTGAAATTTTAATTGTTTTGTTTTTTTTAAATCTGTCTTATAATCACACCGCAAATTTTAGTTAAAATAAAGTACTGGGAAAAAATGAAAACGATAGAAGTTGATGAAGAGCTTTACCGCTATATTGCGAGCCATACACAGCATATCGGTGAAAGTGCATCGGATATCTTGCGCCGTATGTTAAATTTCAAGTCCGGGCAGCCAGTACAAGTAAAAGAAGTCGGTCAGGCACAACCAGTAACTAAAACTGAACTGGCGATGAGTACACCTGCTGTTGCACAAAACCCAGTTAGGGTTGTTAGGGAATTATTGTTATCCGATGCTTATGCAGAAAAAAGCAAAGCAATTGACCGGTTTATGTTAATTCTGTCCACATTATACAGTTTAGATGCTAAGCGCTTTGCGAGCGCTACAGAATTAATGCATGGTCGAACTCGTATTTATTTTGCCGGCGATGAGCAAACGTTGCTTGCTGCGGGTAAACAGTCTAAGCCTCGTCATATTCCGGGGACCCCTTATTGGGTGATCACGAACACAAATACTAATCGCAAACGTAGTATGGTTGATGCCATCATGCAGGAAATGCAGTTCCCTGCGAATGTGATTGAAAAAGTGAGTAATACCATTTAAAACTGAAATATCACTGATGTGAAAAGCAAAGCATCAGTGCTTTGGGAGAAAACCAGTGACAATACATGAACGTGCAGGGCAGCTTCCGTTTCAAAGTGACTTGATCAATGTCGCTCAATTAACCGCTCAATATTATACTCAGAAGCCGCAAGCAGGGGACGCTTCTCAGGCGGTTAAATTTGGTACGTCTGGGCATCGTGGTAGCTCATTACGTAAAAATTTTAATGAAAATCACATATTGGCAATTGCACAAGCTATTGCTGATTTGCGCAAAACACAAGGGGTAACAGGCCCTTGCTTTGTGGGTAAAGATACACATGCTTTATCTGAAGCGGCATTTATTACTGTGGTTGAGGTGCTAGCAGCCAATCAAGTTCATGTAATTGTTCAGGAGAACAATGGTTTCACACCAACTCCAGCCATCTCCCATGCAATCTTAAGTTACAACCAGTCACACCAAAATATTGCTGATGGCATTGTGATCACGCCTTCCCATAATCCACCTGAAGATGGTGGTATTAAATATAATCCAGCAAATGGCGGGCCTGCGGATACAGATTTAACTTCGGTTATTGAGAAAAATGCTAATCAAATACTGGTAAATAACCTCGAGGGGGTTAAGCGCCTAAGTTTTGATGCTGCGATCGCAAGTGAATATGTTATTCAGCAAGATTTAATTATGCCATACGTATTAGCACTGGGCGAAGTTGTTGATATGGAGGCTATCGCCAAATCAGGGCTAAAAATCGGTGTTGACCCACTAGGTGGCTCAGGTATCGAATATTGGAAAAAAATTGCTGAGCATTATCAATTAAATATTGAAATCGTAAATGATCAACTAGACCAAACTTTCCGTTTTATGCCACTTGACCATGATGGTGTTATCCGTATGGATTGCTCATCAAGTTGGGCTATGGCAGGGTTATTAGGGATGAAAAAACGGTTTGATTTGGCGTTTGCAAATGATCCTGATTACGACCGCCATGGTATTGTCACCCCTGATGGGTTAATGAACCCAAATCACTACCTTGCTGTTGCGATTGACTATTTATTCCAGCATCGGCCTCTGTGGGGGAAAGATGTTGCTGTCGGTAAAACGCTGGTTTCTAGTGCGATGATTGACCGAGTTGTCAGTGATATTGGTCGTGAATTGGTAGAAGTACCGGTTGGTTTTAAATGGTTTGTTGATGGTTTATTTAGTGGTCAACTCGGTTTTGGTGGGGAAGAAAGTGCTGGGGCATCGTTCCTGAAATTTGATGGTACACCTTGGTCAACGGATAAAGATGGTATCATTCTTTGTTTATTAGCCGCAGAAATTACAGCAGTTACCGGTGAAAACCCTCAGCAACGCTATAATAACCTCGCGAAAAAATTTGGTGCACCGATTTACAACCGTATCCAAGCGAAAGCGACTCACGAAGAAAAAGCTAAGTTAAGTAAATTATCTCCAGAAATGGTAGCCGCAGATACGCTAGCGGGTGATAAAATTACACAGCGCTTAACCGCAGCACCTGGTAATGGCGCCTCGATAGGTGGCTTAAAAATTATGACCGATTACGGTTGGTTTGCAGCAAGGCCATCAGGGACAGAAGAAGCATACAAAATTTATTGTGAAAGTTTCCGTGGCGAAGAACATCTACGCCTTATTGAAAAAGAAGCTATCGAGATCGTTAGTAAAGTAATTAGTTAATTCCGCTTTTTATAAATAAAAAATTCATTTCAATAAATATCCCGAAGACAAAATCGACAAGATGATTCGGGATATTATTCCTTATTTATTGTTAATCTCTTCATAAAATTATGGTTGTCGATAATGTGACGAGATTAACAAAATTCTTTTGTTTATTTTACCCAAAATTCCCCTATTACTTTTTACTATCAATTCACAATAAGCGTTGCAGCTAAAGGCGTGGAGTGGTACAACTTGAAGCATCTGAGTGAGTTTTATTAATCATAATTATTGAAGATAGGGTGAGGTCAATGAGTCAGGTTTATAATTTCAGTGCAGGTCCAGCGATGCTGCCTGTCGAAGTCATGCGTCGTGCTGAACAAGAATTTTGTAATTGGCAAGGTCTAGGTGTTTCAGTGATGGAAGTGAGTCATCGCGGAAAAGAATTTGTTGAAGTTGCAAAAGAAGCTGAGCAAAATTTACGTGATTTATTAAATGTGCCAAGTAATTATAAAATTCTATTTTGTCATGGCGGTGCCCGTGCCCACTTTGCTACTATCCCGATGAACTTATTAGGTGGCAAAACGACGGCTGATTACATTGTCAGTGGTTATTGGTCAGAATCTGCTGCGAAAGAAGCAGCGAAATACTGTAAACCTAACGTCATTCAGATTGCTGAAGAAAAAGATGGCGTTGTGAGCCTAAAACCAATGAGTGAATGGCCTTTAAGTGACGATGCTGCTTATGTCCATTATTGCCCTAATGAAACGATTGGCGGTTTAGCCCTCCACGAAGAACCTGATTTCCCGAAAGACAAAATTATTGTTGCTGATTACTCATCTTCTATTTTATCAAAACCGATTGATGTCAGCCGTTTTGGCATAATCTATGCGGGTGCACAAAAAAATATCGGGCCTGCTGGGTTAACAATTGTCATTATTCGTGAAGACCTACTGGGCAAAGCCTCTCCACAGACGCCATCAGTATTTGATTATACATTACTAGCAAAACATGATTCCATGTTCAACACACCGCCAACATTTGCATGGTACCTATCAGGTATGGTCTTTAAGTGGTTGAAAGAACAAGGTGGCTTACAAGAAATGGCGAAGCGTAATTATGAAAAATCACAATTACTCTACAATGCTATTGATGATAGCCAGTTTTATATAAACCGTGTGGCAGTAGAAAACCGCTCTTGGATGAATGTGCCATTCCAAATGCAAAACCCTGCATTGGATGCCAAATTTATCGAAGAAGCGAAAGAACAAGGCCTGCTTTCACTGAAAGGTCATAAAGTGGCAGGCGGAATGCGAGCCTCCATTTATAATGCTATGCCATTAGCTGGTGTACAGGCTTTGGTTGATTTTATGGCAGATTTTGAACGCCATAACGCATAACACTCTTTATTAAGCTCTACATAATTTGGGTTGCATGTCGGTAATAAACGAAAATAGATGAGGGGCATTGGTACACGATATAGCTCGGTTCGTTGAAAATGGCCAACACGCATGCAACCTGAAAAATGATGAGTATAAACTGGCTGATAGGATGTTCAGCTAATAATCGAGCCCTCTTGTAGCTAACTAAAAAGAAAATAGGGCTCGGTTGATTTTACTTGCAATTTCACTGGAGAAAACACCTTTTATGCAATCCCTGACATTACAACCAATTTCTTCAATTAATGGCACAATTAATTTGCCAGGGTCTAAAAGTGTCTCAAACCGTGCACTGTTACTTGCTGCGATGGCTAAAGGGACGACCGTACTGACTAATTTATTAGACAGTGATGATATTCGCCATATGCTGAATGCATTAAGCCAATTAGGGGTTAGTTACCAATTATCGGATGATAAAACACGGTGTTGCGTGGAAGGTCTAGGCGGTAACTTATCCCATTCGGATGAACTAGAAATATTTTTAGGTAATGCAGGGACAGCAATGCGCCCGCTGGCAGCGGCATTATCATTGAGCCACAATAATATTATTCTGACCGGAGAACCCCGCATGAAAGAGCGTCCCATTGGGCACTTAGTGGATGCTTTGAGGGAAGGCGGGGCAGTTATTGATTATTTAGAACAAGAAAATTATCCGCCGATTCGTTTAAAAGGCGGTTTTGTCGGTGGCAAAATTTCAGTCGATGGTTCGGTTTCTAGCCAATTTTTAACGGCATTATTAATGGCGGCTCCTCGTGCAGAGCAAGATACGACTATTACCATTATTGGTGAGTTAGTCTCTAAACCTTATATTGATATAACGCTAGCATTAATGAAAACTTTTGGTGTTATTGTTGAAAATCATCAATATCAACAATTTGTAATTAAAGGCCAGCAACAATATCAATCACCTGGTGAATATTTAGTGGAAGGTGACGCTTCTTCGGCTTCTTACTTTTTAGCCGCTGCTGCTATTAAAGGTGGTATTGTACGTGTCACTGGTATTGGCCGTAATAGTTTGCAAGGTGATACTAAGTTTGCCAACGTGTTGGAGAAAATGGGCGCGACGATTCGCTGGGGTGATGACTACGTTGAGTGTCAACGTGGTACTTTGAGCGGTATTGACATGGATATGAATGAAATCCCTGATGCAGCAATGACAATAGGGACTGTCGCGTTATTCGCTGAAGGCGAAACAGTTATTCGTAATATTTATAACTGGCGTGTAAAAGAAACTGACAGGTTATACGCGATGGCCACTGAGCTACGAAAAGTTGGCGCTGAAGTAGAAGAGGGGCATGATTATATCCGTGTTGTTCCACCCAAAAAACTACAACACGCAGAAATTGAAACTTACAATGACCATCGTATTGCTATGTGTTTTTCATTAGTGGCGTTATCAGATACTCCTGTCACTATTTTAGACCCAGGTTGCACTGCCAAAACGTTTCCAGATTACTTCGAGCAGCTTGCTCGCCTAAGTTAATACTTTTGTTGGGCTGATATGTTTGTTCAGTACCAGCCCAACAATAACTTAATTTAATCAATATTCTCTTATTTTCTGACAATCATCAGAACCTGCTTATTTCACAAAGTTGATGAATTGGTATAATACCTCTACTGATTTTAATTGCAGGTAGCGGATGCTATGTGCAGAAAAGGAGACTTTTTATGGTGGCGATAGCCCCTGTAATCACCGTTGATGGACCTAGCGGAGCAGGCAAAGGTACACTTTGCCAAGCATTAGCAAATGAATTTGGATGGCAACTTCTAGACTCCGGTGCAATTTATCGTGTACTCGCGTTAGCTGCATTACATCATCATGTTGATATTCAATCTGAGGATGGGCTAGTTCCTTTAGCGGCTAATTTAGATGTACGCTTTGTTCCTGAAGGGAATATCTTAAAAGTGATCCTTGAAGGTGAGGATGTCTCAAATCAGATTAGAACAGAAACCGTTGGAAATACGGCTTCGCAAACAGCAACTTTTCCCCGTGTTCGTGAAGCTCTATTACGACGCCAGCGTGCATTTAGAACATTCCCTGGGTTAATTGCCGATGGTCGAGATATGGGAACTGTTGTATTCCCTGATGCCCCAGTGAAAATTTTCCTTGATGCTTCTGCGCAAGAAAGAGCGCATCGTCGCATGAAGCAGTTGCAAGAGAAAGGCTTTGATGTTAATTTTGAACGTCTTTTAAGCGAAATTGAAGAGCGCGATTACCGTGATCGCAATCGCTCAGTTGCGCCCCTTATTGCTGCGAAAGATGCATTAGTGCTGGATTCCACAAGTATGTCAATTGAGGAAGTTATTGAAAAAGCACGCACCTATGCAAAAAAAATTCTACAATTATCGTGATAATAGGCTTTATTTTAGCTTATAATTAGATAATATACGCACTTACCGCTATGTTGATTATTTTATTAGCATAGCATCAACCTTGCGACATGGAATGTTGTGGGGTATGTGAAACAACCCCATTTGGCGGGAAGCTAAGTGGACGTTAATTAAAAACTCTTGAAGATCATTAATATGACTGAATCTTTTGCTCAACTCTTTGAAGAATCCCTGCAGAATATTGAAACTCGTCCTGGTTCTATCGTTCGTGGTACTGTCGTTGCCATCGATAAAGACGTAGTACTGGTAGACGCAGGTCTTAAATCAGAATCTGCTATCCCAGTAGAACAGTTCAAAAATGCTCAGGGTGAGCTAGAAATCCAAGTTGGCGACGAAATCGATGTAGCTCTGGATGCAGTAGAAGATGGTTTCGGTGAAACTATCCTGTCTCGTGAGAAAGCTAAACGTCATGAAGCATGGCTGATGCTGGAAAAAGCTTACGAAGAAGCTGAAACTGTAACTGGTGTTATCAACGGTAAAGTTAAAGGCGGTTTCACTGTTGAACTTAACGGCATCCGTGCGTTCTTACCAGGTTCACTGGTAGATGTACGCCCAGTTCGTGATACTACTCACTTGGAAGGCAAAGAGCTTGAGTTCAAAGTAATCAAGCTGGATCAGAAACGCAACAACGTTGTTGTTTCTCGTCGTGCTGTAATTGAATCTGAAAGCAGCGCTGAGCGCGATCAACTGCTGGAAAACCTGCAGGAAGGCATGGAAGTTAAAGGTATCGTTAAGAACCTTACTGACTACGGTGCATTCGTTGATCTTGGCGGTGTTGACGGCTTGCTGCACATCACTGACATGGCTTGGAAACGTGTTAAACACCCAAGCGAAATCGTCAACGTTGGTGATGAAATCAATGTTAAAGTTCTGAAATTCGACCGTGAGCGCACTCGTGTTTCTCTGGGTCTGAAACAACTGGGCGAAGATCCTTGGGTCGCAATCGCTAAACGTTACCCAGAAGGCACTAAGCTGACTGGTCGCGTTACTAACCTGACTGACTATGGTTGCTTCGTAGAAATCGAAGAAGGCGTTGAAGGTCTGGTTCACGTTTCAGAAATGGATTGGACTAACAAAAACATCCACCCATCTAAAGTTGTTAACGTTGGTGATGTTGTTGAAGTTATGGTTCTGGATATCGATGAAGAACGTCGTCGTATCTCTTTAGGCCTAAAACAATGCAAATCTAACCCATGGCAGCAATTTGCAGAAACTCACAACAAAGGCGACCGCGTTGAAGGTAAAATCAAGTCTATCACTGACTTCGGTATCTTCATCGGTCTGGACGGCGGCATCGATGGCCTGGTTCACTTATCTGACATCTCCTGGAACGTTGCAGGCGAAGAAGCAGTTCGTGAATACAAAAAAGGCGATGAAATCGCAGCTGTTGTTCTGCAAGTTGACGCAGAGCGTGAGCGTATCTCTTTAGGTGTTAAACAGTTAGCTGAAGATCCATTCAATAACTACTTAGCAGCTACTAAGAAAGGCGCTATCGTTACTGGTAAAGTAATCGCAGTTGACGCTAAAGGTGCAACTGTTGAGCTGACTCTGGGCGTTGAAGGTTACCTGCGTGCTTCAGAAGCTTCACGTGACCGTGTTGAAGATGCAACTCTGGTTCTGAACGTTGGTGATGATGTTGAAGCTAAATACACTGGTGTTGATCGTAAAAACCGTGTAATCAACCTGTCTGTTCGTGCTAAAGATGAAGCGGATGAGAAAGACGCTGTCGCAGCTGTGAACAAACAAGAAGATACTGCATTCGGCAACAATGCAATGGCTGAAGCTTTCAAAGCAGCTAAAGGCGAATAATTAAGTGGGGGCAGTAATAGAATTGCCCCTTTGTAACGGTAGTTTAGGGAGGTACTATGACCAAGTCTGAATTAATTGAAAGACTGGCTAGCCAGCAGTCTCATCTTTCAGCAAAAACCGTTGAGGAAGCTGTAAAGGAAATTCTTGAGCATATGGCTGATACGTTAGCCGGTGGTGAGCGTATTGAGGTTCGTGGTTTCGGCAGTTTTTCTCTTCACTACCGTGCACCACGCGTTGGCCGTAACCCAAAAACTGGTGATAAAGTGGAGCTAGAAGGTAAATATGTTCCTCATTTTAAACCAGGTAAAGAATTACGTGATCGTGTAAATATTTATGGCCAATAAAGGGCTATAAATCTTAATTATTACATCAAAACAGCGCTTGCATATTATTGTATAGCGCTGTTTTTTATAATCTGGCCAACACCCAACACCCAACACCCAACACCCAACACCCAACACCCAACACCCAACACCCAACACCCAACACCCAACACCCAACACCTAACACTGGGAATCAAATACTTGACCTCATAGCTTTCGCTCATTGAAAAATGGAAAAAGAAATCAATCGGTCTAGATGGGATTATAAATGTAGATGTAGGCTTAAACACGACAAGTATTGATAAGTATTGAAATAAATTGCGAGGCGCTTCCCACTTTAATGAATACTGTATTTTTCCTGAATAACTTATTACGAAGCGCGACTCAAAACCTATCTTAACTACTTATTGAATAAATAGTTAAGTTTTAGATTGGGCTCTAGATTATGGGTAAAAGGAGCCAAATATGAAAGGACAGGGAGGGGGGAAGAACTGGGCTATTAATCACACTATTCATTATTGGCTAGGTAAATATAAAAAATCACTATCATTATCATTGGCAGCATTAGCGGTAATTACTGGGGTATTACCTTTATTATTTATTCCTGAACTTATAAGTTTAAACGTTACAATTACTTGTATTTTTATCATTACTTTATTTTTAATCTTTTATATGACTAATAAGGTGGGGAAGTTTATCTCATTGGTTATCATATCGTTTATTTGGGGAAACTGGCATTGTATTGATATTAAAAACAAAATGGATTTTCTATCTGAGAAAAACCACAAAATTGACCTTACCGTTATAAGTATTCCGTTAGCAGGAAAAGAATATAAGCATAAGGTACGTATTGATAGAATAAACTCTAAAATTATTTTTCCTCCATTATATGCTTTATGGAAGACTAAGGCGCCATTATGCGCGGGGCAGTCATGGCAAATTGTAGGAAAGCTTAAGCCTTTACATAGTTCTTTAAATGAAGGGGGGGGTAATCAACAGCGTTATCTATTAGCAAAAAGGCAAATTGGTTTACTGAAGAGTCAGCAACAAAAAATATTAGACTCTCAATGTTCTATTAGACAAAAGCTTATTAACTATTATTCACAGCAAATATCACCATTAAATAATGCAGGTGTTATTTATGCGCTTATGTTTGGTGAAAGGGGGCTATTGACCCCACAGCATTCTCTACTATTACAGAATACAGGGTTAACTCATTTAATTGCGATATCTGGTTTACATATAGGTTTAGCCTATTTATTTGGTTATTTGATTGTAAGGGGGATTCAATATTTATTACCTATATCATTTTTAAATGAAAGTATCCCAATATTGTCAGGGGTATGTTTGGCTGTTCTTTATGCTTGGGTTTCTGATTTTGCAATCCCTGCAACTCGGGCATTTTTTGCTTTATTGTTATGGGTTTATATTCGAAAAAAAACATCTCATTATTTTTCTTGGCAATGGGCGTTATGGAGCATTGCAGGTATCTTAGTATTAGACCCGTTATCAATTTTATCAGATAGTTTTTGGCTATCGAGCTTTGCGGTTTTAGCCATACTCTATTGGTCCAGTGTTTTACCTTTATCTCCTCATCTTGCGCAACAAAAAGTAATAGGGAAAATTATTATATTAACTCATTTACAGATAGGTTTACTTATTCTACTCATTCCCATGCAACTTATAATGTTTAATGGTATTAATCTAATGAGTTTTTTTGCAAATCTTTGGTTTGTTCCTATTATTTCTTGGTTAGTAGTTCCTGCTATATTTGTCTTATTTTTACTACCAATTCCTGAGATACAAAATGTTATTTTACTTACTATTGATCAGGTAATTGAATGGGGGTTGAAGCCAATTCCATTCTTCAGCCGCTTTTGGTTTGAATTACGTCATGTGCCTTATTATGCTTTGGTAAGCTGTTGGCTTATTGCTTTAGTGATCCTTTACCGGTGGTACAAAAATTACTTAGGGCTATGCGGCTGTGTCCTCATATTAATACTAACTGAAAGAGGGAATAGTAAATCACCAAAAAAGGATTGGAGCTTAACTGTACTCGATATTGGCCACGGTTTAGCAGTCGTTATAGAACAAAATAATCTAGCATTCTTATATGATACAGGAAATATATGGAAAGGGAGTAGCAGTGCAAAAAAGCAGGTTATCCCCTTTCTTAAACATCATAATATTACACCGTTAACTGTTATTCTCAGTCATAATCATCTGGATCATACTGGGGGCGTTAAAGATTTAAGTCAGCAATACCCGTGGATAAGCATACGTAGTAGTTTTGGTAATTACTCTAATGAATATAATAAGTTAAAGAAAAGACAGCGTATTCAGCATCTTCCTTGCTTCAAAGGGCAAAAGTGGCAATGGGGGATTTTAACATTTGAAGTGTTGTGGCCTGAAAAATCATCAAAAATATCGCATAACAATGATTCTTGTGTTATTCAATTAACTGATGGGTACCATAAAATCTTATTGACGGGAGATTTAGAAAAACAAGGTGAAAGATCAATTGTTGAAATGTATAAATCAAGACTTCATTCTAACATTTTATTTGTGCCTCACCATGGAAGTAGCACATCCTCAACCGCCTTATTGTTAAGGAATGTTAAACCATCATTGGCATTAGTTTCTTCTGCAAGGTACAGTGCGTGGAAAATTCCATCACAAAAAGTCTATTCTAGGTATAAAAGTAGTGGCGTTAAATGGTTAAACACAGCAGAGAATGGTCAGATAACTTTATGGTTTAAAAAAGAAAATATTAAAATTTTACGTTATCGCTATGAAATTCAACCCCGTTGGTATCATCTGTGGTTTGGCTTGCCGCTATTTCCCGAGTAGAATAGTGCGCTTACATTAAGTCTGGTAATTAAAAGTATGAATGATAAAGACCTTTCGACAAAACAAACTTTTCGCCGCTTGTGGCCAATTATTGCGCCTTTTAAAGCGGGTTTAATTGTAGCAGCAATAGCACTTATCATTAACGCCGCAGGTGATGCGTTTATGATTTCTTTGTTAAAACCCTTGTTAGATGAAGGCTTCGATAAAGCCGACAACGATGTTTTAAAATGGCTTCCGCTTGCGGTGTTAGGTCTTATGGTCGTTCGTGGTAGTTCTAGCTTTGTTTCAACCTATTGTGTTTCATGGGTCGCGGGCAAAGTCGTTATGAATATGCGCCGTAAATTGTTTGGTCATATGATGGGAATGCCTGTTAGCTTTTTTGACCAGCAGTCAACAGGGACATTATTATCGAGAATTACTTATGACTCAGAGCAGGTTGCTTCCTCTTCCTCAGGTGCATTAATTACTATTATACGTGAAAGCGCCTATATTATCGGGTTGTTTGCCATGATGTTTTATTACAGCTGGCAACTATCTCTGATATTAATTGTTATTGCCCCAGTTGTTTCTGTGACTATTCGCATTGTCTCTAAACGTTTTCGTAAAATCAGTAAAAATATGCAAACGGGGATGGGGCATGTTACTGCTAGCGCAGAGCAAATGTTAAAAGGGCATAAAGAAGTTTTAATTTTTGGTGGGCAGAAAGTTGAAACTGAGCGTTTTAACAAGGTAAGCAATAACATGCGTCGCCAAAATATGAAAATGGTAACCGCATCAGCAATTTCAGACCCGATTGTTCAACTTATTGCTTCATTCGCATTGGCATTTGTATTGTACGCTGCGAGCTTTCCCGAAATTCGCGATGAATTAACATCAGGTACCATTGCCGTTGTATTTTCATCTATGTTTGCATTAATGCGGCCTTTAAAATCCCTCACTAATGTTAACTCTCAATTTCAGCGCGGTATGGCTGCTTGCCAAACCTTGTTTGCTATCTTAGATACTGAACAAGAAAAAGATAATGGGACGAAAGTATTAAAAGAGGTAAAAGGTGACATCAAATTTGAACATGTTACTTTTACCTATGAAACCAAAGAGCATCCTGCGTTAGACGATATTTCATTTACGTTACCTGCGGGGAAATCAGTTGCTCTGGTCGGGCGTTCAGGTTCAGGTAAGTCTACTATTGCTAATTTAATTACGCGTTTTTATGACATTGATGAAGGAACGATCCAGATAGATGGTCATGACATTCGCGAATACACCTTAGCTTCGTTACGGAACCAAGTTGCTTTAGTTTCACAGCATGTTTACTTATTTAACGATACGATAGCCAATAATATTGCCTATGCAACAGATGGCAACTACAGCCGTGAGCAAATTGAAAAAGCAGCAGAGATGGCTTACGCAATGGACTTTATTGCCAAGCTTGATAAAGGCTTAGATACGGTTATCGGTGAAAATGGGGTCATGCTTTCAGGTGGTCAGCGCCAGCGGATAGCGATAGCTCGCGCATTGTTACGTGATGCCCCAATCCTTATTCTTGATGAAGCAACCTCTGCTTTAGATACTGAGTCTGAACGTGCAATTCAAGCTGCACTTGATGAACTACAAAAGAATAGGACATCTTTAGTGATTGCTCATAGGTTATCAACGATAGAGAACGCCGATGAAATCTTAGTGGTACAAGATGGCAAGATTATTGAGCGTGGTAATCATGCATCTTTATTAGCGCAAGATGGCGCGTATTCTCAATTACATAGAATCCAATTTAAACAATGATAGAGCGTATTTGGTCTGGCAAATCTTGGCTATATATTTTGTTATTGCCGTTATCTTTCCTTTATGGGCTGATAACAGTAATTCGGCATATGGCATATAAAGTTGGGCTATTTCGTTCATGGAAAGCACCGGTTCCGGTGGTCGTAGTTGGGAACCTAACTGCGGGTGGAAATGGTAAAACGCCCGTAGTCATTTGGTTAGTTGAATCATTAACTAATGCAGGTTATCGGGTGGGGGTCGTTTCTAGGGGCTATGGCGGTAAGTCAGAGAATTACCCATTAGTACTTAATGAGGCGACTACCACACAAGTTGCAGGGGATGAACCTGTATTGATATTTCATCGCACAAAGGCGCCTGTTGCTGTAGCTCCTAAGCGTAGCGATGCAGTTAAAGCCCTGCTTCAGGCATACGAATTAGATGTCATCATCACTGATGACGGGCTACAACACTACGCACTGCAACGTGACTATGAGATAGTCGTCATTGATGGGCAACGTCGTTTTGGTAATGGCTGGTGGCTTCCTGCTGGGCCTATGCGTGAAAGAATTGGGCGTTTAAAAACTGTTAATGCATCTATAGTTAATGGTGGTAATCCCCAAGGAAATGAAGTGCTAATGACCCTAGAGGGGGATAGCGCAATTAACCTTGTGAGCTTAAAAAAACAACCCGTTACGGAGCTAGAGTCGGTAGTGGCAATGGCAGGAATTGGTCACCCCACACGTTTTTTTAATTCTTTACAGGGTAAAGGGGTTGTATTAGAGGGAAGCCAAGCTTTTGCCGATCACCAATCGTATGAACAACAACAGTTAATGTCTTTAGTTAAACCCCATCAGTCTTTATTAATGACGGAGAAAGATGCAGTAAAATGCCGCGAATTTGCTCAACCTAACTGGTGGTTCCTTCCTGTTCAAGCTCAGCTCCAACATCGTGGTGCAGATAAAATTTTAAGCGAAATAAAAAAACTTATCACAAATAACAAAAAAACTTGCCACTAACGTTTCACTATGATAATAATATCGCCAATGTGATATAGATCTACTTATTATGTATCTAGATGCAATACATTAATAATTGGATTTTATACTAGCTTGAATTTCACGCCGCGTTCTTTAGTTAGTCTTCATATCCTCGCACAATCTACATTATTGGGTCGTTACTTCTAAGTTTTGTCATCATAATGTCAAATTAGGCTGTTAACTTCACAGTGGATGAGTGATATCTGAAATCTATATTTACGGGCGTTATAGTAAATGCACAATTATTTATGTGCATAAATTGGTAAAAGTGTATTTACTCTTTGATGTATTAATAGATCGGCAATTTATAAATGGGACGCAAGAAAGAGTAATGATACAAAGATAAAAAAAATATTGTTCTCAGAACAAAAGGAGTTTTAATATGAATTTTCAATTACATATGGGTCGAGTTAAATGGTTTGACGCAAAAGAAGGTTACGGTTTTATTTCACCATTCAATGGTGGAGATGATGTATTTGTGACAACAAAATCAATCGCTAATAAAAAAATCAAATCATTATTTGAAGGTCAAAACGTTGAGTTCTCTGTTACTCGTAATTCGGATGGCATAACGGCAGCAGACGTTATTGCTTACTAGAAGTAATTACTAAACAATTAACAGAACAAATTCTCCTGCTTTTATCCTCTCATCTCACGCAGGAGATCTTATTCAGAAAGATTAAAGTTAACGGTGATATCTGCATGTGATATCCTGACTCCAAGTGAGTTAAAATCCATTCGGGAGAAAACATGGATCACCGTTTACTTGAAATCATTGCCTGCCCTATATGTCATGGCAAATTAAGCTATAACAAAGAAAACCTCGAGCTTATCTGCAAGTTTGATCACTTAGCCTATCCAATTCGTGATGGCATCCCTGTATTACTCGAAAATGAAGCACGCCAAGTCTCATTAGATGAAGGAAAATAATCGCCATGTTTACGGTTATTATTCCTGCTCGTTATGCATCGACCCGTTTGCCGGGTAAACCTTTAGCTGATATTCATGGCAAGCCAATGGTCGTTAGGGTGATGGAACAAGCGATTAAATCAGGGGCTAGTCGAGTCATTGTGGCGACAGATCATCCTGATGTGGCTAAAGCCGTGATTGAAGCTGGGGGTGAGGCTTGTATGACCAACCCCGAGCACCAGTCTGGCACTGAGCGGTTAGCAGAAGTTATCGATACTTACGGCTTTTCTGATGATGAAATCATTGTGAATGTGCAAGGGGATGAGCCTTTAATTCCACCTGAAATTATTAGCCAAGTAGCAAATAATCTTAAGGGAAGTCAAGCTGGAATGGGTACGCTGGCCGTGCCTATTCGTGATGCTCATGAGGCGTTTAACCCCAATGCAGTGAAAGTGGTTACTGATCAAGGTGGCTATGCGTTGTACTTTTCTCGTGCAACTATTCCTTGGGACAGAGACGGTTTTGCTAAAAGTCATGATGTCATTGGTGACACGTTTTTACGTCATATTGGTATTTACGCCTATCGCGCTGGGTTTATCCGCCGTTATGTTAGTTGGGAAGCTAGTCCATTAGAAAAAATCGAGATGCTTGAGCAGCTTCGGGTGCTTTGGTATGGTGAGAAAATTCATGTGGATGTAGCTAAAACAACACCAGGGGCGGGTGTTGATACCCAAGCAGATCTTGATGCTGTCAGAAAGCAATTTCTATTGTAATTAAAATATTATTCAGTAAGCCCAAGAGGTAGCATCTTGTTTGTTCTCTTGGTATTCAACAAAAGGTGTAATCTGTATAGGTTACACCTTTTTGTTTTCATTCGGCGACGGTTGCTTCTGGAGTTGGCAACGAGGAGTCTATTGATTGTGTATTATCAGGCTTTAGGTGCCACCAAATCGTCCCAAGAAATTCATACCACGCTCGTTCACTGTGACCGAAGTAATATGCTGAAGGGATGTATTTCTCCCATGGGTTAATGCCGCTAGTAATAACAAGTTGATTTGCGGGAGCAGGGAATGGTTGCATGCCTCTGTCTGTAAACATGGTTATCGCCCGAGGCAAATGGTTGGCTGAAGTGACTAATAAGAAAGGCGATTTCCCAATAATTTTCTCAACCTCAAAGGCTTCTTCTTGGGTATCTTTAGGCTCTGTAAGAGGGATTGTATCTTGTGCGGGTACACCTAAAGACTGAGCTACTTGTGCCGCAACTTCTGCACTGCTTATGGTGCTGCTCGCTTTCCCTCCAGTAAAGATAAGCTTACTGCCTGGGTGTTTTAAATATAATCGGACGCCTTCAGTTACTCTTGGTAGGCTGTTATTCAATAAGTTAGAGCTTGGGCTCCAATCTGGGTTGTAAGTAAACCCACCTCCTAATACCACGATATACTGTATATTTTGCGGTGGTGTTTCAGTGATCAATTCATATCGCTTATTATATTGGCCTTCTACAGGCGCGAGCAAGCTATCTGAAACAGGCTGTAATCCGAGTACTGCTAGGAGTATTAAGCTCAGGCTAGTAAATGTTTTTCCGCATCGTTGCCAGCGAGTGAACCAGAGTAAAATTAACCCGATAAACCCAATGATGAGCAATAATGGCAGTGGCATCAAAAGGGAACCAATATATTTTTTTAAAAAAAATAACATAACTAAGCCTATTCTTAAGGGTTATCAATCAATTTTGGTTGTGGAACTACCCTTGAAAAAGCGTCATATAACCACTTTTTCAACATAAAAATAGCGAAAATCGCCTTCAATGATGTCAAAATGAAATTCACTGAGCAAAATAAAGTACAATGCAAAAATATCGCTATTATCTGTTATAATTCATGTTTCAATTGTCGCCCACATCTGGTGTGATAAGCACAATACTCAGTGATAGTATTCTCAATTTAGCTTAATTTCATTAAGTTCAAGATGAAAATAGACTACATTGGCGGTTTTTGCGACTAATTGGCCCATAAAACTTAGTTAATGAACAATGATAGGCAACCGGATAGCACATGGCAGACCGCAACTTTGATGATATTGTCGATAAATTTGCAAAAAATATCTACGGCACGACAAAAGGAAAAATACGTGAAGCGGTGGTTTGGCAAGATTTAACGCATATATTAGATAGCCAATTTAAGGGGAAAACCTTAAAAATACTTGATGCAGGTGGAGGTGAAGGGCATTTTTCACGTAAACTTGCTGCTATGGGCCATCAAGTTATACTTTGCGATTTATCCGAAGAAATGTTGGAACGAGCCAGTGAGCTTGCAAAAGAACAAGGGATTAGCGATAACATTCGCTTTGTTCACTGTGCGGTGCAAGATATTTCCCAACATATTAATGAGCCCGTTGACCTTGTTTTATTCCATGCTGTTCTTGAATGGATTAGCGATCAAAAATATGCAATTGAACAACTGGCAGATATAATCAGACCAGAAGGCGTATTTTCTGTCATGTTCTATAATGCAAATGGCTTAGTCATGCGTAATGCGATTTTGGGGAACTTTCATTTGGCAACCCCGCATATTCAGCGGCGTCGTAAACGCTCGTTATCGCCACAGAAACCTTTATTTCCTCAGCAAGTTGATGAGTGGTTAAGGGGGTGTGGTATGGGCATCTTAGCTAAAAGTGGCGTCAGAGTTTTCCATGACTATCTGCAAAGTAGGCAATTACAGCAAAAAGATTTTCCTGCATTGTTAGCGTTAGAGCAACAATATTGTCGTGAAGAACCCTATCTTAGTATGGGGCGTTATATTCATGTCATGGCACGCAAACAAATACAAAAGGACGATTTATGAGTGATTTTTCCCAGACCGTCCCTGAACTTGTGTCTTGGGCACGAAAAAATGATTTTGCGATTTCACTCCCTGCTGAGCGTTTGGCATTTTTGCTGGCGGTGGCAGTATTAAACAGTGAAAGAGTGAATGGCGAAATGAGTGAAGGGGAACTGGTTGACGCCTTTCGTGAAGTTTGCAAAGGTTTTGAACAGACAACGGAATCTTTGGCGGTGAGGGCAAATAATGCCATCAATGATATGGTGCGCCAAAAAATATTTAACCGTTTCGCCAGTGATATTGTTGAAGGCAATTCCATTTATCGTCTGACCCCATTGGGGATTGGCATCAGCGATTATTATATACGCCAGCGAGAATTTTCCACATTAAGACTTTCCATGCAGCTTTCGATAGTTGCCAGTGAGCTGCAAAGAGCGGCTGAAGCAGCAGAAGAAGGCGGTGATGAATTTTATTGGCATCGTTATGTTTTTGCTCCATTAAAATATTCAGTCGCTGAAATTTTTGATAGCATCGATTTATCCCAACGTATCATGGATGAGCAGCAAAATACCGTTAAAGAAGATATTGCTGCCTTGTTAAACCAAGATTGGCAGGCGGCCATCGCAAACTGTGAGCAATTATTATCAGAAACATCCGGTACTTTGCGTGAGCTGCAAGACACGTTAGAAGCCGCAGGGGATAAACTACAAGCCAATTTATTGCGTATTCAAGAAGCGAATATGAATGCACCTGCTTTTTCTGAAATGGTGGATAGACTGGTTTTTGACTTACAAAATAAATTAGACCGTATCGTCAGTTGGGGGCAGCAATCTATCGATTTATGGATAGGCTATGACCGTCACGTCCATAAATTTATCCGTACAGCGATAGATATGGATAAAAACAGGATCTTTTCACAACGGTTACGTCAGTCCGTTCAACATTATCTCGATAGCCCTTGGGCTCTTACTTATACCAACGCAGACCGGTTATTCGATATGCGAGATGAAGAGCTCACATTACATGATGAAGAGGTAACGGGTGAATTGCCTCCCGAGCTTGAATTTGAAGAGTTTAGTGAGCTCAATGATAAACTAGCCGAGTTAATGGAAGTGGAACTTGCCATCTATAAAACAGAGCAGCGTCCATTAGACGTTGGTCGTGTATTACAGGGGTACTTGCAGCAATATCCACAAAAACGTCATTTTGATGTCGCTCGAATTATTATTGATCAGGCGGTAAGACTAGGCATTGCAGAGGCTGATTTGGCGGGGTTACCGGCAGAATGGCAAGCTATTAATGATTACGGAGCCAAGGTACAGGCACATGTCATCGACAAATATTGAACAATTTATGCCAGTAAAACTGGCTCAAGCATTAGCTAACCCTATTTTCCCAGAGCTAGACAGCCAATTGCGTTCAGGTCGGCATATTAGTATTGATGACCTTGATAACCACGCATTTTTGATGGATTTTCAGGAAGCATTGGAGCAATTTTACTCACGGTATAATGTTGAGCTAATTCGTGCACCTGAAGGGTTTTTCTATTTACGCCCGCGTTCGACCACGTTGATCCCACGCTCAGTCCTATCTGAATTGGATATGATGGTTGGCAAAATTCTGTGTTATCTCTACCTCAGCCCTGAGCGTTTAAGTAATCAAGGTATCTTTACCTCTCAAGAGCTTTTTGAAGAATTACTCTCTTTAGCGGATGAAAATAAACTGCTTAAATTTGTTAATCAGCGTTCTACGGGTTCTGACCTTGATAAACAAAAATTGCAGGAAAAATTAAGAACATCATTAAACCGTCTACGTCGTTTAGGGATGGTGCATTTTCTGCAAAATGACCCGAGTAAATTTATTATTAGTGAATCTGTGTTCCGTTTTGGTGCAGATGTACGCAGTGGTGATAACCCGCAAGACGCTCAGTTACGTATGATCCGTGATGGCGAAGCTATCTCTCTCGAAGGTGAACTCTCACTAAAAGACAGTGAAGAAGAGAATGTCGAAGATAGTCAAGAACCGGCAGAAAGTGATGAGGATGAAGAATAATGATTGAACGCGGAAAATTTCGCTCACTGACGCTGGTGAATTGGAACGGTTTTTTTGCTCGTACTTTTGACCTTGACGAGTTAGTCACCACTTTATCTGGTGGTAATGGTGCGGGTAAATCGACAACGATGGCTGCTTTTATTACTGCCATGATCCCAGATTTAACCTTACTCCACTTCCGTAATACCACTGAAGCCGGTGCTACCTCAGGGTCACGGGACAAAGGGTTACATGGGAAATTACGTCCTGGAGTCTGCTATGCCATTTTAGATGTTTTAAACTCTAAACATCAGCGCGTCATGGTGGGTGTGCGCTTACAGCAAGTTGCTGGGCGTGATAAAAAAGTTGATATTAAGCCTTTCATGGTGCAAGGCATTCCATTGGCAACGGTTCCGACTGAAATATTGACAGAAGTGATTGATGGTCGCCAAGCCAAAGTGATCCCACTGAATGAGTTAAAAGAACGCCTTGAAGAGCAAGAAGGGATTTTGTTCAAGCAATTTAACTCAATTACAGATTACCATTCGGTTCTATTTGAATTAGGTGTCTTGCCAAAACGTTTACGCTCAGCAAGTGATCGAAGCAAATATTATCGGCTTATTGAAGCGTCATTATACGGTGGGATTTCCAGCGCGATTACGCGTTCATTGCGTGATTACTTATTGCCTGAAAATGGTGGCGTTCGTAAAGCCTTCCAAGATATGGAAGCTGCATTGCGTGAAAACCGCTTAACGTTGGAAGCCATTCGCGTTACACAATCTGACCGCGACTTGTTTAAACATTTAATTAGCCAAGCAACGGATTATGTATCAGCGGATTATATGCGTCATTCCAATGAAAGGCGTATCCATTTAGATGCCGCTTTAGCTGCACGTAATGAGTTATTCGCTAGTCGTAAACAACTGCGTATAGAGCAAGTTCGTAGTGTAGAAATGGCACGCGAACTAAATGAGCAAAATAGCGCTTCAACAGAATTGGAAGCTGATTACCAAGCGGCCAATGACCATTTGAATTTAGTGCAAGCAGCGCTGCGTCAGCAAGAAAAAATAGACCGTTATCAAGCTGATATTGAAGAGCTGACTTATCGCCTTGAAGAGCAAAGCGAAGTTGTTGCAGAAGCAACAGAAACACAAGACGAATATGAAGCTCGTGCCCAAGCCGCTGAGATAGAGGTTGATGAGCTAAAAAACCAATTAGCGGACTACCAACAAGCATTAGATGTACAGCAAACTCGTGCTATCCAATACCAACAAGCGTTACATGCATTAACTCGAGCTCGTGATTTGTGTCAGCTTCCTGAATTATCAATTGATAATGCAGATGAATGGTTAGATACATTTGAGGCTCGGGAACAGCAAGCGACAGAGTCGTTATTGGCCCTTGAACAAAAAATGAGTGTTGCTGATGCAGCACATAGCCAATTTGAGCAAGCCTATCAATTAGTTAAAAATATGGTAGGTGAGGTAAGTCGCAGTGATGCATACCAACAAGCACGTGCTCTATTACGGGATTGGTCATCACAACAGCATTTAGCTGAACGTGTACAACCGTTACGCATGCAACTCTCTGAATTACAACAACGCCTAAATAGCCAGCAGAATGCAGAGCGTATGTTGGCAGAGTTTTGTAAACGCCACGGTCAAAGCTATGAGCCTGATGAACTTGATGCGTTAATGGCTGAGTTAGAAGCGCAACAAGAAGAATTAAGTGTTGGTGTAAACGAAAGTGGCGAAAGGCGCATGCAAATGCGCCAAGAATTGGAACAAATTCGCCAGCGTATCCAACAGTTATCTTCTAAAGCACCTGCATGGATCATTGCTCAAGAAGCATTAACTCAATTGAATGAACAATCAGGTGAAGTTTTTGCATCGAGTACTGCTGTAACTGAATTTATGCAGCAGTTGCTTGAACAAGAAAGGGAAATCACGGTTGAGCGCGATGAGATTGCAGCGCAGCGGCGCGACCTTGAGAAGCAAATAGAGCGTTTAAGTCAGCCAAGTGGTGCAGAAGATAGCCGGATGCTTGCATTGGCGGAACGTTTCAACGGGGTATTACTGTCTGAAATTTATGATGACATTACTATTGAAGATGCGGCTTATTTCTCAGCATTATATGGTCCTGCTCGTCACGGTATTGTCGTACAGGATTTATCAGCTGTTCGTAGCCAGTTAGAAACTTTACAAGACTGCCCTGATGATGTGTATTTTATCGAAGGGGACCCTTCTTCCTTTGATGATAGCGTTTTTGATGCCCAAGAATTTGAACAAGCCGTATTAGTTCGCTCTTCTGAGCGGCAGTGGCGTTATTCGCGTTATCCTGAGCTTCCTTTATTTGGGCGAGCAGCGCGTGAAAGCCATTTAGAGTCATTATCAGCTGAGCGTGATGAGCTCGCTGAACGCTATGCGACATTGTCATTTGATGTACAAAAAATTCAACGTTCACATCAAGCATTCAGTCGTTTTATCGGTCAGCACATTTCTGTCGCTTTCGAGGCAGACCCAGAAGCTGAAATCCGTACACTTAATCAAAAACGAACAGAACTAGAAAGAGCTTTAGCGCAATTTGAAGAACAAACCCAACAACAGCGCCAACAATTTGCTCAAGGAAAAGAAAGTTTAACGGCACTTAACCGTTTGTTACCGCAGATGGGCTTGTTACTTGATGAAACGCTGGTGGATAGGGTTGAAGAAATCAATGAGGAACTATCAGAAGCTGAAGAAGCGGCGCATTTCCTCAATAAACATGGAAGTACATTAGAAAAATTAGAGCCGATTGTAACGGTATTACTCAGTGACCCTGAGCAACATGACCAGCTACGCAAAGATTACGAACTCGCGAAGCACACTCAACAGAATGCAAAACAGCAGGCTTTTGCATTGGTTGAAGTGGTTCAACGTCGGGCTCACTTTAGTTACAGTGACTCTACGGGGATGGTTAGTGAAAATAGTGATTTGAATGAAAAATTGCGTCAGCGTTTGGAACAGGCAGAAACCGAGCGAGCTCGAGCCCGTGAGCAACTACGTCAGCAGCAATCGCAGAGTGCGCAATACCATCAAGTATTGGCTTCGTTACGTAGCTCTTTTGAAACTAAGCAAGAAATGCTGAAAGAGCTAGAAGCCGAAATGCAGGAGATTGGTGTAAAAGCTGACCCTGACGCACAAGAGCGTGCACGCATTCGTCGTGATGAATTACACCAACGAGTGATGGAGAACCGTAGCCGTATTAATCAGTTAGAAAAACAGCTAACCTTATGTGAAGCTGAAATGGATAACTTACAAAAACGCCTACGTAAGTTAGAAAAAGATTATTATCTATTACGTGAACAAGTGGTTTCTGCGAAAGCAGGTTGGTGTGCTGTAATGCGTTTGGTGAAAGACAATGGTGTTGAGCGCCGTTTGCACCGCCGTGAACTTGCTTATACTGATGGTGACAGTTTACGCTCTATGTCGGATAAAGCATTAGGGGCGCTACGCCTTGCGGTGGCAGATAACGAACATTTACGTGATGTGCTACGTTTATCTGAAGATCCAAAATACCCAGAACGCAAAATTAAGTTCTTTATTGCAGTGTATCAACACTTACGCGAACGAATTCGCCAAGATATTATTCGTACGGATGACCCGATTGATGCGATTGAGCAAATGGAAATTGAGTTGGGTCGTTTAACGGAAGAATTAACCGCTCGTGAACAAAAATTAGCGATTAGCTCGAAAAGTGTGGCGAATATTATTCGCAAAACAATCCAACGCGAACAAAATCGTATCCGCATGTTAAACCAAGGGTTACAAGCTGTTGCGTTTGGCCAAGTGAAAGGCGTTCGTCTTAATGTAAATATTCGTGAAAGCCATGCGCTGTTACTCAGTGTCCTGTCTGAAGAAAGTGAAATGCATCAAGACTTATTTACTAGCCAGCGCCTGACATTCTCTGAAGCGATGGCAAAACTGTATCAACGCCTTAACCCACAAGTGGATGTTGGCCAGCGTTTACCGCAAACCATTGGTGAGGAATTACTCGATTATCGTAATTATTTAGAGCTAGATGTTGAGGTTAACCGTGGCTCAGATGGCTGGCTGAAAGCAGAGAGTGGTGCGCTATCAACGGGTGAAGCTATTGGTACAGGGATGTCAATTCTGGTGATGGTGGTACAAAGCTGGGAAGAAGAATCCCGTCGTTTACGTGCAAAAGATATTATTCCTTGTCGTCTATTATTCTTAGATGAAGCCGCTCGATTAGATGCTAAATCGATAGCAACCCTATTCGAATTGTGTGATAGGTTAGAAATGCAGTTAATAATTGCAGCACCAGAGAATATAAGCCCTGAGAAAGGGACAACTTATAAGCTAGTTCGTAAGGTGATAGGCAACCATGAGCATGTGCATGTGGTTGGCTTAAAAGGTTTTGGCCAAGACAGTGCTAGTGTTCAAGAACCGGCCTTGTAGTAATAGATAACTTAAATGCATTTAAAGCCGATACTTAGTAATAAGTATCGGCTTTTTTGTATTTGATATCCCTTCTTCTAACTGAAGGGATATCTGTGTTTTAAACATAAAAGCACAGTATTTTAATGGGTAGCTTAATAGTGATAGCGAGAGAAACTGCTTAGGGAAAGTATATTTTTACGATTAACGCATATAGAATGTAACAAAAATTAATGAAGTATAACTAACTCTCGTAATGAATTTAATTTAGGTAAAACTTTGCATGAAAAATACTTATAGTTATATCGATATAATAACTAATTATGGATAAGGATAATTAACTGTTTCTATATAGGGGTATTTGGCAGTTTTACAACGGATTGGAAATTTTTTATCTGTTTATTTCTTATTTATGCTGATGGAGTCTCACAAAAACTCTAAATTGGTGTTTTAATTGGTTGATTTATTTGTTTGTTTTGGTTTTTCTTAATGTTAAACAACATAAAAATGTAACCTGAGTGCCAAGGTTAGTCAGTTCATTGTATTTTTATTCTTTAGCGCATTAATTATTAATAATTTTGTATAAAAGAAAGTTGGATGGGAAAGAGATAATTAAGGGTGTACCTTATTGCGCATATTAATTAGATATAAAAAATGATGTAAAATGAAATACTCTGTAATGGAGTTAGCTTGTATTCTGATGGCCAATTAACACTAATCAATAAATTTGGAATACAAAAAATGAATAAATTAACCTTATTAGCCGTTATGGTTTCTGCAACCATGATGAGTAACGTATCTGTTGCGGATGTTAGCTGGGCCGGTTGGAATAACAATATTGGCAGCGATAATGGACATGCAAGTACAGCACTAACATCAGAAAATCAAAATATTCTTGCTAACAATGTAAATAACGTTAATGCAGATTTGCAGGATCATAAAGCTAAACAAGATGCATATAATGCTAAGCAAGATGTATTTAATGCTAAGCAAGATGGATATAATAAGCATCAGAAAGAGATTAATGAAAACCAAACCCTGATCAACCAAAATCAGGGGGTTTTAAATCAAATCCAAGCAGATATTAATTCTAAGCAAGCAATAACTAACGTTGAGCAAGCTAATATTAATAAAGAACAAAAAGTAGTAAATGAAAACCAAAAAGTCTTTAATGATAAACAAGACGTTATTAACCAAAATCAAGCTAAAGTTAATAGCGACCAAAAATTAGTAAATGAAAATCAAAAAGTCGTTAATGATAAGCAAGATGTTATTAACCAAAACCAAGCTAAAGTTAATAGTGACCAAAAATTAACCAATAATAAACAAACTGTTTTTAATAAAAACCAAATGGCTTTCAACAATAGCCAAATAGCTGTTAATAACCGCCAATCTCAGATCAATAAAAATGTTGATAATAGATTAAATCAGCTAGATAGCAGAGTCACATCGTTAGATAAGCGTGTTGATTCATTAGATAACGAATTAAAGCGTGGGTTGGCTTCGCAAGCTGCTTTATCAGGGTTATTCCAACCTTATAATGTTGGGCACTTTAACCTATCTATGGCGTTAGGTGGCTATGAATCTAATACAGCTCTTGCACTAGGTTCAGGTTATCGTATTGATGAAAGTGTGGCAGTAAAAGCGGGTGTAGCAACAAATACTGATGACTTTAAAGGCGTGACTTATAATGCCGCTGTTAACTTTGAATGGTAACAGGAATCATTAGTTAACCCCCTCATGGTTACACTTTTAATCTAACTTAAGGCAAAAAAGCATATGTTATGTTTTTTTGCCTTTTATTCTTTAATTGAATAAATACTCATATGGGGCATAAAAAGCGGTAACACACTTGGTTTTTATTTGTTTTAGCCGTTTATATCGTTACCTTACGTTTATTGATAATCAGAAGAAATAAACACAGAATTAGTTTTTTCCTATAACATTCCTGCCTATATTGTTCATACTGACTTAATGATGCTTAAGTTGATATGCTGCACTGTTAACCATGTATAATGTGTGAATACTTTGAGTATCCAGAATTTACTATAATAAAATCGTTAATAATAAAAACTATTGTTATCCATGTTGTAACTTAAGGTGGATGTATGGCAAAGAGAAGTGTGAAAGCTCTGCAAGTCTCAGTAATATGTGGGTTAATGGCATTACACATACCTGCGTTTTCAAATGAAGAAAATATGCAGCAAAGTGTCGAGGAAGTACAAGCTACCGCGGCAGTTACACCAGCAGAAAGTTTGGCTAAAATAACAGTCTCGCTTCCTTCGGGGGTGAAACCTGTTTTTGCTTCACAATTAGCTAAATTATATGCTGAGCGGCAAATGCAGCTATTGTGGCAAGATGAAACAGCAATTAGTCAATTCCAACAACAGTTGGCCGAATTAGCACTCGCGGGGGTACAACCTCAATTTGCCGAGTGGCTCGCGATACTGGAAAATAACCAATTAAATGAACTTGGTCGTGACGTTATTTTGTCCGATGCAATGTTGGGATATTTACACTATTTATCTTCGGTTGAAGCCAGTGGGCAATATTGGTTATATAGTAGCCGCCCCTATAAAATTATTGCCCCGACTTCTGCACAAATGAAACCATGGTTAGATGCAGTTTCAGGTAATCGCTTAAGTGATTGGGTGAAATCGCAAGCCCCTAACCATCCAATGTATTTGCCAATGCGCAAAGAAATGCTGAAGTTATTGGCGATGCCTGAAGATGACTTGGAAATCGTGGGGACTAAAACATTAAAACCAGGTCAATCAAATGATGACGTGGTTATTTTGCGCCAAATTCTGCAACGTGAAGGGTTACTGGAAGGTGAAACAGTAATGGAGAGCAGCGAAGTTGAAGCCCCTGAAACGATGGCGCAAGTTGCTGAGCAAGCGGTTGAACAAACCAGTGAACCAGCAAAAACAGCTGAGACACCAATAAGTAAGGCATCAAAAGTGTATAGCCAAGACCTTGTTGATGCGGTAAAAAAATTCCAATTACAGTATGGCTTAGAAGCGGATGGTGTTGTCGGTAAAGGTACGCGTGTTTGGCTGAATATGAAGCCAAAGCAAAAAGCAGGATTAATGGCATTAAATATTCAGCGGTTGCGTATTATTCCAGCAAGTCAAGGAACTGGGATTTTAGTCAATATACCAGGCTATTCCTTAGATTTTTATTTGAATGATGAGGTTATTTTAGACTCAAAAGTGATTGTTGGACGTGCTGATCGAAAAACACCGATCATGAGCAGTGCACTGAATAATGTGGTGATTAACCCTCCTTGGAGTGTACCGACTAGCATGGCACGTAAAGATATTGCCCCGAGAGGAAAGCAAGATCCAAGTTATTTTAGCCGTAAAGGGTATACTGTTTATTCGGGGTGGGGCGCAGATTCCTATGAAATCGACCCGTATGCCATTGATTGGGAAAATATTACGCCTGCCAATTTCCCTTATCGAATTCGTCAAGCTCCTGGCCCTACTAATTCATTAGGGCGCTATAAATTTAACATGCCAAGTTCTGATGCAATTTATTTGCATGATACACCGAATCATAGTCTATTTAATCGCAACGCACGCGCAATAAGTTCTGGGTGTGTACGAGTTAATAAAGCTAGTGAGCTTGCAAGTATTTTATTAGGTGATGCGGGCTGGGAAAGGAAGCGCATTGATGGTGCACTTAAGGAAGGTTCGACCCGTTATGTGAATATACCGGATAGGATCCCAGTATTTCTTTATTATCAAACCGCTTGGGTTGATAAAGACCAGCAACCACAATATCGAGCGGATATATATCAATATGATAACAGCATTAATAATGCAGATAACTATTTGCCAATGTTGAAAAAGATTTTGCATTAATCATCATGTTAGCTTAAATATGAAAGGGGGATTTCCCCCTTTTTTGCGAGTATTTCTGTTTAACTCCCATAATTTCTTATTAGGTCCGTTGCTTTTAGGCATTTAATTATTATCATGCAGTAAATAATAGAGAGCTGATCGCGATTCATATCAACCAAGGCAGCAAAGTAAGCGTAGTAATTCGCTTATTACATGTGAATTTAGTGACAAAGCGCTATTTTTGACGAATATAGCAACCAAATTCCCTTAAAGTATGCATATCTTTACATAAATATACATTAAAATTAAGAATGTTTTGCTAGACTCAATAGGTTGTCAAAATTTTATCGATTATTACTGAAATTATTAGAGTCTGAGCTATCACCTATGGATATTATTGACCAATCCCGCAGAAAATGGCTGGGAATTGGGGCTGCTACAGTCGGCCTTAGTTTATTACCAAGCCATGTCTTTGCTGCAATGACCACCCCACGCCCACGTATTTTACGCTTTCAAAATATTAATACGGGGGAGTCTTTAAAAACAGAATTTTTTGACGGTCAACGTTATAACAAATCTGAACTTGCACGTTTAAATCATTTTTTCCGTGATTACCGCTGCGATAAAGTCAAAACCATTGATCCTAAATTATTTGACCAAATTTATTTATTACAAATGATGATGGGAACTAACAAACCAGTTCAACTTATTTCGGGTTATCGCTCTTTAGAAACGAATAATAAATTGCGTAGTAAAAGTTCGGGAGTCGCGAAGAAAAGTTACCATACTCGCGGGCAAGCGATGGATTTCCATATCGAAGGTTTACAGTTAAGTAACATTCGTAAAGCCGCGCTGAAAATGAAAGCGGGTGGTGTTGGTTATTATCCTAGAAGCAATTTTATACATATTGATACAGGGCCAGCAAGAACGTGGTAATCTGTGCATAGGTGACACAGATTACGGAGTAATTGCCCGATGAAATATACTATTATCCCAGTAACACCATTTATGCAAAACTGTCAGGTTATTTGGGATGAAAATACGTTAGAAGCGGTTGTGGTTGACCCCGGCGGTGAGGCAGAAAAAATTATTTCTGCCATTGAAAGTCGAGGGCTAAAGTTAACTAAAATTCTGCTTACCCACGGTCATTCTGACCATATCGGTGCTTCAGCGATACTTTCCAAACATTTCTCTGTGCCTATTTATGGGCCACAAAAAGAAGACGCGTTTTGGATTGAAAATCTTGCTGAGCAAAATGCCATGTTTTATATAGGGGAATGTCCTGATTTTACGCCTGACTATTGGCTAGAAGAAGGGGATACAGTCACTTGTGGTGGCATTTCATTTGATGTGTTGCATTGCCCAGGGCATACACCCGGTCATATTATTTTTGTGAATCACAATGATAAGCTAATTTCAATGGGTGATGTGTTATTTAAGGGTGGGGTAGGTCGCAGTGATTTCCCTCGTGGTAATCACCAAGATTTAATCTCATCAATTAAAACTAAAGTACTGCCTTTAGGTGACGATTACCAGTTTATACCGGGGCATGGGCCAATGTCTAATTTAGGTTTTGAACGCAAAACCAACCCTTTCTTACAAGATGAATTACCTGTTTGGTAATTAACAAAAATAGTCATTCCTTCCTAATTTAAAAACATACCCTAAGAATTGGGTATGTTTTTTATAGTTAATTATCATTGATAATTACCCTATGTTAATTTTTTACTATCCGAAACATTTTATCCGAATGTTTCATATTGATATGGTTATTAATAAATTACTTTGTTAATTTAAATATTAATTTCAATAACATACATTAATTATTAATTAAAGGGAATTATTATGAAAGTAGAAAATACAGATGTGAATTTTAATCAATATGTATTATATGACTATGTTAATGATACTGAAAATCATGATTTGTTTATTAAGTTAATAAATAATAATGGTATATCTCATTCTAGTTTCTCAGGGTATGGCTATGGGCTAACGGATGAGTTTTTAGTTTACAGCATGAATAATCAAGGTGGTAAATATATCGAGCAATTAAATGAACTTTATTCTATTATAAATTCAAATGATGAGAATTTACCCCCGTTAGATAAAGCTAGAAATGATGCCTTGAAGTTACATGCTAAATCATTATTTAATGAGCATGTATCAGATGTAATTAAAAAACAGCTTTCATATATAAAATCAGTACGTCATTATAATTATATTTATAACTTTAAATATGAAGAGATTAATAGACGTAGTTTTGTTAAATATATTAATGATATTGTCAATACAAATTATGCTGTTAGCAAAAGTATGTATGGTAGAGAGGCTAATTATTATAATTATTTGGCAGAGTTACAAAAATTAAAAATTAAAATTTATACAGATGCGCTTTTGGCTGATGCTGATAGTGATTTCTTCAAAACAAAGGCAGGGAAAGATATCGCATCAGATGAGCTTTTTATAAAGCTAAAAGATAAACTTAGCATTGGGGGGAAAAATCTAGCATCGAGTTTTACTACTGATGATGCCAAAATATTCATTAATACAATATCAGAGGTTATTCAAAGAGATAATTATTTAGAGTTAGAAGACAATAGGAATGGTAAAGGTGTTCAGGTAGTTGATAGTAAGAACTTTACGACACACTTAGCTAATGAAACCACATTGAGTCGCTTTAAAGAAAAAATCTACTCACATATAAATACAAGCAATCAACCACTGTTAATTAAGTTTTGTTCAGCTAGCCATGCAATGGCGATATCCATAATTTATGATCAAAAAACAAAGGTGTGGACATATAAATTCTTTGATCCTGATACTGGAGTCATGACATTTAACAAAAAAGACAGTTTTATTTCTTATATCGATACATTTGTAAAAATTAATGCAGATAAATATAGGTTTAGTAAGGTTAAGAATAATGATTATAAAATTAGAACATTTTCATTTAACCCTAGTGACAGTATCGGAAGGCCATTTCAACTGAAGGAATTAAATAATCGAGATAAACTAATTACGGAAAATACGCTATTAGTAAAAAGAAAATTGGCATACATTAGTAGTGATCAAAAATGTAAATTAACCTATGTGGAATTTAATCAAAAAAATCAAATAGCTAAACTAAAGGTTACACTGAACGGAAAGACATCATTCATTTATACTGATATTTTAAATAGCGGTGAGCTTACTAAAATAATTGAGGATAATGTAAATGCATTATCAAAAATTAATAGTGATAAATTTATTAGCCAAGATGATTATCAAGTTTACTTAGTAAGTAAACAATTTGATATAAATGCTTTTTCACCACCTCAACAAGAGGGTGATAGAGATTATAAAAGTGTCAATTTGCACCTTATTCCACGTATGGGTGACCAACCAACCATAGCTACGGGGGTCCCAGAAAACCACCAAAAAGCGATTAATAAAGTTGCGGATAAATATAATATTACCATTGGTATTCGGCCTGTTGACCATAAATCGGCTAGTTTAATCGAATCAGGCATATACAGTAGTAAGGGATTAACAATTAAAGGTAAAAGTTCTGACTGGGGCCCACACAGTGGTTTTATTCCAGTTTTGCAGCAGTTCTCTAAGAAATCGGGTCGAGATGAGCAAAGCAAATATAATGACTATGTGCAACAGTCTATTGATAAAAAGCATGCAATAGCGGTTCCCCTTGAAATTAGTTCGGAACGGATTAATGAATTAATTAACTATAAAACCATCACGCCACTAATTGATACAGATGATGGGGATTACAAGAAAACTAGCTCAACTATTGATGGGGAAGAACATACCTTTTTATTAAAAAAAAGCCCTTCAGGAAAAGGTAATATTTGGCAGGTTTCTTATCAAGAAAATAATGAAATTAAACCTTTTCTTGTGATAGGTGATCCTAAAACGGGTAAGGCAATGACGGCTGATTATGATATTTTTAGCATTATCTTCCCAATTTCAGAGTTAGAGCATTATGTTAAAGTTACGGAAATGCCTGATTGGCAAGAATGGAAAGCGAGTGTAAATTATGAGGAGTTAACGCCAGCTCAAAAGAGACTGTATAATAATGAGGCAGAATATAATAAGAAAGAAGGGAAAGAAAATGGCATTATCAATAATAGAATAAAAGAGGTTAATAGGCAGCTTAATAGAGAGCTAGGGAGAACTGAGGGCTTTGAATTAGTTCATCATGGTTCTGATGATGCAAACCCCGTGAGTGTGATGAAGGATAACTTCCCTATTACCTTCTTTTTACCTGAGAGTTTAAAAGGGAAAAATAAGTTGTCGGGAACAACTCAACCTATTGATACTTATTTTGAGATGAACCCTCATGGTGCCATCATTATTAATGATGTCGAACAGTTGTCTAATTTTCAGCAGTTATTAATTAATCAAGGCTATCGAGCACCATTAAATAGAAAATGGAGCGAAGGTGAGAACGGTAGGTTATTTGAACCTAAAAGAAAAAAATCGGAAGGGTATATTGTAAACCATGGTGAGATTAAAAGAAAAAAAAGCATCTCAATATTTAATGATAAGATAGATCAGAATTTAGATAACAGTGAACAAACCTCAGATAGAATAATACCAAACTCAGATAACAGTGAACAAACTTCAGATAGAATAATACCAAACTCAGATAACAGTGAACAAACCTCAGATAGAATAATACCAAACTCAGATAACAGTGAACAAACCTCAGATAGAATAATACCAAACTCAGATAACAGCGAACAAACCTCAGATAAAATAATACCAAACTCAGATAACAACGAACAAATCTCAGATAAAATAATACCGAGTTCAGATAATCATGAGCAAGGCTCAACGGATAACAAAGTAGATAAGGCGCTAATTGTTAATAGGCGTAGGTATATGGAAGGCGTATTCGGAAAAGCGGTTGTTGGATTAGATAATGACTTTTCTGATATACATGAAAATAATTTTAATGGTAGCCATCATGCGTCTCTAGCTGGTGACTTGGCTTCAAAGGCGCACTCAATTAATACCTGGTGTGACCCTATTAAGGTGTATCATAAATTAACGGCAATTAACATTGAATCTAGGAATAATAAACAGGCAAACCCTACAGCATATGACCATAACGTTATTATTCAATTACAAGGGGATAAAGTTTCAGCGGATGTGGTAGCTAAAGCTCTCTCAAAACACCCCGACAATAGTACAGTGATTCAATACGATTTAGGTAGTCGAAAACATAAGGTATTATATGGCTCTCTAAAAAAAATAACTACAGGGAAAGTACGCTGGATAACCATTGGGCATGGTTCTTATTTTGATGATGGAGAACCTACCTTATATGCAGAAAGGAGTGCAAAGAAATATACAGATGCGATGGTCTATTTGAAAAAGAAAGTATTGAAAAATACGGTCCCCGATAAACTAGTACTAATGGGGTGCAATTTAGGTAGGGGAGGAATATATGAAAACTTTGCATTAAAGGCTACAAATCTATTTGCTAATAATAAGATGAATATGCCAATAGTTGCATATAATCGAAGTATAACCAATTATAATTATGGGCATAAAATGGTTGTGGAGGGGGAACGTAATTCCATTAGAAATAGTACTAAGGGTTATAAATTTATATATCAATATGATCTTAATACAGGGCAAGTAAAAATAAATGGAAAATCTAGTACATTATATTTTATTAATGAGCTACGTCGAGGAGAATTAAAACTATCGCAATTAAATAACTATGTTGAACCAGACCCAATGAAAATATTTAGGCTTTCATCATTCAAAGATTTAGATTTTTCTCTAATAAAAAAAATAATCTATAACCCTCAAGCTTATCAACTTTTTGTTGATGAATTAAAACAGCATAATCAGGAGTTACCTAGCGATTTTCATTCACACTTCACTAAAAAATTAAATGACTTAGGGATTAAATCAACACCTATATGGCCTACGGTTAATCGAGATAGTATAGCGCATCAAGCACATTTACAATCTCATTTGCAGAAGGACACCTCAACATTTTCTATTATTGTGCGCGCTACTGAGGATCTAAAGGGAAAGGTGCAAGCAGAGCGGTTAGCAGGTAAAAACCCAGAAAACACACTAATTTTGCAAGCGGACACAGATAATAAAATCTGGGCGGTAGAATACGGGGAAAATAATATTCTTTCACTACTAGAAAGCGGTAAAGCAGTAAAGTGGGTTATTATCGCTAATGATGGGGTAAAGAATAAACCAATCGATGGCTTGTTCTCGGTTCTTACGGAGGTAAAGGAAAAATATCCATTTACAGCAGAGGAGAGTATGTCGCTCCACGCTATAAATAAACAAAAAATAAAAATTACGAGTAGCTTATTTATAGAGCTTGATCAGCGAAAGGGGACTGCTGCCGAGCAACTAGTGGGGGTAATGCACCAAGAGACACCAACGGTAAAAAACTATTTAGATACAAAACATCATCAACAAGTTCAATCTTTAATAGAGAAAATAGCGTCAAAAGATATCAGTTTGGAGCATGTTCGTTTGGCAGAACACCCTTATTTAGTGAGTTACTTTGACGATGCGTACGGCCAATTTAGTGCAGATAAGCTGAAAATAGCACTATATGATCCATTAATAGCCCCAAAAGTTAACCATTACCTGAGCAATGATACAACTGAAAATAAAGCTCACTGGGACAATTTATTTGAGGCTCGTCTGTCTACGGATTTACAACAGCAAGCTAAAGATACACTTACTATTTTGCATGCGATACAGGATGACCCATCTGTATTACATCATTTAAGCGAAAAATCATGTTTACAATTGAAAGCGATATTTCCTGCCATTAATGATTTTGATCGTGGCAAAGTCACTGCGTTAGCTAAAGATGTAAATGCATTTTCATTAATGTCCGATGACCTTAATTCATTTTTAAGGCTTAACCAGGATAATTTTGAAGGGGAAAACGCTCCATTAAAAGGAACTTCATTTGCAGAGGCATTACATAAACATCAAGTTGAGCGTCATCAGCGGTTACAGCAATATAATGAACTGTGTAATCAGATGCGTAAGTGGTCTGCTGATAGCCAAGTGAATATGATTAACTATGATAGGTTAAGACGTAAAGGAGATGCAGCAGGTTTTGACCGAAAGATGGGGTTAATTTATACCGTTGAGTCTCAGTTAGGGGATGAAAACTCGGCGAGAAATCTTATTGAGTGGCAAATTAAGCTAGAACAGAAACGTTATAATGGAGCCCTAACCGAGGGGGAAACCGAGTTACTTAATGAAATAAAGCGCTATTCAAATAATATTGTAGATGGGTTTGATAATAAGGGAGAGAAACATGCTAGGCAGCCTATTAAATATGTATTATCAGCCAATAATAATTCTTACCATTCTCGGGGGCATTCACTTTTATTCCTTCAAGGTAAGAACACAACATATACTATTCAATATACGACCCGCGGTAACATTCATGAATACCGTTTACTTGATCCTAATGGTTTACAACTCTGTATTCGTAATGAACAACGTTCTTTAGCAGCAAAATTATTTGCTAAGCAAGTCAATAGTTATTTTAACGAAAATGTAAGTTTACTTAATGGAGAGACTATAACTCGGGGCCAACAGGCAGGCTTTGGAGAGGGAAGTGATAAAAATGGTAAGTTTTATTCGGCAGATATGCAATTTATTGCACTTGATGATAACAGTATCAAGCGTATACCTCATGATTATGAGCAGTATAGAAAGAACGTAACTGCACTTATTAATTCTGTCGCTATTGCTGATAAAAACAGTTGGGTGAATTTTAATGGTGAAAAAATTGCCTTGGCAAGGTTACAAAACTTAGGGGTGACTATTGATGGTCAACTTATTACTGCAGATCATACAAAAAAAAATGGTTGGCAGAAAAAAGTGCGATTTCATCCCGAAAAGCTTGCGGCTGAATTAACATTAGTTGATGGAAATGAATCGGACCTTGTTTTGCTCAGGATTCTTCATCAGCAATTAGGCGATGTAGATCATATTCCTATCACAGATAATAACGCTGGTTTTCGAGACAGCGCGGTATTGAAAAAGCAGTTGAAGTATATTGCAAGAAACATCGACCCTAATGTGTCTAAATTGACACCGGAGATGATTGAGAACTTAAGAGCGTTAGGAACTAAGTTACCGCGTTTTCAACAAATAGGTAATCGGTTTGGCCAAGTAATGGGTGGAGTTGGTGCAGTACAAACATTAATTAGTATACATTTAATCTTGAAAAAATTAGATAACCCTGATTTAACGGATGAGGAATGTGCTGAGTTAGAAAAACAATTTTACCTTATTTGTGGTTCAGCAATTGCTAATTATGGAGACATGATTGTACAACCTATTTTATTAAATATAGCTAGTAAAGGGGGGGCAACATCGTTAATCCGTGGCAGAATTGCAGCGGGAACAGTGATTATATTTAATTTAGTCGGAATGGGGTTTGACGCTTACCAAGCGTATGACAGTTTATCTAAACTTGACCGTGTTTCAGATCCAAAACAGCGGCAAGATTTGATTGTTAATGCGACTTTTTCTATTGCCAGTTGTGTGTTAAATGGCATCACCGTTATTGGTGTCATAATTGGCTCTTCTACTATTCCCGTAGTGGGCCTTGTTGTTGGGGGCGTTTTACTGGTTTCTGGTTTGGTATATCAAGGTGCCCGCGCAGTTGAAAATATCAAAGAGGTAATTGATATTAGCTGGGATAGGGAACTGGAAGAAGGGCTTCGTGGTGCATTTGGTTTTGAACCTACCCTGCGTAGCCAGCAAGAAATGGCGATTGTGCATTACATAAAAGCATTTAAAAAATTAGATGTAGAGATGGATATAGACCTGTTTGAAAAAAGGTTTGTCCCAGCAGGTTTTGATCATCACTTGAGTATAATTGAAAAGCCGACTTATAAATCAGAAGAACGTTATTATCTTGTAGATACTAATAATAATTATTTTGGTGGTATGTGGTGGGGGGTACGTTTAAGTTTTTCGGATTATGTTTATCGTTATACCAAACGTGGAGCCCCTTCATTTACTTTCAGTGAAGCTGATTTTTTAATTAAAAATTATTCTTTGCAAGCCGATGGGAGGGTGAAAAGAGTTACTGGGCAAGAAGATAGAGTTGTATTTAGCAAAGTTCTCAAGGAGGTTACTGATGTTGTCCGTACTGGGACAGTAGCGTCTAATGAGGGCTATTGTTTTAACACAAACTATAAAAACCCATTATTTGATAAGTTTTTAGAAAAACATGGAATTCAAAAAAGTAATTTAACACAGAGTATAGAAAAGCAGCTTACAGCTTCGGATTATGAACAATTAAGTTTTTATTCTAAACAAACCGAGGTTGCTGCGCAAAAAAAATTCACTATCCGTAAATATGCAGACAACACCAATGAATATATTGAGAATAAACCTGGTATAATTGCGAATATTATAGATATTGATGAGACTAAGGGGAGTAGTTTTAATCTCGCAAATGGTGTTGATTATCTTATTGGAAGAGACGACAGAATGTATGCTCTTCAGGTGTTATCGGGTGAAAAGTATTTTGCTACAGGATCAAAGTCAGATTATTTTTACTTAAGGGATAATAGTTTAACATCATTGGAGTCAAATGATGGCAAAGTAACGAAGTTTCTAGATGGCCAATCAGGAAGCGACACTTTATTTATTGATAATTTGCCTAATGGCTATCATGTTTATATCGATTTAAGGATAAATAAGGTTGCGTATTTCTGCAGCGAGGAGTCTAAATCTAAATTTAAATATCAACATCAATTTATTGATGTTGTTGATGCTAAAAATATTGAAAATATTACTCTTATTGATAATACTAATGATATTATCCATGGCGATGATGAAAATAATAATATCAATGGCGGGTTAGGGGAAGATACGCTATATGGATATGGTGGAGATGACCGATTAGCGCTAACAAAAGGGAAAGCCATTGGTGGCAGTGGGATTGATAGTTACTTTATTAAACGGTTCGAATGGGCTTCTCATGTAGATGATCTTTATAAAACAAAAATGTCATATAATAAAAAAGCATTCCGAGTTGAAAAAGAACATTATATCAACCCTATTTATCAGGGGGGAAATAAAGGATTTCAAGCTAATGTTATTATTGAAGAGAATAGCGAGTCAGTGAGTTGGGTTGATCTTGAATACTCATTAAATGAAATTAAGGATATGTATATCAAGGGTAACGACCTTTACCTTAAAATACAGGTTGATGATTATAAGACAGATAAATATGTATTTGATAAGGTTAAGAGTGAAGTCACCATAAAATTAAATAATGTATATCGTGATATAGATGGGGTTCGTAAACGCAATCATAGTTATAACTTAAATACTAACGATGGTTTTGCCTTAATTAGTCAATTAGTTGACCTCCCAAAAGAAAATAATCCTGAACATACTATACGTGGAAAACTATTCAATGTGTTATATGTTCAAAATAATGATAAAACGCTATATTCAGGTGAAAAAAGTGTTTATATTGATGAAAGTAAAGATGAGATTGAAGTTAATAAAACACGAGTATATCACTCACCTAAATGGGGAAGGTTAGTATCAATAGGTAAAGCTAAGAATTTAACTTATACTGGAAGTGAAAAAAACAATATCCTCTCCCATATAGCATCGGGGAGCCATATAAAAGTCACATTGGGCCAAGATAGTTATCAAATAAATAAACTTGACGATAACAATGAAGATATTGTATTTGATTTTGCTAATGTCAAAGGCCATTTTACAGATCAAGATAAGGTTATTATTTTATTACCTACGGTAAATGGCTACCAACTACAAATGAATGGGCAAAAGCTTTTGCTCAAAGATAGGTTCGAAAAGACAACACTGAGCTTTCGTTTTCAGAATTTCGATGGGGGTATGAATAATGCGGTACTTATTCAAGATAAGTACAGTAATATGTTTTGTATCGACCTGAAGAGTGAAAATAGTGTCATTGCCCCTTCAAATCCCATTGCAAACAGCACCGATGGCGATGATACCATTAATATTCCAATGGGGTACCTTGGTAAAAAATTACTGATAAACGGCCAAGCAGGAAATGATATTATTCTTGATCATAGTGGGTTTAGTCGTGTGCTGATTGGTGGGGACGGTGATGATACGATAGCAGCCGTTTCAGGTAATAATGTGCTGTATGCTGGTTCAGGAATGAATTTTCTCTCGGGCGGAGATGGGGACGATTTATTACTCTCTGATTTTGGTTACGACACTTTAATGGGTAAGGAGGGCGATGATAACTATTTAATTGATTGTCGATATAGAGGGGTTGTTTATATCGAGGATCTTGAAGGGAAAAATAATATTCATTTACTGAATTTTGACTGTGAAAACATTACTGAAGGTGTGGATAATGGTGCTCTTTATCGCATTTATATATCAAAATCAGGCAAAATTATTAAAATAAAACAGCCATCTCTACAAGAAAATAAAGACGCTGTATGTCAGGTCTACATGTACCCTAAATTGCCGCATAAGTTGCAGGAATTAACAAAAGATGGGATGGAGCCTTTAGCTAAATACTTTGCAGATAGTTATTCCATCGCTGAAAAAACAGGGCAAAAAGGTCATTGGAAACTAGCAGATACATTAACTCATTTACTAAATGGAACGCCAGATGCTTTATTAGAGTCATTACATGTACCTACTAATGGCCCAACTATTTTAAACCCAAATTATGCTCGAACTCATTGGTCAATTAAGACTAAGGAAGGAAACTTAGTTGTTTTGGACCATACTGGGCATGGTCGGATAATTCAGGGGGGTAAAGGAGATAATAGGATAGTGACTTTAGGGGGCAATAACGTCCTCTTTGGTGGTCAAGGTAATGATATTCTCGCCGGGGGAGTTGATAAAGATTTATTGATCTCCGTTGCGGGTAACGACACCTTGTCTGGTGGGTTAGGTAATGATACTTATCTTGTTAATGGTTATGAAAGCAATACAACAGTGAAGATTGAGGATTTGGCTGGTCGTAATCAGGTTGTTTTGGTTAATTTTTATGTGACCCCAGTGATGGTACAGCAAATAGATTCATCAAAAACACTCAGTGTCTATGGATCATATACTGGTCGAAAAGTGGAGATTTATCATAGTAACCATTTAATGTCGATGACAGATGTAACAGATATAAAGTTCCGTAAGTGTGATGGGGACGAATGGAATGGGCAAGCTGAGAAAACGGTAGATAAGCTTATTCAGCTTTATGCTGAGTCACGTTTTGAATACGAAAGTACTTTTGAGGCAACGAATATGTCAGCCCACCTACGCAACCGTTGGGACCCTCTACCGTTTATGAACCGTTTATTAGAGGGGACGAGCGTATCAACCGCTAATTAGCTTTCAAATGATTAGAGGAATAAGCTTTAATATGATCGATTCCTCTTCAAAGTGAACCATACTCCTAAAAAAACACCCCAAAATTAGAACCCAATAAAATATGGGGCTAACTTGGGGTGTACTTTATGAGTTTTACAGTACTTTTACGATGGCTTCACACAGTGGAACCATGTTTTCCAGTGTTAAGCCTGCAACATTAATACGGCCAGAACTTACGGCGTAGATGCCAAATTCACTGCGTAGACGCTCTACTTGCTCTTTTGTGAGACCACTGAAGGAGAACATACCATTTTGGTTGATAATGAAGCTAAAGTCTTGTTTAGCGCCTTTCTCTTCCAATGTTTTAACCAGTAACTGACGCATACGTTTAATACGTTCACGCATTGCTGTTAGTTCTTGGACCCATTCTGCTTTTAAGGTATCGTCAGAAAGGATAGTGGTAACCACTGCTGCACCGTGAGCGGGTGGGTTAGAGTAGTTTGCACGAATAACCGCTTTTGCTTGGCTAAATGCGCGCTCTGCGTTGTCGCTGTCTTTAGCGATAATGGTGCAAGCACCGACACGCTCATTATATAAACCGAAGTTTTTAGAGTATGAGCTGGCGACAATCATTTCTGGGTTATTTTGGGTGAAAATGCGTAAGCCTTCAGCGTCTTCATCTAACCCTTTAGCAAAACCTTGATAGGCGAAGTCGAAAACAGGTAATAAGCCTTTTTCTGCACACAAGTTAGCCAGCTTCGACCATTGCTCAGCAGTTGGGTCAATCCCTGTTGGGTTATGGCAGCAACCATGTAGGACAATAACATCCCCTGCAACCGCAGTGGATAAGCTACTTAGCATGCCGTCGAAATCCATGCCATGTTTTGCTGCATCATAATAGTTGTAAGTTAATACTTCTAAGCCAGCGGCTTCAAAAATATTTTTATGGTTAGGCCATGTTGGGTTGCTGATCCAAACACGTTTTGCATTGGTTTGTTTAGCAATAAAGTCAGCTGCAATACGCAGGGCACCAGTGCCCCCAGGGGCTTGTGCAGTACGGGCACGTTTTGAGGTGACAATTTCATGTTGTGCACCGAATAACAGTTCTTGTGTTACACGGCCGAATTCTGGCATTCCGCTAATCGCAAGATAGTTTTTGGTGTTTTCGTTGTCTAGCAGGAATTTTTCTGCTTTTTTTACGGTATCAAGCACAGGGGTTTTCCCTGATTCGTCTTTATAGACGCCAATACCTAAGTTGATTTTATTGTCACGGGGATCAGCACGGAAACTATCAGCAAGACCTAAAATTGGGTCAGCGGGGGCAGAAGTAATTTTTTCAAACATGTTGTCGATTCCAAAGCTCTGTTGTGGTTACCCAATACAGTTCATAGCGTATGAAGGCATTAAGTGAGAATGCTTTTGGCTATCCTTGCTTGTAAAAAGCCCATACTGCTTGAAATAAAGGGTATAGCTGAAAACGGGTTTAGTCGAACGAGTCGAGTTATCAGGGTAACGTGAGAAAGGCGTTTTGCCAACCGTTTTGCGATAAATTGGCGAGATCTTGTGAGCTAGGTAGGAATTGCATGTAATCTAACCATAAATATCTATAAAGTTGGTGAATCAGTCTGTCTTGTCGATATAGTGGTTTGATTTATAAAAATTTAGTCAGCGTTTAAAGGCAAAAAAAGCAGCGCTGGAGCGCTGCTTGCAAAAACATGTTACCGTTTTCTAGTTTATCAGTTAACTGATAATTAGAATTGGTAGATCAGACCTAAACCAACTACGTTGTCTGTCATCAGACCGTATTCTTTGCTGAAGTCGTTGTCTTTTAACAGGTTGATTTTGTAATCAACAACTGCAGACATGTTTTTGTTGAAGTAGTAGTAAGAGCCAACAGAGATATATTTAACAATATCACCGTTCTCACCGTTTACGTTTTTAGCTTTAGATTGGTTATAACCTAAAGATGGTTTCAGACCGAAATCGAACAGGTACTGAGCCACTAACTCAACGTTTTCAGTTTTGTTAGCAATAGTGTGCTCATCACCGAAATGAGTTGTGTTTAGTGTTTGGCCGTACATCGCTGCTAAGTAAACATTGTTAGCATCGAATTTACCACCCACGTTCCATGCTTGAGCGCGGTCGCCAGTTGCACTGTTAACTGTTGTGCTACCATTAATTTTACCGGACTGTTGAGCAGGTGTACGTGAAGAGTTAGAGTAACCACCACCCAGTGTTACGCCCCAACCTAAGTCATAAGCTGCAGATAAACCGTAGCCGTCACCGTTGTTTTCCCAAGCGCTTTTACCACCTGATTTATTTTGGTCGCCGTTTTTACCTTGATATTGCAGAGCGAAGCTCAGGCCATCAACATAACCGAACATGTCGTTGTTACGGTAAGTTAACAGGTTACGGTTACGGCTTGTCATAAATGTATCTGACTGAGCCATAGTGTCGCCACCCCATAAAGGCATAACGTCGGTCCATGCGTTCGTGTCATAGATAACACCGTAGTTACGACCATAATCAACTGAACCGAAATCAGCAAATTTTAAACCAGCGTAAGCTAAACGGTTTTTATTGTCATTGTTGTTTTCAGTTTTGTTAGTTTTTGTTTCCCACTCGAAACGACCAAAACCAGTTAGTTGATCAGTGATTTGAGTATCACCTTTCAGACCTAAACGAACACGTGAATCATCACCATCTTCGCCGCTGTCGCCTTTAGCGAAGTAGTGACGAACGTCAACTTTACCGTAAACGTCTAATTTGTTGCCGTCTTTGTTGTATACTTCAGCTGCGTTTGCTGCACCAGCAGCTAACAGAGCTGGGATAACCATTGCAAGAATATTGCGTTTCATCATTATTATTACCCTCATTGGTGTTATTCGGACACCTGCCACTGCCAAAAATAATTCTCAAAAAATAATTGGAACTATTTATGAGAGATTAGTGTCGTCTATGTCGGCGACCAGTGTTCCATTGCTAAATAAATTTATCCACCCTCAAAGTGCTACAAAATCAAAGTTTCTGAAACAAATGGTAACAAGGTGTTTCAAAATGTAAAAAATAGAGTGAAAAATAACCACACATCGTACCAGTTTAAAAAATATTACAAAAAAGAGGGAACTTTTTCAAAAGATAATTTGAGCTTTTTTTGAGCAACTTAGGCCAGTTAAGTTGAAGATTTATGATTAGCAAAAAGCAAAAATATAATAAAAAAGCAGATTATTCTTAGCGGTAGCAGGCAGTGCGTTACTTTACGGATAATTATAAGGTATTAAGGGGAAAGTTGTGATCTACTTAATATTTTACTGTAATTTAATGTAACGTATCGGAATGATTAGCCAATGAAAGCATTATTGAACAAAAAAGCGGACCAAAATATGTTTAGTCCGCTTTTTACATCATTATTGCACCAAAAAACGCAATTAGAATGCAGCGTTTCTAGGTGTACGAGGGAATGGGATCACCTCACGCACGTTACCAACACCAGTAACATAAGCCACTAAACGCTCAAAGCCAAGGCCGAAACCAGAGTGAGGCACAGTGCCATAACGGCGCAAATCACGATACCACCAGTAATCTTCTTTATTCATGCCCATTTCTTCAAGGCGTGCATCAAGCATATCAAGGCGTTCTTCACGTTGTGAACCACCGATGATTTCACCAATACCCGGTGCGAGAACGTCCATTGCAGCAACAGTTTTACCGTCTTCATTTAAGCGCATATAGAAAGCTTTGATGTCTTTCGGATAGTTTTTTACTACCACAGGCGCTTTAAAGTGCTGTTCAGCTAAGTAGCGCTCATGTTCAGATGACATATCGACACCCCAGTAAACTGGGTTTTCGAATTTCTGACCACAGGTTTCAAGGATTTTGATCGCGTTGGTGTAATCAACTTGGGCAAAATCAGAGTTAACAAAGCTTTCTAAGCGAGTGATAACGTCTTTATCGACACGTTGAGCAAAAAACTCTAAGTCGTCACGGCGTTCTTCAAGCGCGGCTTTAAAGGCGAATTTCAGCATTTTTTCTGCTAGGCCTGCAACATCATCTAAGTTAGCGAAAGCAACTTCAGGTTCAACCATCCAGAACTCAGCTAAGTGGCGGCTGGTATTGGAGTTTTCAGCACGGAAGGTTGGGCCAAAAGTGTACACTTTGCTCAGTGCAGTTGCATAGGCTTCACCATTTAACTGGCCTGAAACCGTTAAGAATGCTTCACGGCCAAAGAAGTCTTCACTGAAATCGACTTCGCCCTTGTCATTACGCGGCAAGTTATTGTAATCCAGTGTGGAGACACGGAACATTTCACCTGCGCCTTCGGTATCAGAGGCAGTAATGATTGGGGTTGAAACCCAGAAGTAACCTTGCTCATCAAAGAAACGATGTATCGCTTGTGCTAAGGTATGGCGCACGCGTGCAACCGCACCGATTAAATTGGTTCGAGGGCGTAGGTGTGCGGCTTCACGTAAGAATTCAACGCTATGGCGTTTCGCTGCCATAGGGTAAGTTTCAGGGTCTTCAACCCAACCAACCACCTTGACTGCGGTTGCATCAAGTTCAAAGGACTGCCCTTGGCCTTGAGACTCTTTTATAACGCCCGTAACCTGAACAGAACAACCCGTAGTTAGGTGCAGGACTTCATCATTATAATTAGGTAAGTTATTATTGATGATAGCCTGTAACGGATTAAAGCAAGAACCGTCATAAACGGCGAGGAAAGAAAAACCCGCTTTTGAATCTCTCCTTGTACGTACCCAGCCTTGAACGGTGACTTCTGTGCCTACCGCCACTCGGCCTTGCAGTACGTCGACTACAGGCGCTACTATCATATAATTCACTCTCTTCATATTAACAATATCTACTTTACTATCTCAATCCGTCATACTTCGAGCTGTAGATGCGTTGGCTTCACAAACTGACCCTAGTCACATACTTATGTATCCTCCTAGGGCCCAATTTGTTTGCCGTCTTTCTACAACTCGAATTATTTAGGATGCCATTCAAGCTGTATTAAATTCATTTTTTAATTGTATTGCGGTGTTGTTAGTTAAAGCGCAAAACAACCAGTGTATGATAAATAAAACAGTAAAGTAGGGGTATACTTACGAAATCCCATATTTCAGGGGCCAAAGCTCTATGTTACTTGCCATTTATTAGGAAACAAGTAAAAAATCACGATAAAATATTTCTGTTTAAGTGATGAGGATTTATCGAGCTTAAAAGCTATAGTAATAGTAAGTGAATAAAAGAAAAAGGGGTTTTAAAGCCCCGATAAGAAAAATGCCAATTCTTATTCAGAGCTTTAAGGTTGTTACGTGATTAGCAGGCTTTAGGAAGGTCAAACGCTTTTCTCAGTTGGTTAACGAACTCATCATCTTCGCAAATCGTTTTACCTGGGCTATCAGATAACTTAGCAACCGGTTTACCGTTACATTCCACTAATTTAATCACGATATTCAGTGGCGTAACATGGGGAATATTACAGGTTAGGCGCGTACCAATACCAAATACAAGATTAACCCGCTTGTGGAAATAGCGGTATAACTCCAGTGCTTTTTGTAGATCTAGGCTGTCTGAAAACACCAAAGTTTTACTCATTGGGTCAATACCTAACTTCTCATAATGAGCGATTGCTTTTTCGCCCCATTCGATAGGGTCCCCTGAATCATGGCGTAACCCTTGATAGCGTTTGGCGAAATTAGCATCAAAATCACGTAGGAAAGCATCCATCGTGATGCAGTCCGTTAAGGCAACCCCGAGGTGATTAGGGTATTCATCTAACCAAATTTGCAAAGCCTCACGCTGGCTATTTGCTAACTCAGGGCTGATTTGCTGGTGCGCTTGGAACCATTCGTGGGCTTGGGTTCCTACTGGCGCAAGATCTAGCTCATGCGCGAGCTTGTAATTACTGGTGCCAACAAGGTAAGGGAATTCCTGTTTCAACATAGCCACAATGGCTGATTGGACACCGTATGAGAAGCGGCGCCGCGTCCCAAAGTCCATCAGCTTAAAGCCGGATAGGTCAAGTTGGTGCTCGTCAGCTTGTTGGTAAAAAACATCTAACAGTTTTTTCAGTTGTTGGACCGCATCATCAGTTGTGATGTTTGGGTGCCTATCTCGTTGCACGATTTCACTTACTAGGGCAAGAAGAGGAACTTCCCACATAATCACTTCGCGCCAAGGGCCACTAATGCGTATTGCCAGTTGCCCTTCGTCAGTCACACTAACAACCACTTGTTGTGGGTTAAAACGAAATGATTTTAGCCATGTAAGATAGTCTTCATGGAAAAAAGGTAAGCGGCGGAGAAAATTTAATTCATCATCAGTCAGTGATAGTTTTGCCATCTGCTGGATTTGTTGCCTGATTTCAGTAGCGTAGCTACCTAATATATCGCTACTACGGCAGCGAAACTCAGCGACAACCGGTACCTGATGATAACGGTGGAAAACGGCCTGCTGCATATGAAGCTTATAAGCGTCGGTATCAAGCAGTGATGTAATAATTGGTGTAGCGTCTAAGTTCATGGCACGCAGACATCCTCGCGGAGCTTATCTTTATAACTAAGGCTGTTTGTTTTTATAGGGATAACTCACAGAGTTTAAACTTGAAATTCACCCCATTAAAAAAACAAAATAAAACAGCACGTAGCAATTAGCTAAATCGTTAAAGTTGCAAAAGTATACCCACTTTACCAAAAGATAGAAGCGTTATTCTACCTGTCTGTTTTAAGAGAGCATTCGCAAGCTCAATTCACGCATTCGCTTTTATGTAAAGTAGTTAAATCAGGTAAATACATTTCAGTCATACCGTATCTCGTCATTACATACAAAAGCATTAATCACGAAAAGATACTAACATGCTATAAAATATTTGATAGTGCTATAGCACCAACAAACAAACGATTGTGTAACAAAATTAGCTAGGGTGAGAAATAGAAAGGTAACATCAATATTAAAATGGATAACACATTATGATGAAAATGTTTCTCAAATCCATTCACATTATTGTGTCTTATAGTATTGTATGAAGTAACGAAGCAGTACGATATCGGATATAACAAATTAGAAAGGTTACATATGACCCAGTTAAGACAAGCGAAATACCGTCAAGATTATCAATCCCCCGATTATACCATTACAGCGATTGACCTCGATTTTAATCTTGACCCTGTAAAGACGGTTGTGACAGCAACTAGTCAGGTAAAACGCCTTAATGCGCAGTCATCAACGCTTGAGCTCAATGGTGAAAACTTATCGTTAATTAGTCTCGAAATAGAGGGTAAAGCATGGGAAAACTATCACGAAGTTGATGGTAAGTTAGTGATTGAAGCACTACCAGAATCTTTTACCTTGCGTATTGTGAATGAAATTAGCCCTGAAAAAAATACTGCATTAGAAGGTTTGTATGTTTCTGGTGATGCTTTATGTACCCAATGCGAAGCAGAAGGTTTCCGCCATATTACGTATTACCAAGACCGGCCAGATGTTTTAGCGCGCTATACCACAACAATTACCGCGGATAAGTCTCGCTACCCTTATTTACTTTCAAATGGTAACCGTATTGCAGAAGGTGAATTAGAAGGCGGGCGTCATTGGGTTAAATGGGAAGATCCCTTCCCAAAACCAAGTTATTTATTTGCCGTCGTTGCCGGTGATTTTGATGTTTTAAAAGATGTGTTTATTACGCGCAGTGGCCGCGAAGTGGCGTTAGAACTGTTTGTTGATAAAGGCAATTTAGACCGCGCACCTTGGGCAATGCAGTCTCTGAAAAATGCAATGAAGTGGGATGAAGAGCGTTTTGGCTTAGAGTATGACCTTGATATCTATATGATTGTTGCTGTTGATTTCTTCAATATGGGTGCAATGGAAAATAAAGGTCTTAACGTTTTTAATTCTAAATATGTATTAGCTAAAAGCGAGACAGCAACAGATAAAGATTATCTCAATATCGAGTCAGTCATTGGGCATGAATATTTCCATAATTGGACAGGTAACCGAATCACTTGTCGTGATTGGTTCCAGTTAAGCTTAAAAGAAGGGTTAACGGTTTTCCGTGACCAAGAATTTAGTTCTGACTTAGGTTCCCGCTCTGTTAACCGCATTAACAATGTAAAAGTGATGCGATCAGCCCAATTCGCTGAAGATTCAAGCCCAATGGCGCACCCAATTCGCCCAGACAAAGTGATCGAAATGAATAATTTCTATACGTTGACTGTGTACGAAAAGGGCTCCGAAGTGATCCGTATGATCCATACCCTGTTGGGCGAAGAAATGTTCCAAGCCGGTATGCAACTTTATATTCATCGCCATGATGGTAGTGCAGCAACTTGTGATGATTTTGTACAAGCAATGGAAGATGCTTCAAATGTCGATTTATCACTATTTCGCCGTTGGTACAGCCAATCAGGTACACCAATACTTACGGTACGAGATGAATATTCAGCAGAAAAACAACAGTATACCCTGCATGTGAAGCAAATGACGCCGCCAACGGCTGACCAAACTGAAAAATTGCCATTACATATCCCTTTAGATATTGAGCTATATGCTGAAGATGGTAGCGTGATTGCGTTAAAACGTGATGGTAGTGCTGTTAACTCTGTTTTAAATATTACTCAAGAGTCACAAACATTTGTATTTGATGAAGTGGCAAGCCGTCCGGTTCCTTCATTATTACGGGAGTTTTCTGCTCCAGTAAAACTGGATTATAACTATACCGATGAGCAACTTGCATTCTTGATGCAATATGCCAATAACGAGTTTTCCCGTTGGGATGCTGCTCAGCAACTGATTAATAACTACGTAAAAATTAATGTCGCTAACTATCAGAAAGGGGAAGAGTTAGTTTTACCTGAATCTGTCGTTGATGCATTTAGAGCGGTGTTATTGAGTGAATCAATTGACCCTGCGTTAGCAGCGTTGATCTTGACATTACCATCAGAAAGCGAACTTGCTGAACTGTTTGCCATTATTGACCCTGTCGCCATTCACGAGGTGCTGAACTTTATCCACCATAAACTTGCGGTAGACATGCAGGATGAGTTATTGGCTGTTTACCATTCGGTCAATATCACGGGTTATCGCGTTGATCATCAGGACATTGCCAAACGTGCATTACGTAATATTTGCCTCCAATATTTGGCTGCGGGTGATGACATTGAACTAGCGAATAAGTTAGTGCAAGAACAATACCAATCTGCGGATAATATGACCGATTCTCTTGCTGCATTAACGGCAGCGAATGAATCTCAGTTACCGTGTAAAGCACAGCTAATGGCTGATTTTGATGAACGCTGGCATCATGATGGCTTGGTGATGGATAAGTGGTTTACATTACAAGGGGCAAACCCATCGAAAGAGGTGCTATCGCATGTGCGTGAGCTGTTAAATCACCGTTCATTTAGCATGAGTAACCCAAATCGAGTAAGGTCGCTAGTAGGGGCATTTGCCGCGGGGAACCCAGTTAATTTCCATGCGGAAGATAGCAGCGGTTATCAGTTCCTATATGAGATCTTGGTTGATCTGAACACGCGTAATCCGCAGGTTGCATCAAGGTTGATCGAACCATTGATCCGTTTAAAACGTTATGACGAAAAGCGTCAGGCTCAAATGCGTAAAGTGCTTGAACAATTGAAAGCCCTAGATAACCTTTCTGGTGATTTATTTGAGAAAATCACCAAAGCATTAGAAAGCTAATTATTACGCCATTACACTATTTTTATATGATGGGCTAATGAGCGCTACTCAGAGGCGATAAGAAAGTAAAAATAGGCTTTTGGTTTAGAACTAAAGGGGAAGATTAACCGTCTTCCCCTTTTTAATTTTTGATTTTGCTATGGTTTATCAGTTTAATAATGTGAACTGTAAAAACTAAGCGATGATATGGTTTTTAGCTCGGCAAGCTTTTAACTTAGATGGGCGTTTTCCCTTATTTTAGTCATAAGGGGCTCGGTAGACGTTGAGTGGTAACTCATAATTTTCAGTCGTGATGACATAGTTTCTTCCCCCTGCTGGTGTGTTACTATAAGCTTTCCATCCAACAAATAGTTAGATGAATAATTTAATTATAAATCAATACGATACAAGTATTTTTGATGGGAGTGGTTGTTTCCCCAGAGTTTGAGTGAATTAAAGAGCCCTTTATTATTTGTTGTTATTAGAGGCACAAAACAGAATATATTGATCTTTTCATAGTAAAGTTGCCCCTAAATAGGGTAGTCTATTGCGCGTTTTATCCGACGAAAAATAGTTCGCACAGTTAAAACTCAACAAGAACCCTTTGGTGGGGGTTTTAGCATGCGCGGTATGATGTCTATTTTATTGAAACGCACTAGCAGAAAATAGGTTATTGGATATGCTATATCATCTTGCCCGAAAGGCACTATTCCAGTTCGACCCCGAAAAAGCACATGAATTGACTTTTCGCCAGCTTCAACGTTTGAACCATTCCCCTTTTCAATGCCTTATTCGTCAATCTGTTGCTACCAAACCAGTTCAATGCATGGGGCTTTCTTTTAAAAACCCCCTTGGCCTCGCAGCTGGTCTCGATAAAGATGGTGAATGTATCGATGCGTTTGGCGCAATGGGGTTTGGGTTTATTGAAATAGGGACTGTGACTCCCCGTCCTCAATCTGGTAATGATAAGCCAAGGTTATTCCGACTCGTTGAAGCTGAGGGTTTAATCAACCGAATGGGCTTTAATAATAAAGGTGTTGATAACCTCGTAGAGAATGTCAAAAAGGCTAATTACGGTGGAATTATTGGTATCAATATTGGTAAGAATAAAGATACACCGGTAGAACAAGGTAAAGATGATTATTTAATTTGCATGGATAAGGTATATGCCCATGCAGGCTATATTGCGATTAATATTTCCTCACCAAATACACCGGGCTTACGTACATTACAATACGGTGAGGCTCTCGATGATTTATTGAGTGGTATAAAAGCGAAGCAACTTGAGTTGCAATCATTACATCAAAAATATGTGCCAGTTGCGGTGAAAGTAGCGCCTGATTTATCTGAAGAAGAAATTATTCAAGTTACAGATAGCTTAGTGAGGCATAATATAGATGGGGTGATTGCTACAAATACAACGCTAGATCGCTCCCTCGTTCAGGGGTTAAACCATTGCAATGAAACGGGTGGGTTGAGTGGGCGGCCTGTACAATTAAAAAGTACGCAAGTTATTAAACTTATTTCACGTGAATTAAATGGTAAGTTACCAATAATTGGTGTGGGTGGAATTGATTCGCTTACAGCGGCGCGTGAAAAAATGGAAGCAGGCGCTTCATTAATTCAAATTTATTCTGGTTTTATTTACCATGGACCAAAATTAATTAAAGATATTGTCAATCATATCTAATAAATTGTAAATTTACTTAACAAGGGGGTTTCTTTATTCCCCCTTTTAAACTATATTGCTAATAGTGGCTATTTTTATATCAAATTGATATCAATTTTCAGTAAATTTGTTGTTTAGACAATGTAATATCCAGTTGCAATTAAACGACATGACTTAATCTATGAAAGCTTAATTTGTGAAAATTTAATCTATAAAAATTGCCGCAGAGTAAATTTAGGGAAGATCATTATGATGATCGTTCCTATTATATATTTACCGATAAATCGCTGAAGGATCGTTTATGAATATTAAACCTGATGATCATTGGCGTTGGTATTTTGATCATGACCATGACAGGGTGATGTTAGATCTCGCCAACGGCATGATATTTCGTTCATGTTTTCCCGCTAAAATGTTAACCGCATTTGCTCGTAGTGAAATGCCATTTAGCATTGAAGATGCAGGGGAATATTATTTATTTGATGAGCAAGCAAAGAGACTAAATATTACGCAAGAAGAAAGAGCGGAATTAGTCTTAAATAGCTTGGTTGCTTTTCGTTTTCTAAAACCACAGATGCCGAAAAGTTGGTATTTTTCTTCTTTTCATTATATTAATGCGCCTAAACAGGGGCAAATAATTCAGGTGTGTTTAGAAAATACCAGTCGTTATTTTTCATTTATTATTGCAGAAGCAGGCCCTTCAGCAAGCTTGTGTTTATTAGCTGAACCAGTTTTAGAATTACCCGATCGTACTTTAAGGTTTTGTGATCCAATTAAGATCATGAACGATCGTATGCTTGAGTATTCATCAAAGACGAAGCGGCAGTTATATGGCAACGTTATTTAGTTGATCGTCAGTGATCAAATAAAAAGAAAATGAATAAAAACTAAATGTCCGACTTAGATAACTAATGTAGTTATAGGTATTCTAACACCATCATAATATAAAATTGCTGATGGTGTTAATGAGCCATAATAAACGTTTAGTTAAGTGCTAATTTGAGCGAAGTTTTTGGAATACAGCTACAGGACAATATATAGCCGTTTTCTTTAATTGCACTTTGTTTTAGCGGTGTGACCTCACCAGAAATAAGCTTAATTTTACAGCGTCCACAAATACCCGCTCGGCAGGAATAGGGAATGGATAAACCGTGAGATTCCAGTTGTTCGAGGACCACATTTTGGTTATCACCTTGATATTCTGTTTCTTCAAAAATTAAACTGACATTGTCGACTGTAGAATTTAAGCTTGGGCTTGGGCTTGGGCTTGGGCTTGGGCTTTCAGCTTCTCTTTTTTGCGTTATATATTGTTTAGCTGGTTTGGTTTCTAATACTGTTAGCGTATCACCAACACGAATAATCCCCGTATTTTTAGCCATAACATTTTGACCAAAATCCACGTCACCATTTTCATCAGTACGGAAGGTTTGCAACGTGGCCAATGGTTCACTATTAGGGTGTTTTATCCCTTTCTCGGGGCTGACAGTGGTTAAAATACAACGACTGCATGGTTTATCTAGAGTAAAGATAACATCACCGATTTGAATGGTTTTCCAAGTATCTTCTTCAAAAGGTTTAGCGCCAGTAATAATTAGGTTGCCACGAAATTGTTCTAGCTTAATACTGGCAGGGCAACGGCCTTGGAGTTCTTGAACGGATGCTTCATTAATGAGTAGAAAAGGGTAACCATCAGCAAAAGATACGGGAACATCTTGATGATTTTTCACTCTTCTAGACAATTGAGTGCTGAGCCAACGTAGTTGTACTGGCTCATCAAAAAAGGTACTTAACCAGCTATTTACCTGCTGGGGAGCAATCAGTGCATGAAAATGATTTCCCCAAACCTCAGTAGGGCTCTGTTTATCATCAAAGTCCTGATACAATACCGTTGCACTTTCGCCATTAGGTGCTTGTAGGTGTAACCCATTGTTAAGCATAACGGGTGTAAACAGTAACATTTGCGGGTATTTTCTTGCCGTAATAAATTTACCTTCCAGCGTGGTTACCATAAAATTACGATCAAAAGTCAAACCGCTAGTATCTGCGAAGGCATGTGATAAACGTACCCCTCGCATAGATTTAACTGGGTGTGTATAAAGGCGCGAAAGCGTAATCATTTTTTAATCCTTATAATTGTTGCGCAGCAACTTTATGACAACTGCATAAGATTAGCTATAATGCGCAACAATTTTTCATCAAAATCGGTAATAAATACTATGAATTCTCTGTTTGCCAGCACAGCTCGTGGCCTAGAAGAACTACTGAAAACGGAATTGGAAGCGCTTGGCGCTAGCCAGTGCAAAATTGCGCAAGGGGGTGTCTACTTTCAGGCCGATGAACGAGGCATGTACCAAAGCCTGCTGTGGAGTCGTTTGGCATCGCGTATTTTATTGCCACTGAATGATTTTGATGTCTACAGTGACTTAGACTTATACCTTGGTGTGCAAGCTATCGATTGGACTGAGATTTTTTCAGTTAATGACACTTTTGTCGTGCATTTTACAGGCACCAACGAAGAGATCCGCAATAGCCAATATGGTGCATTAAAGGTGAAAGATGCAATTGTTGATAGCTTCGTGCGCAAATTAGACCAACGGCCGGATGTTGCTCGCCAGCAAGCAGATATTCGTATTAATGTTTATTTGAATAAAGAAAGAGCCAGTGTTGCTCTTGATTTAAGCGGCGATTCTTTGCATATCCGTGGTTATCGTGACCTTGCTGGGCAAGCACCGCTGAAAGAGACCCTTGCAGCAGCTATTATTAATCGCTCAGGGTGGCAGCAAGGGACTCCATTAGTTGACCCAATGTGCGGTTCAGGAACCTTGTTAATTGAAGCCGCAATGATGGCAACAGACAAAGCCCCGGGTTTACACCGTACCCATTGGGGTTTTTATGCATGGTCGAAATTTAACGCTGAATTATGGCGCGAGTTAACGACGGAAGCACAAGTGCGTTTTCGTCAAGGCTTGAAAGAAACGACATCACGTTTTTATGGTTTTGATATCGATAAGCGTGTACTAGAAATGGCGCGTGCCAACGCGCGCCGTGCGGGGCTACAAGACTTAATCACCTTTAAACAAGGTGATGCCGCTGCATTGGAAAGCCCAGTTAACACTGATACGGTAGGGGCAATTATCAGTAACCCGCCTTATGGTGAGCGTTTAGAAAGTGAGCCTGCCTTAATTGCACTGCATAGCCAGTTAGGGCGTATCGTGAAGGCCCGTTTCCCAGGTTGGCGTTTATCGATTTTTAGTGCTTCTCCTGAGTTACTTAGCTGCTTGCAATTGCGTTCAGAACGTGAATTTAAAGCCAAAAATGGCCCTTTAGACTGTGTGCAAAAGAACTATCAATTAGCTGCTACGCCATCAGAAACCGTGGCTGAAATTTCACCTGATTTCGCTAACCGCTTACGTAAAAATTTGAAAAAGTTAAGTAAGTGGGCAAAACAGCAAGGTATTGATAGTTACCGTATTTATGATGCGGATTTACCCGAGTACAACGTGGCGGTTGATATTTATGGTAGCAAAGTGGTGATTCAAGAATACGCACCACCAAAAACCGTGGATGAACGTAAGGCTCGCCAGCGGTTATTTGACGTGATCACGGCCACAATGAATGTGCTTGAGCTTACCTCTAATCAGTTAGTATTGAAAACACGTCAACGCCAAAAAGGCAAGCAGCAATATGAAAAATTAGCCCAAAAAGATGATTTCTTTTTAGTGCAAGAATACAACGCAAAACTGTTGGTTAACTTAACTGATTATCTTGATACTGGGTTATTCCTTGACCATCGTATTGCCCGTAAAATGTTAGGGCAAATGAGTAAAGACGCGGATTTCCTAAACTTATTCTGTTACACCGGTTCTGCAACTGTACACGCAGGTTTAGGTGGGGCAAAAAGTACGACTTCCGTTGATATGTCGAGGACTTACCTTGAGTGGGCAGAGAAAAACCTGCAAGCAAACGGGTTAACGGGTCGCCAACATCGCTTAATCCAAGCTGATTGTTTGAGTTGGTTAGCCAATAGTACTGAGCAATTTGATCTGATCTTTATCGATCCCCCTACATTTTCAAATTCAAAACGTATGGATGGTACATTTGATGTACAACGCGACCATGTGCAATTAATTACACATTTAAAACGGTTACTGCGTCGTGGTGGAACTGTGATGTTCTCTAATAACAAACGCGGTTTCAAAATGGATATTGAAGCGATGCAAGAATTAGGGTTACAAGCGCAGGAAATTACTGCTAAAACACTTTCAGAAGATTTTGCTCGTAACCGTCAAATACATAACTGCTGGTTAATTCGCCACGCAGAGTAAAGGATAGAATCAATGGCTTTAATTAATTTATCGGGTGCATACCTTGCTTTTAGTGATGCTCCGTTACTTGATAATACTGAAATTCACATTGAAGATAACGAACGCGTTTGTCTGGTTGGGCGCAATGGCGCGGGTAAATCAACACTTATGCGAGTGTTAACCAAAGAACAGCCACTGGATGATGGGCAACTTATTTATGAGCAGGACTTAATTGTTGCTCGTTTACAACAAGACCCACCACGTAATATCGAAGGGACTATTTTTGATTTTGTTGCTGAAGGCGTTGCTGAACAAGCTCAATACCTGAAAGATTATCATCATGTCGCTAAATTGGTTGAGCATGACCCTAGTGAGAAAAATTTAAATAAATTATCTGAATTACAAGAAGTGTTAGATAACCGTAATTTATGGTTATTAGACTCTCGTATCAGTGATGTGCTGAAAAAACTCGGTTTACCTGCGGATGCAGAACTATCCTCATTATCGGGTGGTTGGCTACGTAAAGCGGCTTTAGGTCGTGCTTTAGTGAGCAACCCGCGGGTCTTGTTTTTAGATGAGCCGACTAACCATTTAGATATTGAAACGATCCTCTGGTTGGAAACTTTCTTAAAGGATTTCCAAGGTAGTATTGTTTTCATTTCGCACGACCGTTCTTTTATCCGCAATATGGCAACCCGTATTATCGATTTAGATCGTGGACAATTAGCGTCTTGGCCGGGCAATTATGATGATTACTTGGTCAGTAAAGAAGAAGCTTTGCGTGTTGAAGAGATGCAAAATGCAGAGTTTGACCGCAAATTAGCGCAAGAAGAGACGTGGATCCGTCAAGGGATCAAAGCAAGACGTACGCGTAACGAAGGGCGGGTTCGTGCCTTGAAAGCGTTACGTGTTGAACGCTCACAGCGCCGTGAGGTTATGGGCACGGCGAAAATGCAAGTCGGTGAAGCTTCTCGCTCTGGGAAAATTGTTTTTGAAATGGAAAATGTTAACTATCAAGTTGACAATAAAGTCCTGGTCAAAGACTTTTCTGCTCAAGTTATGCGTGGTGATAAAATCGCATTAGTAGGGCCAAATGGTTGTGGTAAAACCACGTTATTGCGCTTAATGCTTGGCGATTTACAGGCAAATAGTGGGCGTGTGCACTGTGGAACCAAATTGGAAGTGGCGTATTTTGACCAGCACCGTGCTGCATTAGACCCTGATAAAACGGTCATGGATAACTTGGCAGAAGGCAAGCAAGAAGTGATGGTTAACGGTAAGCCACGCCACGTATTAGGGTATTTACAGGACTTTATGTTCCCTCCTAAACGTGCAATGACACCGGTTAGAGCTCTTTCAGGTGGGGAACGTAACCGCTTGTTATTAGCTCGCTTATTCTTAAAACCAAGTAATTTATTAATTCTCGATGAACCAACAAATGACTTGGATGTAGAAACGCTTGAGTTACTTGAAGAACTTGTTGATGGCTATCAAGGTACAGTCTTGCTCGTCAGCCATGACCGAGAGTTCGTTGATAACAGTGTAACTGAGTGCTGGATTTTTGAAGGTAACGGTGTCATCAACCGGTATGTGGGTGGGTATTTTGATGCTCAGAAACAAAGAGCACAAACCGTGAGTTTAAAAGTTGAACAAACGAGTAAAGTAGCTGCCCAAGATAAGGTGGCTAAACCAAAAGAAGCTGTAAAGCGTGCAAATAAATTAAGCTATAATTTATTGCGTGAGCTGGAACAGTTACCTGCGAAACTTGAGCAACTTGAAGCTGAAATTGAGGCTTTACAAGCTACGATTGGTGATGCTGATTTCTTTAATCAGCCTCATGAAGTCACTGAAAAAGCGTTGACTAATTTAGCGGCTAAAGAGTCTGAATTAGAACAGGCCTTTGACCGTTGGCAAGAGCTTGAATTACTTAAAAACGGCTAAGTTAGCTTTAATTAGAGGAGCAAATACACTTTGTGTACCCATGAGTCTCATGAACATGTTCTTTGCCCTCAGTGTGACATGTTGGTTGCAGTCCCTGAGTTGGAACAAGGGAGCAAAGCAACATGTCCGCGCTGCGAGACTACATTAGTCTCAAAGTGGCGGTATCCATATAAGCAACCAGCAGCATATGCATTTAGTGCATTAATTATGCTGTTTGTTGCTTGCTTGTTCCCTTTTGTGAAAATGGGGGCGGCAGGAATTGAAAATGAAATATCGTTATTTCAGATAATCGAAATTATATCGGCTACCCGCTATAGTGGGTTGGCGTTATTTTTTCTGTTTTTTTCTTTGATTATCCCAGCATTTTGCATGATCACAATTATTCTCTTAGGGTTGCAAGTTCATATTCCTAAGGGATTAAAGGTCGTGAGCACTCGCATTTTATTCCAAATGAAAGCTTGGTGCATGGCGGAAATATTTTTAGCTGGGGTTTTAGTTAGCTTTGTGAAACTGATTGCTTATGGTGATATCGGAATAGGCTTAAGTTTTTTACCTTACTGTTTGTTTTGCATGTTGCAGGTAAGGGCATTTCAATGTTTAGACCGCCATTGGCTTTGGAACCGTATTGAAGCACCGCCAAAACTAGAGCTACCATTAAAAGTAGGTCAAACAGGTATTAAGCAAAACGTACGTTTATGCCTTGTTTGCACGGCTATTTTACCAGCGGAACAATCACAGTGCCCACGGTGTTTTTCCCGTGGAAGTGTACGTAAACACCAAAGTTTGCAGTGGACATTAGCACTGCTCGTTACTTCAATTATGCTGTATATTCCCGCTAATGTGTTACCCATGATGACGACATATACACTGGGCAGCGCATTAAATTCAACCATTATTGATGGGGTTATTCTATTGTGGGAGGATGGTTCTTATCCTGTTGCTATGGTCATTTTTATTGCCAGTATCATGGTACCTACGTTAAAAATGATTGGTATTGCATGGCTTTGCCTTGATTCACAAGGATATGGCAATCGAGACCCTCATCGGATGCATTTTATTTATGAGCTAGTGGAATATGTGGGGCGTTGGTCAATGATTGATGTATTTGTGATCACGATTTTAGCCTCTTTGGTTCAAATGGGCCAGTTGATGAGTATCGTGCCAGCAATGGGGATTATTTTCTTTGGTGTTGTTGTTATTCTCACAATGTTTGCAGCGATGACGTTTGACCCAAGGTTAACTTGGGATCGTTGTGAAAGGAAAAACGCAGTAAACACGAATGCTGTTGAACAAGAAGGAGTCGTCGGGTGACCTCACAAGAAACATCACAGGCCAATGCCAAAGTTAGTAAGTTAAAAAGTTGGTCACCAGTTTGGGTGATCCCAATAGTAACTGTCTTAATTGGTGCTTGGGTATTATTTTACCATTTTAGCAACCAAGGCCCGGAAGTGACGCTAATCACTTACAATGCTGAGGGAATAGAAGCAGGTAAAACGAAAATTAAAAGTCGTAGCGTCGATATTGGCGTTGTTGAAAGCGTCACTCTTGATGATAATTTTAGTCGGGTGTTAATAAAAGCGCGCTTAAATAATGACATGAAGGATTTACTACGTGCTGATTCATCATTCTGGATTGTTAAGCCTACAATCGGGCGTGATGGTGTGACAGGGTTAGGTACTTTACTTTCAGGGGCTTATATTGAACTTCAGCCTGGGGTAGAGGCCAAAGAAAACTTTGAATTTACTTTATTGGACACACCTCCTCTTGCATCACCGGATGCAAAAGGGATACGAGTAGCATTAGTCAGCGATAAAGCAGGGCAATTAAACCCTGGTGACCCAGTATTATTCCGTGGTTATCGTGTTGGGTCAGTTGAAACTAGCAATTTTGATATGGACAAGCGTGATATGCGCTACCAATTATTTATCAATGCTCCTTATGATAAGCTGATCAGCTCCAATGTGCGTTTCTGGAAAGACAGTGGAATTGCATTCGACATGTCATCCCAAGGTGTTCACGTTGAAATGGGGTCTATTGCGACATTACTGACAGGTGGTGTGAGTTTTGATGTGCCTACGGGGTGGGTTCCAGGTACGAGTGTTAAGGAAAATACAGAGTTCCGACTCTTTGATAACCAAAACAGTATTCAAAATTCACTGTATACAGAATACCAAGATTTTGTCTTGTTCTTCTCTGATTCTATTCGTGGGTTACAGCCTGGGGCACCAGTGGAATTCCGTGGTATTCGTTTAGGCACAGTGGCACAAGTGCCTTTCTATACCGAGGGGCTTGACCAATCTTTGGATAATGACTTTAGAATTCCTGTTCTAATTCATATCGAGCCAGAGCGTTTTTCAAAAGATGTTGGTGCGAATTTTAATTTAAAAAATGAATTAAAATTGGCCATGAAAGACGGATTAAGAGCATCGTTAAAATCGGGTAACTTTTTAACAGGTGCCTTGTTTGTTGATTTAGATTTTGACCCTAATGCTGAGCCTTATAAAGGGCCTACGGTAGTGGCTGGATATAAAATTATCCCAACGACCAGTGGTGGCTTAGCGCAAATCCAACAAAAAGTTATCGCGGTGTTGGATAAGATCAATAACATGCCAATTGAGCCAATGCTTAATCAAACGACACAAACATTAGCCGAAGGGCAAAAAGTGGTTAAAGAAGCCAATGCCATGTTGGTGGAATTAAACAAAGTCATGGGAAGTAAAGAGTTCCAAAACTTGCCTCATGACTTACAAAAAACACTGCAAGAAATGAACCGTGCAATGCAAGGTTTCCAACCGGGTTCACCTGCTTATAATAAAATGGTGGATAACATGCAGCGTTTAGACCAAGTATTGAGAGAAGTTCAGCCGCTTTTACGTACATTAAACAACAAGAGTAATGCATTAGTGTTTGAAGCGGAGCCGACTAAGGATGTAGAGCCGAAAGGAGTGAAAAAATAATGCGATATTTATTATCAGTATTTGTTTTATTGTTGGCAGCGTGTAGTAGTACGCCAGAAAAAAAGTATTATCAATTGCCAATAAAAACTCCTCAGGAACAATCAGCGGCAGTGATGGATAAAGGCCAAGTTTGGCTACAGCGTATTATGTTGTCTGATGTATTAACTTCCAACGGTATTACTTACCAAACAACCGATGTGAGTTATACAAATGCGAGCACACATCTTTGGGCTAGCCCATTGGAACAACAGCTCGGGCAATCAATGGTGAGTGAATTATCCGCCGCATTACCGGATAAGCTAGTGTCTTTACAGCCATTACAGAATTCTCCAGATACACTGGATATCACTTTGACGGCATTTAATGGTCGATACGATGGAAAAGTGCTTATTCAAGGTTTTTGGACGCTTTCCCATGGTGATAAAGTCATTCGTCGTAATTTTGATGTGCAGTTAGACCAACAACAAGATGGGTATCCGGACTTGGTTCGTACATTGTCACTAGGCTGGCAACAAGTTGCTGATAATATTGCTAAAGAAATTGCAAAGTATTAGTTATTACCTAGTTAACTAATTAAATACACCTCAGATATATATGGTAAATATAAATTTCTGAGGTGTATTTTTTTTATCTTCAATAAGTAAATATATTTAATAAACTTATATGTAGTTAATAATAGTCACCTTATATGCTCTAATGTCATGATAAATAAAGTAAAATATTTCATAGTAAAATCAAATGATTATATTAATTGCCATATCTAAGTCACATTTATGCTATTTATGACAAATATATGAAAATCTTTACTTGATTTTCTTATCTGTGGGCGTTATTTCTATAAGGTACCTATTAATAAATAGTAGGTGCTGTTTTCTTTTCCATTTTTAATGATGAGGGAAGTAAGGCATGAAAAGACAGAAGCGAGATCGTTTAGAAAGAGCTTTATCAAGAGGTTATCAAGCAGGTTTAGCAGGGCGTTCTAAAGAGCTCTGCCCATATCAAGCAGTAGATGCTCGTTCGCATTGGCTAGGTGGTTGGCGAAAGGCGATGGAGGATCGAACCGTAGCGGTTGTGTAATCCAGAATTTATCTCATTTTTAAGGTTAAATAACCTGTCATTTTTTTATATTTAGGGTTTTTAACTTTAAAGATACTAATCAATTTAAGAACCTCCGCCATTGCGGAGGTTTGCATGAATTAGCTCATAGCTTAGGCTTCTAAAAATTAGAATGCGCTTGTATCTTTGAATAAGCCAACTTTTAAATCCGTTGCGGTATAAATTGATTTACCATCAACTAAAACTTCACCATCTGCTAGCCCCATGATCAGCTTACGGTTAATTACACGTTTAAAGCTAATACGGTAAGTGACTTTTTTTGCAGTAGGTAGGACTTGGCCAGTAAATTTTACTTCGCCAACACCTAATGCACGGCCTCTACCTTCACCGCCAAGCCAGCCCAGATAGAAACCAACTAATTGCCACATTGCATCAAGCCCTAAGCAGCCTGGCATGACAGGATCATTGACAAAGTGGCAATCAAAGAACCAAAGGTCTGGATTGATATCCAGCTCAGCTTCAACATAGCCTTTATTATATGTACCACCGTCTTCAGTCATGCTGACGATACGATCCATCATCAACATGTTTCCTGATGGGAGTGGAGGACCATTTTCCCCAAATAACTCGCCTTTTCCAGAAGCAATTAAATCATCTTTTGTGTAGGATCCGCGTTTCTCAACCATGTTCTTCAGATAGCCTTTATTAAATGTAGGGGCACAGGATAGCTTACACTTGTACGCTGAACAACTCCGATCTGCTATTTTTTACGCAATCTTTACTTAACTCATCCATTTTAAGAACCAAGGAAGCCTTGCTTTATCCGGTGCATTTGCTTGGTTAATACGCTCTTGAATTAAAGCTAACAGGTGTACGTTTTCTTCTTCAGCTTGCTGCTCAAAGTAAGGTTGCTTGGTCAATAATGTAATAGCTTGAGCGACATGTTCAACAGGCCAAATGTGGAATTGCCCTTCTTGTACCGCGCTAACGACTTCAGCTTTAGTGCATAAATGACGGATATTCGCCATTGGAATAATAACACCTTGCTCACCGGTTAAGCCCCGTTTGGCACAAATATCAAAGAAGCCTTCAATTTTTTCATTGACGCCACCAATCGGCTGGACGTAGCCAAATTGGTCAACTGCACCTGTAATAGCAATTTGTTGATCAATTGGTTGTAATGATAAAGCACTAATTAACGCACATAGCTCAGCCAGTGAGGCGCTATCACCATCAACCTCACCGTAGGATTGCTCAAAGACAATTGAGGCTGAGAAGGGCTGTGGTTGCTCTAATTTAAGCTCATAGTTTAAATAGGCTTGCATAATCATCATACCTTTTGCATGAATATTGCCACCTAATTCAGCTTTACGTTCTACGTCGGTAAATTCCCCATCACCTAGATGAGCCACACAAGTGATACGTGAGGGTTCTCCAATCGCTTCAGGGTGACCAGGGTATTGTAAAACGGATAACCCATTCACTTGCCCAATGACTTCCCCTTCAGTTTTAACGAAGATTTGCTCTTGCAAAATATCATCTTGCGTTCTTTCCATGAGGAAGTTGTGGCGCCATAGGCGGTTTTCGACCGCTTGATTAAATGAATTTTGAGTTAATAAGTTATTTTCTTGGTAATGAACCGCGTCCATTAAGCGCCTTGTAAGCCATGGAATATCAAGGGGAAGAGTAAATTTATCTTCACAATAGCGGGTTGCTTGATGAACCAAAGGTAACCAACCATCAACTGAGATATTTGGTAATTTATTGGAATCAATGATGGATTTAATATAACGCATCCATAATGTTAATTGTTGTTCATCCTCAAAGAACATGACTGGCTCATATTCACCATAAATTGCACTTTCAAATATTTCTGGTGAAGTATATTCAAACTCTTCTAAAGCAAGCCTATCACCAACAATAATAACCTTAAGTTCAAGAGGTTGTGGCTCGATTTCTATAGGTAAAGGTTGACTATCAGAATAGGATAACCATTCTAATTGCCGACGAATAACCATATCTTTTAAGCGATTCCACATTAAAGGTTGGCTAATGAGTGCATTAGCTGCAATCACTAATATGCCCCCATTAAGCTGATGTAATAGGCCAGGGACAAGGGTCAAAGATGGGGTTACATGACCAAATAGTTGCTCTGGTTCTATCCAATTACGGTATGCAATCGCTGTGCGAGATGAAAAGCGGCTTTTAATGCCATGTTTCCATTGAAAGGAATGTTTATCTTCAGATAATTGGTAGTCGCCATCAATAGTGTTGATATCTACAAGCAATGGGCCAATTGCATTAGCGTAAGTGCTAAGGTATTCCTCACTTTCATCAGACTTGATAAACATAAAGCGTGTTTGGGCAAATTCATCGACAAAATGTTGTATTCCATCGGACAATCTAGGCTGAATGTCTGACAGTGTTGTTGGGGACAACGTTTCTGAGGATACAAATTTCGTCTGGAATGACGATAAGTTAGGAATGAGGCCTTGCCATGTTAGTTCTTGACTGATCACTATAATTATCTGCTATTAATAGGGTTATAAATAAAATGCCTGCCAATGAGCTGGGCGCATGTGCCTGAATTTGGTTTATTTAATAATTTGCCAAATAACATCGTTTGTTTTATAAACAATTTTCAGGCCTGTTAATTACCCAGTGGGCAAGCCTGCTATATTAGCCTTTGATAGGCAATCTTGCAGCAAGAATTGTTGAATTATTGACTAGAATAACGAAAACATAAACACAATAGGTAATGTCATTGGCCAAGTGAAACCAATTAATATGGCGCTAAGTAAGCGCATAAAACAATTAGGGTCTTTTGTGACGAGTAGGGTGAATAGCATAGCGCATACACCGACAATCCCATAGATGACGAGTATATTTTCAAAAGTGGACATGCAGTTTTATTAATTTGTTAACAGATGGGGGCGGATTGTACACTATTTTTACAAAGACAGGTTACTTTCTTTATTGCAGAAACGAATATTTCACTAAATCGAACGTCTGCTTGAGCATTTTGTTTATAATATTGCTAATATAAAGATAGGTTCGGTTTTCTTCAGGAAAAATTATGAAATATCAGCAGCTTGAAAATCTTGAATGTGGCTGGAAATGGGAGTACCTCGTCAATAAAGCACGAGGTGGCGAAGCGATTACCCGCTATATAGAACGAAGCGCAGAAAAAGAAGCGATAGATTTGCTGTTAAAAATGGAAAATAGACCGATTGATGTGCTTAAGTGGATTTCATTACATATGAATCCTGAGCTTGATAACCGAATGAAACAAAGCATTCGTGCAAGGCGTAAACGTCATTTCAATGCTGAGCACCCACATACTCGCAAAAAATCGATAGATCTAACCTTTTCGGTTTGGCAGCGTCTGTCTAATTTAGCAGTAAAACGTAATAAAACACTTTCTGAAACGATTATCCAGTTGATCGAAGATGCTGAGCATAAAGATAAATACGAGAGCCAAATGAGCTCATTGAAGCAGGATCTACAAGCGATTTTAGGGGCCTCGAAAGGAGATGGCAGCTAGGCTATCTGAAAAGATCTTTATGGTTGTTGTTCTTGCTATTAAGTGTAATGGGAAGCGAAAAGTAGATTAAACACTAAATAACAAACGGTCTATATTCGTTATATTAGTTTTTATAAGAATAAAAAAAACCCCAATAATAATTGGGGTTTTTTGTTCAGTTCAAAATTCAAACTAGGGCTAAGAATTAAGCGCCTGGTTGAGTTACAACTTCAGTTGTACCTTGAATTTCGATTTCAACGCGACGGTCTGGCGCTAAGCACTCGATCAGAGCTGCACGGCCTTTAACTGCGTCACATTTGTTACCAGTTACTGGATCTTCTTTACCACGACCTTCAGCAGCGATTGCGCTTGCTGGAACGCCTTTAGATACTAAGTAGTCAACTACAGACTGAGCACGTTTTTGTGACAGTGGCAGGTTGTAGTTTTGTGAACCGATACGGTCAGTGAAACCAACTACCAGTACGCGACCTTGAGTTGGATCGATGCTGCTCAGTTCGTTATACAGTTCGTTCAGAGCTTGCTGACCTTCTGGTTTCAGGCTAGCTTTGTTGAAGTTAAACAGAACGTCTGAACGTAGTGTGAAACGTTTGTTTTCAACAACTGGAGCTGGCTCAACAACTGGAGCTGGAGCAACAACTGGAGTATCTTCTTGACCAAAGCGGTATGCAACACCAACGCTCAGCATGCCGTTGTCTGGACGAGTACCGATATTGTCTTTATCACCTAAGTTGCTAACCCATTGGTAGTCTAAACGAGTTGCCCACTCTGGAGTGATTGCATACTCAAGACCCAATGCGTATACAGGTGCAACACCAGTATCAGTTTCTTTGAAACGTTCGCCATTTTGGTGAGCTTTAGCTTCAGTACGGTAAACCATACCACCTAAGCGAGTGTAAACGTCTAAGTCATCCATGATTGGATAGCTTAATTTGGTAGTTAATGAAACACCCATAGATTTCAGGTCACCGCTGTTACCAGCGCCTTTGTATTTCATTTTACCGAACCAGTCATAACCCAGTTCAAAACCCATATATTGGTTGTATTGGTAACCAGCATATGCACCAGCACCAATAGTATCACGGTCAGTTGAATTACCAACTGTACCCCAACCTGCATAGTCTGTACCAGTTTTAGCTGGGTTTAGGCTAGTATCTTCATAGTGAGACCAACCTAATTTAGCACCGGTATACCAAGTGTTATCTTTTGGAGCTGCTTGTGCAACGGTTGCAAAAGCTGCTACTGCCACTGCTACTGCGATAGCTGTTTTTTTCATTTTACGCCTCGTTATCATCCAATATTGGCTTGGCTTCGCTGAGCCTTATTATGTGCCATTGGTTCAATTTACTTGCTAGGTTTCGCTGACATTATCTACAAAAAAATAATAAAAGTAAAAAATAATGCCATAAGCTTAACAAGCTAAAGTCTACAACGAACTTAAAAAGATACAAGTAGAGTGAGCAATAAACGTTAAAAAAAGTATTTTTTTAGTGTATAAATCAGGGAGATATGTATATTTTGTATTATGATTGTTTTTTGTCTATCTAATTGATCTGCAATACTTTTCATTTCACTTTAGAGATAAATATTTCTAAAGGTTAAATTTAGTAAGAAAATTCTTAATCTTGGCTAGTGATAATGATTTGAGTGAATTTTTAGGTGGTTTGACTGTCCTGATTGCATACTTACCATATTATATGTTTTTTGTGGGCGCATAATAAAGCCAATAGAATGACCTTCTTGAGCCGCATATTGTAAACGAACAAAATCTTGTTCGTTCAGTTCAGGCAACCAGCCTAAAACGACACTATAGTTACCACTTTTTAAGGCTTTTTCCATTGCATCTATGGTTGTTATGGTTTCCATGTGACTTAGTTGCATAACCTTATTCGTAGGGATGCCTGCTTGTTCTAACCAGTGTTTACTCAGTTTTTTATTTGGGCTTAGCCAGAGCAACCAACGTGATTGAGCCCCAAACTGGCGGAGCATTGGAAGCAAAATATAGTCCATGATTGGATGTTTTTCATCGTAAACGAGTTCGCTCACCATACCTTGTTGTGTAGAGTTACTCGCAAGCTCAATGGATGGGATGGACTGTGCGTAATTATTAAGAGAATGTTCTGTTGTGTTGTTCCAAGAATAGATGCTCATAATTATTAACCTCGTTACAATGCTGTATGAACATACAGTAACTGTATATTTATCCAATATCAAGCCTATTTTTTCAAAGCGCTTCGCAACTTTGTTGTTTTCCGCTGCATTCTTCTTGGCATTTTTTATTGAAACTCTCAAAATTGGCTAGGTGTAATTGTTTGTAAAGCAAGAAATTATAAAATTGATTCTCTCAAGGATAAAAATGAAACATACCCAAAAAGGAGTTAAGGTATATGTTATTAGAAGAAGAAAAATTTTTTAATTTATCTCGTTTGTTAGGTCAATTCGGAGAGTTAAAGCGTAAAAATCACTTCGGCGGTTTTTGCCTATTAGTTGATAATGCCATTGTAGGGTTAGTGCTGGATGGGAAATATTATTTACGAGGGTGTCTAGTAGCTAGAAGCCATTTTGAGGCTTCAGGGCTTAATCGGCTTGTTTATAGTAAGAAAGGCATACCTTTGGAAATGCGATATTACCAACTTTCTGAACAAATTTGGGGCGATGAAGTCTTGTGTCTCCAATATATTGAACTCGCTTATCGTTCTGCAATTGAAGAATTAAAACAAAAACAGTCCATCACAATGCGTATCAAAGATTTGCCAAATATGAATATGTCAGTTGAGAGGGCATTGGGGAAAATTGGAATTTCTCATGTAGATGATTTACGTACGATGGGCGCAAAAGCGTGTTTTATCAAACTTAAGCAACATGGGCGGCATGACCCGAGTATTAAATTATTAATTGGCCTAGCAGCGGCAATAGAAGGCTGTCATAGTGCTGTATTGCCAAAGAATACTAAGCAAGAATTGATTACTTGGTATAACAGTTTTGAACTCGCATCGAGGTAATTGCCTAATATAAATCAAAGGAAACTTATAGCAGGCTACCTCAAAACCAGACAATACTAATATGAGAAGAATAAGCGGGTAGAAAGGATATTTATATATTTTAATACCCGCTCATCGGTATGTTTATTATGCACTGATTTTTCGGATCATTTGCTTTATTTCAGGTACAAGTTCAAGTAAAAGCTTAGTTTGTTCCATAATAAGTAATGTTTTTTCATCGTCACTTTTTGCAATGTTATCGATTCGCTGTAATAAGTTTTGGCGCAGCCTATCAGATTTTTCATCGATAATTTGAGAGTCTAGTATGTTGGTTTGCAAGGCAGATTCAACATAGCAAATTGCATCATTTAACAGTGCCAAGTTATCCTCATTATGGACTTTTTCACGGTGCGCACCTAACGCGGAAATATAGCTAAGTAGTGTATGGTTTAAACATAAAAGTCTGAAAGCTTGTTCTTGGGTGATCCGGTAAGATTTGGGGTCTGATGCCATATTGGAGACAATAGAAGCAAATTCTGCATCATTATTATGTGCATCACGGCGTGCAACACGGTATTCAAGGCTATTATCTTTACCTTGGTAGTACTGCAGTAAAATGGCATCAAGGTACCTACAATTACTGTCCATTGTTTTTTGAATGACCTGAGGAAGTTGGCGAAATTTCCAATCAGGCCAAATAAAACTTACAGCAAGTAGTGCGATAAAACAGCCGATAAGGGTGTCAATAATCCGAGGTAATGCGACATCAAACCCTTCTCCTAATAAGTTAAAGCAAAAAAGCACTAACAAAGTGATAAAAAGGGTAGCTTGTGCATATTGGCTACTACGGAACATAAAGAACAGTAAGCCAGAGATCACAATAAGGGTAAGCTGGCCTTCAATTGATGGGATTAAATTAAGTAATGGTAACCCGATTAGGATACCAACGATAGTCCCGATGATACGCAGTGCTAAACGGCGTTTAGTGGCGCTGTAGTTAGGTTGGCAGACAAATAAACTAGTGAGTAATATCCAATACCCTCTTTCCATATCAAATAGTTGGATAATCGCGTAACCAGTACAAAGAAGTATTGACATCCTAACTGCATGGCGAAACAACGATGATTTTGGGGTTAAATGATGCTTAACCCGTGTAATAATATCATTAAAGCCTGATAATGATTCGTCAGACAATTGTTCTACTTGTTTATTATTTTGTTGCCATGAGCTTTGCTCAAGGCTTAGCCCTTTAAGTTGAACATCAATTCCCTTTAAATTTTTGAGTAAATTATGCAGTGCTTTTATTGCATGTAATTCAGGGGATTGCTGCTTAAGTAATAATAGTGAGTTTTCAAGGTAGCTGAAAGTTCGTTCAAAGCGTGGATTATGTTGATATTGTTTACGTAGCAATACGGATTGAGCAACTTGCTGGCAGGCTCTTGCTTGCATGGTTAGTAAGCGTTGAAAACGAAATAAGATATCATAATGGCGTAAGGTGCGACTAAGTTGTTGATACTGAATGTGAGACGAGCTAGCACGTTCATGGATATCTTGTGCAACAAAATAGTAATGCAGCGTATTACGAGTCCCTTTTTGGCCTCTATCACCTTTAAGTCGGCTCAATAAAGCAATTTTCGCTTGGTTCATTGTGTTGACTAAATTACTGTTTACTAAAGCTAAATCATAAACTGATTGTTGATAATCATCTTCAAGATCAGGGTCAAATAAGTTAGCTTTTGCGTCTAGGTAGGCGGAAAGTTGCTGGTAGCATTGAGTGATGGCATCTTGTAATGGCCTGACGGGAAACAAAATATGGCCAATTAATGTTAGAATATTATACCAAATGGCCCCTGTAAGTAATAACACAGGTTGTTGATACCAAGTATCAAAAATGGGTACACCTAGCATGGTATAAATGGCTATCAGTAAGGCGCCAAATGCAATGGTGGCATAACGTTGCCCTAAAGCACCAAGTAAGATGAACCCACAAGTCGAAAAAGCGAGGCCAAAAAAGAAAAATAGTGGGTATGGGAAGAGTAACTCAATTGAAACTGAGGCAACAAAAAAACAAAAAAGGGTAATAATTAAATTTTTTATTCTGCCAGTTAGCCTATCATCTAAGTCAGTCAAGGCTGCGGCAACCACGCCTAATGTCAGTGGGATAGTCACTTTAGGGTCTTGCCCTAAAAGCCACGGCACTAATGTTGCGCCTGTCAGGGCTATAAAGATTCGGATATAATATAAAATATGGCTGTTATATAGCACGCGGCGATAACTGGTAAGCAGTGTTAACACAAAGTACCTCAGAGGTAAGACAAGCTCTAGTTTATATAGGATAGCGTGTTTGCAGGGAATAAAAAACCGTTTGGAATCAAGCCAACCGTATTTTGTCATTGATTTTTTTCAGGTGCAGGACGTATGGAACTGAAATCAACACAGATTGGACAGCGTCTGGCTCAGCATCCCTACAATCGGGTTCGCTTACTCAACGCAGGTATCGAAGTCAGTGGTGAAAACCACCAATATCTTATCCCATTCAATGAACTTATTGACCTTCGTTGTAAGAGGGGCATTGTTTGGGGGGAATTAGAATTTGAAATTGTGAACGAACAAGTTGTGCGTTTACACGGTACAGAGTGGAAACAAACTCAACGTTTTTACCATTATTTGTATGAAAAATGGCAACAATGGAGTGCCGAAATGAGCCAAGTCAGTGCGCAAGTATTGACTGAATTGGTGAAAACCATTGAACAACTGATAAAACAAGATCATTGGCTTGGTTTACGTCAAGTTAGCAGCATCAAAGACAAAATTACTCAGAACTTTTCATCACTTCCTTTACCGTTAGTACGTATTCCATCGTTTGAAAATTGTGCATCTCAGTATCAATTTTGCCTTAAGTGGTTGAATGACAGTGAAAAATGTCGCAAGCAAATTAATGAAAAGTGGTGCGAGTCTGTTTTGGTGCGTTATCACGATTTTTTCCAACAAGTTGAATCTTCACCATTAAATTACTCACAATCACTATCTGTCATTAACGGCGAAGATAATGTGTTAGTGCTGGCAGGTGCTGGTAGTGGGAAAACGTCGGTTTTAGTCGCCAGAGCAGGCTGGCTAATACTAAGAGGGCTGGCAGAACCAAAGCAAATTTTATTGCTGGCATTTGGTCGCAAAGCTGCCGATGAAATGAATCAGCGCATTCAGCTACGTTTACAGCAGGATATCGAAGCGAAAACATTTCATGCGCTTGCTCTGCATATTATTCGGGAAGGTAGTAAAAAATCACCGGTTATCAGTGAACTCGAAACCAACAGTCAAAAACGTCAAACATTGTTATTAACAGAATGGCGAGAGCAATGTTCAACGAAAAAGGCTCAAGCGAAAGGTTGGCGAGAGTGGCTGACTGAAGAGCTGCAATGGGAAATTCCCGATGGTGAGTTTTGGAATGATGACAAAATAAGCCATAAAGTTGCTGCGCGTTTAGAACGTTGGTTAAGCTTAATGCGTATGCATGGTGGTAGCCAAAAGGATATGGTAGATAAGGTCAATGATGAAATTAAAGATCTTTTCCAAAAACGCATTCGTTTGATGGCACCATTATTAAAAGCATGGAAAAGTGCGCTAAAAGAGGAAGGTGCGGTTGATTTTTCTGGGTTAATTCATCAGGCGGTGAATATTTTAGAAAAAGGGCGCTTTATTAGCCCATGGAAACATATTTTAGTTGATGAATTCCAAGATATTTCACCTCTTAGAGCCAAATTGCTTCAAGCGTTACGTCAACAAAATAAGCAAACAACGTTGTTTGCAGTGGGCGATGATTGGCAAGCTATTTACCGTTTTAGTGGCGCTGAATTAGACCTGACCACCTCATTTGAAAATAATTTTGGGGAAGGGGAGCTTTGTGCTTTGGATACAACCTATCGCTTCAATGAACGTATTGGCGATATTGCGAATCGGTTTATTTTACAAAATCCAATTCAGCTTCATAAGCCATTAAATAGCTTAACTAAAGGTAGTAAAAAATCAGTTGTTCTTCTATATGAACAAGCATTGGAACGGTTATTGGATAAAATGAGCGGCTATGTACTTGATGATGAAAGGATATTAGTACTGGCACGTTATCATTATTTAAAACCTGAAATTTTGAATAAAGCGCATACCCGTTGGCCAAAATTGACGATTGAATTTATGACGGTACATGCATCAAAAGGGCAGCAAGCAGATTATGTGATTATTTGTGGCTTAAACAGTGGTAAGGATGGTTTCCCTGCGCCGGCAAGGGAGTCAATTATTGAGCAAGCACTGTTGCCACAACCTGAAGATTTTGAGCATGCAGAAGAAAGGCGGTTACTGTATGTGGCCTTAACAAGGGCTAAACAGCAAGTTTGGTTATTATATAACCCCGAATTACCATCAGAATTTGTTGAAGAACTTAAACAATTAGGTGTCCCAAAACAGAAAAAGCCTTAGGGGGATGGGCATGCGAACATGCCCAGTAAACTAGTTAGTGCGTTTTGTTAGGTAGTTTTGGTAGTCAGGGATCACGATTTCTATATTGTCATCAAAATAAGGTGATGTGATTAAAAAATCAGCGGTTGCTGGGTTGGTGGCTACGGGAATATTCCATACGGTAGCTAAACGTAATAATGCTTTAACATCAGGATCATGCGGTACAGCATTAAGTGGGTCCCAGAAAAAAATTAATAGGTCGATTTTTTTTTCCGCAATCATCGCGCCAATTTGTTGGTCTCCGCCCATTGGGCCACTCATCATACTGGTGACGGGTAACCCTGTATGTTGGCTAATTAATGAACCAGTAGTCCCTGTGGCATATAATTTATGCACTTTAAGTCGCTCATTATTCTTTTTTGTCCAAGATAATAACGAGGGTTTGCAGTGGTCATGGGCAACCAAGGCGATATTTTTTGATGCAGCAATTTTACGGGTTGTTGATTCCATGAGGTTCCCTTAAATAAGATGTGAGATAGGCATCTTTAAAACTGTGTGAGCAAAGAAGTACAACATATACCATAATGCTAATGAATAGTTTACTGATTTTAGGAGATATTTTGATGAGAGATCAAGAAATTGCTGAAATTTTAAAGAGTGTCAATACCATCGCTTTAGTTGGGGCTAGTGATAAAGCCAATAGGCCAAGTTATGAAGTCATGGAATATCTCTTACATCAAGGTTATACCGTTATTCCTGTTAGCCCTAAATTGGCTGGCCAACAGTTATTAGGTCAGTTAGTGTATGAAAAACTTAGTGATATACCTCAACCCATTGATATGGTTGATGTGTTCCGCAATGCAGAAGCCGCTGTTGGTGTCGCTAAAGAAGCAGTGCAAGTTAAAGCGAAAGTATTATGGTTGCAACAAGGGGTTATTAGCGAAGAAGCTAAAAGTATTGCGTTGCAGGCAGGGTTACAATTTGTTATGGATAAATGCCCAAAACAGGAAATACCCGCTTTAGGGCTTGAAAAGTAGCCTTTCATTGATGATAAAAGTAAAGCAGCATGTGAGCTGCTTTACGGAGCGTTCATGAATGATAAAGCCGTTAGTTACGCAGACGTGGCGCTAATAACTGAGACCTTATTGATTCTGCCAGTTCATCCATAGAAGGTTGTTCTGGGTGGTCATCAGCAGTCTCGTAAGTGATTTGAGCTTCAGCCAAATAGGTATGAACAGCATCCCCGTTGTCATCTTCCATTACAACATGATACCAAGGCAGATCGCGTAGTGTGCTGTTTGCGGCAATATCATCATCATGTGGTTGTTCGAGCGAATATTCAGCATCTACATCAACAACGACACCTAGGTAGCCGAGAAGCTTGTGCCTGACTTGTTGCCCGATTCCATATTTACTGGTGATCATCATAGCGACCTCCTAAAAGCCTTGCTTGTACTTCAATTTATATATGGGCAGTGTTGTGCGTTTTCAAGCGAAGTATGGACAATTATCAATAACGCAATACACTGTCTTTATACGCAACTATGAAAAGCAGTGCCTCATTTAGCAGATTATCTGTTCAATGAATAAAAAACAACTGCTAAAAAAAGGTATCTATATATTATGCTCTGACAATGGAGGCTTATATGACTGCATCAGGTCGCAATTTTTACATTTATGGGCGTGTTCAAGGCGTTGGGTTTCGTTATCAAACCTATCATTGGGCTAACCAAAATGGCATAAAAGGTTTTGTGTGTAATCGAGATGACGGCAGTGTTAGGCTGGCCATTTATGGTTCAGAGCAAGATATTGAATTTGTAGATGAATGGCTTAAAGCAGGTGGGCCTCCGGGGGCTAATATCGACCATTTCTTCACTGAAAGTTGGCAAACTGAGCCAATAGCGGACTTTTCCGTCCGCTATTAGGAAGAAATTAAATGCACTTTACTGGCTTTGGTAGGCCTGCGAGTTTTGTCGCTTGCTTTGCGGGCCCTTTAGGAAATAACCGATATAAATAGCGGCTATTGCCTTTTTCTTCGCCAAATTGCTGAGAAACCGCTTTCACCAACATACGAATGGCCGGTGAGGTATTGAATTCCAAGTAGAAATTTCTCACAAAACGGATAATTTCTAAATGCTCATTGGTGAGTTCAATGCCTTCCTGCTGCGCAAGTAGAGGGATGAGGTCTTCACTCCATTGTTGGCTATCAAGCAGGTAGCCCTGCGGGTCTGTTTTAATTTCTTGATTGTTAAAAACCAACATACTCATTTTTAATCCAAATAAAATTAGAGTATGAATTTAACAAAAATAGAGAAATAACCCAAGTAAAGTCGTTAGAATGTTGATATTTTCGCCCAACGGTATGAAATGCGTATATTTTTAAAGCGAATGATTAAATTAGGGGTTTACATCCAATCAGAGGATGTTTATAGTGCTCGTCATTGCGGAGGGGTGGCCGAGCGGCTGAAGGCAGCGGTCTTGAAAACCGCCGATGGGCAACCATCCGAGAGTTCGAATCTCTCCTCCTCCGCCAGAATTCAACGCCATGCTATTGATTAGCATGGCATTTTTGTTTTTTAGGTTTTATGAGTATGCCATCCAGTATGCCATTTTATTTTGGCTTCCCTCCGATTGTATTGGCTAGTATTGGACTCAATTTGGATATAACGAGTTCGAATTGAGACTAGTAAAATAATAAAGGTGAAGTAATGGTAACAATACCCACCTTCGATTATTATTTTATCATGAGCTCTAATTCTTAGTCATGCACTCAACTATCCCCAATGTGTTTATGTTCTTGGCACTGACCCATCCGAGTTTAGCCGATTCAGGTAAATCATCAAAAAGTGTTATGGCATGGTAGAGTTGTACCCATTGTTCATCAACTGTTCGTTTTGCGACCCAGAATTGTTCTTTACCTGATGTGGGCTGATAGTTGATAGACTTGGAACCTCTATCGGGTTGATCATAAATCTGAAGCGTATTGGCAGGAGATGAGCTGAACTCAACACAATCTCGATAGGTTGGCTTAGGTTGTTTGCCGAAATAAATCCCCAATGTGACGATTGCGATAATTCCCACAAAAGAAAGGCTATTTAATGTGCGATTTTTCATTGAAAGATAACCTCCACATGGTCAATGTGTTTTCCTTGACTGTAAGCATCCAGCCACACTTTTTTGTTAATACGGGATAAGCGGTAATAGGTATCGAGAGGGCCGTCTTCACAATCGCCAGTTGATGTACTAAATAGTTGGTTGGTTTGACTATCAATCACTTCGGCAATTACGAAGGCACATTTAGCGCCCAGATTCACTGTGCTCGTGACGACATAACGTCCCTCGAGGTAATCGTCAACACGACAATCCTTATCGGCAATCGCTTGGTTATTACACATTGGTGTAAAACCACTTTTATCGATGGCGGTATCAAATACATTCGTGTTAAAGGCGCTCGCGGTAAAATTGAGACAAAAAGTCATGAAAATGAAGATGTATTTACTCATGATTTACTCCCATTGTTGAACCGTCTTTCTGATGGTTGTTTTTCTGATAGGTGAGTCGACCTAATGTGATTGCAATAGCCAGTTCGATAAAAAATAGCAGGAATAATCCGAACATATTTAATCGGTTAGGCAATAGAACGTTAAGGAGTGCCAGTAGCGCTAAGATAACAAGGGAAATGATTGTTGACAGGGTTATCCTGAGTTTTCGAGAACGCGTTGCCGTGTATTGTTGTAGGAAGCCATACCCCCAATACCCCACATAACCTGCGATAGTACCCGCTAGAATCACCATGATATTGAGATTGATTTGGTTGCCAATGCCTATCGCTAAGGCATTCATAATGACAAGGTATAGCGCTAAGAATGTCATTAAACGGAAAATAGGATGCGGGTATTGAAATGGATGGGATACATTTTTAACGGTATGGATATAGACAATAACGCCAGCGCTCAGTCCGATAAGGCAGGCGAAAAGAAGGAAAATAAAAAAGTATTCATAAAGTATAAAAATTAAAGCATGGTCAAAAACCATAAAAGGAATAATCCCGATGAGCAATAGGTAGATAACACATAAAGAGGCGATGAAAGCGAAGACGAATGCCAAAATTTTTCGCGTTAGCATTAAACGGAATGGGATACCCTTAAACCCATAAATGACCCACAACAATATTTGAGAAATCAAGAGTGGAGCTAACATCGCGATAAGGTAATACAGTAGATACATTAAGGGCTTACCAATAAATAAGTCGACCTTATAGTGATTGGCGATGATGACTGTAAAACCGAATACTAGCACTAAGCTAATGATGAAAAAAATTCGTTCAACACCTAAACGAATATGATTAATTGAATTCATTTTTACCTCTTTTTATTACAATTTTTTTGTGGTTAAAATTTAACCGTGGTTATTTTTTTGTTTAATCAATAAAATAGCCAACATCAAAAAGGCATGTTGGCTAGGTAAGTTGAGGGTAATCTTTAAGGCTGAATGCCAGAGATTAGAATCGGTAAGTTAAACCAAGCATGATGTCATTGGCCTTCACTTTGATTTTTGAGGTGTTTTCCCCATCGCCTACCGCTGTCGTGATGTCGGCTTTTCCAGCATCTAAATAGCGATAACTTAGACCCATATCCCAATCGTCATTGATGGCATAGTTCACCCCCGCACCGACACTCCAGGCAAAGTTATTGGCGGTATGCGTGTGAGTATCATGCAGAGAGAGTCCTGGAGTATAAGCATCAGCGCGGGTGGTTTTAAAATCCACGGCCGCATAGCCTAGCCCGACAGAGATATACGGCGTGAAATTTGAGCTATTTTTAATGTCGTAGTACCCATTGACCATTAACGTATTGAGTTTGATTTGGTTTTTAATATCACGAGTTTGATGTACGCCATTACGCACACGGTCGCGGATATTGTAGGTTGAATTCGCTTTATCACGCGCCATAAACTCCAATTCAGCGCGAACAGGGATATCAAACTGATTGGAAAAGTCATAACCTAACGCAAGTCCACCGCCAAATACGCCAGTCCGATGGCTATCTCCATTTTTTGTACCATTATCACCGGCATCAGCATAGCCGCTGTAGACAAACTGCTGGCCAGACATTTGCACAATGGATGCGCCCATTTTACCCGTGACATAAAGCCCCGTTTTACTGTCATCCGTGTTAGCGAATGCTGGTAATGAAATGCACCCCATTAGGGCGGGAACAATAAACGCTTTTTTCATGATTGATTTCCTTTTAATCAATATCACATTAAGTATGGTTGAATCGCGTTATGTCAGTGGAAGGCATGAAAGATTTGACTCAATCACCTTAATATCACTGACATAAAGATAATTTAGCGTGAGACAGTTTAACTTAATCGATCTGTTTTACCTATCAATAATTAAAATACGATCGGTAATATCGATCATAACTATCAATAAACGGTTATCGATCGGCGTAATCGATCAACTGTTGTTTTGGTGCTTAAATAAGAAAAAGAGTTGATGAGAGAGTGAGTCAAAATAGAAGGGAATAAAATGATGTTTAAAGAATGCTCTCCTTTCTTGAATAGATTAGTGTGCTCGATATTATCAAGTACCAAAATACGGGATAAGTCTTTATGTTAGCGCTAACGCTTTATAAGCAACGCCGTTTACTCATGTTATCGATATGAAAACCGAACTCCGTTAAGACCCAATGGTTTGATGTATTCCATTGAATCATTCCTTTTTTCTCCAGCGAGTTGAGTGTCCTTTTGTTGCAGAGTGAGCCATAATTGAGTTTCACATTACTCAAGGTTTTTAGCTGCCGTTCTGATAATTTCATCGCGTTCACCGTAAGATTCGATTATTTAATGTTTACTGTAGCTATAGTTGTTCGCGTCCAGCAAAATGAGCATGCATTTGTTCTGTCAGTACCCACAACGCTTTATTGAGCTTAATATCCCCATCAATTCCATTCACTGAACGCGTGCGAGCGCGTTTACCTTTGGCATTCCTGCCTGATAATCCTCCCTTGATTAAATTTTCCTGCAAACGTTGGTACACTGTCCAAAGATCGTCTTTTTTATCTTCAAAGCGGCGAGGTTGTAACACTTGAGCTTCAGTTATTGGTTGATGTTCCTCACCAAAGCGATAGGTTAAAGCCGCATGCGCCAAGGCCTGTTGTGCTGGTGGCGGTAATAGTAAGGACTGCATTTGCTCACGTTTTTCAGCGATAGCATCAAACGTATCTAACACTTCGTAAGCCCCTTCAATCACTTTATCGACGACATTACCTTTATGGGGAACTCTGACCTCCCTAAAGGTATCGCCACAAACCAGCCCATTTTGACAAACATAGCGAAAAAAGCCCGGTAACATTTGATAACTACTGGAGCCATCATGGCTATTAAGTAAGATGATTTCAGGCACTTGGCTACCCGTAATTTGGTCATGACGTCGGAGCCGTAACATATGCTTAGTATGATCACGACGGCTGTCATCTCGCACACGAGTTTGGCATGCAAAGAACGGATAAAAACCTTCTTTTTGCAGGCTATCCAATAAGGTAATCGTAGGAATATAAGTATACTTTTCGCTACGAGATTCATGCTTTTCTTCAGAGAACACACTGGGTACTGTGCGAAATAACTCTTCGAGAGTTAACGGGCGGTCACGGCGAATGCTATTCGCCGCACCAAAGCGAGAAGCTAAACGAGACATAGGGGGCCTCCTCAGTGATAACACTGATAAATTAAAATAAGATAAAGGAAATAAGTGAGGTGATAAGCTGGTGGACGCTGTATTAAAGCGTTATCAATAACTTAGTCAATTAGGTGAAAGATTTGTGCTTGCTCGGGATGTTGCATCGCATAGTCACGAAGTTGGTAAAAATACTCTACCAGCACAGAACTCTCGGTTTTAAACGACCAGATGCTATACACCATTAGACAGACTGCGATACCGGCTGCTTCAGGGCTTAACTCAGCCTCGTTACCATTATGAGGGTTAAACATCGGCAAGGTGATTTCAATCATCTCAGGCCAGATAAAAGCCCCCCCATTCGATAACATGGTGAACTCCCAAAACGCGCCCTGATAGCGATGACAGAGCTTCGCCATCATGTTAAAAATATCGCCCTCGATACGTTGCCAATCGGGCACCGTCCCAAAGTAGAAACGCCAGAAGATATGACGGCCACTGGAGTGAACGAGATTGGTTTTGATAACAGTTGATTCTTGCTCTTGTAAGGTAAACATAATAGAACTCCAATTCAGTCGATATTGATAGACAGTAATAAGCAAAAAAGCCCTACACCTTGCGGTGCAGAGCTTTCTAGAAATGATAGGTATATTGAGTATCATTTTTAGTGACTCATTCTGATGATTGATTCACTAAAATAATATAGATATAAAAATAAATGTAAGTTAATTAATGGGTTAGTCTGATGATGCTTTTATAATGAATCAGATAATACGAAGGCGTAAATAAGGACGTGGTTAATCGATTAGATGGAAAATGGCGGAACGTTCTGGGTGTTGCGCCGCATAATCACGCAATTGATAAAAGCGATCGACGAGGATGTCACTTTCCGTTTGAAATGACCATAAGCTGTACATCATCAAACACACGGCAATGCCTGCCGCTTCGCAACTGACGTTGGCTTCGTTACCGTTATGTGGGTTGAACAGCGTCAGTGTCTCTTGAGGTAAATCGGGATAAATAAAGGCGCCACCATTGGATAAGGTACAATATTCCCAATACCCGCCGTGGTAGTCCTCACAAAACTGCCCCATAGTGGTAAAGATGACCACTTCAAAGGTGCTCCAGCCTTTCACGCTTCCGAAGTGGTTGATCCAAAAATCCAGGCGTTGCTCATCGGGAACGAGTGTCATTGTAATTGCACATTCAGTTGAATTATTCATCAGTTGATACTCCAAGAAAAAGAAATAAAAAAGCGCCAGTCCTTAACGGGACTGGCGCTGAGAGTGATAATTAATGGTTTAATGTAAGAGGTTAAAAGAACATTCTCCACAGGGATTTAGCGACGGAGACGATACTGTTTTTAACGGTGCTAACCGTACTTCTTATCAATGGCGGCAAGGGAATGATATTGATTAAGGTATCCACAATATCACTGACACATTGACCAAAATCGTTACGTGCGGTGTTCTCCACCGATTGCGTCCGGTAAGAGGTGTTCAGTTGCCTAGCTACTCCGCTACTGGCTTGCGCCGGTAACGCCTGTATGAGTTGCTCTGCTAATTCAGTGAGTTGGTAGTTTTCGACCGCAGAAACTGTTATCACAGGATGATGCGGCTTAAAGGCGGTTATGACGGCTTGTTGCTTTAATTTTAAGTTATAGGCCTGCTCTGAGGATGGCTGATGCTTGTATTCATCCCACTGGCGACAAGGCTCTATTTTATCGGCTTGGTTCAAGACAAATAGAAATTGACTAGGTTGGTAACCACATTTCTTCGTGAGAAAGCGATAGCACTGTTCATCAGAAGACCATGCTCGGTCATCGGCCTTGAGTACCCAAATGATTAAATCGAATTCTGGTAATAAGTTGCGATAGAGCTGGTGGTACTCTTTATCCCGCTCAAGGCTTTCCCCCACGCCGGGTAAATCTACAAAAGTGAGAGTATGGTTGTTCATCGTCATGCTGAAGCGTTGGGCTTGGCGTGTGCAGCCTGAAACATCACTCACAGGTGATAATGACGATTGAAACAGTGCATTGATCAGACTGGATTTTCCCGCTCCCGTTTTACCCATCAAACCGATGATGGGAGAGTAGTTGATGAGCTGACTGAGTTGGTTGAAAAAAGAGGTTTGGAATGAAGTCGGTAGAGTCGATAGGAGGGTTTTAAAGTGAGCGTTCTGATGCATATTACTCCTTGAAATAAAAGAAAATGATAGCTATTCAAGGAGATAATATATATCTGAGATTTTTTGTAATACTGAGTTGCCCTTATTAAATATATCATGAGTCGCTTACACTAGATTATCTACATGTTCTTTCTATCAGGGATCTCTTTAGCTACCTAATTCTTTATCAAATGGAATAATCAATACTCCTGCTTGCTCAATGAAGATAGTCAGCGATGGGGGGATACGCTTAACTAAGGTTACTCAACAGATTGAATATATCACCAAATTGTGGGGGATTTGAATATAGTAAATAAGATTGATGATGAATAAATTTTTTCATTGATGCTTGTGAAATAAAAATTGGTAACCTGCTACACCTGCTACATGTAGCAGGTGTAGCATATACTTAGAGCCTACCGTCCAGCTGTTTACATGCAAGCAAACCGTTCTGCCAAAAGCGCTCAAAGACACCGGTATCACGCCATTCAAGGAAGCGTCGATGTGTAGAACTCGAAGAACATATCCCGTGGCATTCAGGGCGTTCCACTAACCGCCAGTCCTGAGCAGAAAGAATATGGCATTCATGGCAGCACGGTTTAAACACGTTTACGGTGAGTGCCGCGCGGATGATTAGTTTTGTACTCAGTAATAAGCAGTGCTATTTTTTTCAGAGTTCATCGCTGATCCGTAATCTGCTACCTGTCATATTTTCACCTTCAGAAATTGCCCGTTACGACATTCTGACAATCCCTTCTGGGGTAGGTTTTTAGTCTTCCTTATAAAATAATTTATGATAGGATAAGGTCTAATAAAATTAATTAGGTTGGAGCTTATTCCGTACTTTATATCCATCAGTCCAGCTTCAACCCGTAGAGATGATTGAGTCAGTGTGGATGAATAACTGCGTTGAGCGGATCAGTTTAATGTGATGATGCGATGCTAGTCATGACTTGATAAACAGAGTATTAAGACATTGCTTGAATGGGATAAACAAGACGCATGATAAATGATGGTCTGAAACAAACGGTAGGGGCGAAGTCATATAGGCTTTCGGAGATAGCGCAGTTGCCACAAGCAATCCGGGATCGCATTGCTCACATCGATTTCACCTTATTGTTTAAGGGTGAAGCGGTACGGGCAGATTTAGTCAATCGCTTCAGCATAGCGGCTACACAAGCAACGAAAGACTTCGCGCTATACAGAGTGCTTGCACCAGGTAACATTGAGTATGACCAAAAGCTCAAGCTGCATAAGCGAGGTGAAGCATTTGAACCCTTGTTCGACTACGACGTCGTTCGAACATTGGCGACGATTAGCCAAGGGTTCGGAGATGGCTTTACTGGCAAGGTAAAACCGCCTTTTGCGTGTGAAGCGCCTTATCACCTTAACAAACCGAGTTTATCGATAGTGGCGAAAGTAACCGAGGCTATCCACAAAGGTAAAGCCTTGCGTATCACCTATGTGTCGTTATCGAGAGGTGAAACAATACGTGAAATTGTGCCGCATACGCTGGTGGACAATGGCCTGCGTTGGCATGTTCGTGGTTTTGACCGCGAGCATGGTGAATTTCGTGACTTTGTACTGACTCGAATTAAAGCTGCGGTTGTGCTTGAAGACTCCACTTTGTCTGAAATGGAGCTCGAACCCCAAGACCGGCAATGGAATCGCTTTGTAGAGCTAGAGTTAGTGCCGCATCCTCGTATTGAGCACAGTGAAGCGATTGAGCTAGACTATGGCATGACGGGGGGCGTGATGAAAGTTGAGATTAGAGCGGCAACGGCAGGCTATTTACTCAGACAATGGAATGTGGATTGTTCTTCCAACGCCACACTAAAAGATGGTGGAGCTCAATTGTATTTAAAGAACAGAGCAACACTTTATGGAGTTAAAAACATCATGCTAGCTCCAGGGATTGAAAAAGAACTTGGTAACTAATGCACAAAAACGAACTTGGCGCAGGGTATAAATTTTGATGAAAATAATCGATAACCTTAACAACCTATTAGGTGACGAGCTTCAACAGACGCTGGCACCGAACACAAAGTTAAAGATTGCTGCGTCTTGCTTTTCTATTTATGCGTATGAGGCTCTCAAAAAGGAGTTAGCGAAGATAGACTCACTTGAGTTCATCTTCACATCACCTACTTTTGTCGCGGATGAAGTTACCGATAAATTCAAAAAAGAAAAACGAGAGTTCTTTATCCCCAAAGCTGAGCGTGAACGCAGCCTTTACGGAACTGACTTTGAAATACAGTTAAAGAACAAGCTCACTCAAAAAGCGATCGCTAAAGAGTGTGCAAATTGGATCAGAAAGAAAGCGACATTCAAATCAAACAAAACTGATTCTCCAATGCAGTCGTTTGTTGTGACGGAAGCACCTAGACAGCAAACAGAGACAAAGAGTGCAGTTTTTGCTCCGGTTAGCGGGTTTACGGCGGTTGATCTAGGGTATCAGCGAGGAAATGCTATTTCGAATTTTGTGCAAAAAATCGATGAGCCAAATTTCACAGCCCAGTACTTACAGTTATTCGACCAAATTTGGAAAGACCCTGCGAAGCTCCAAGATGTTACTAAAACCATTTGCGAGCATATAGAGTCTGTCTACCAGGAAAACTCGCCTGAAAAAGTCTATTTCATTATTTTGTATAACATTTTTAATGAATTCCTTGATGATATTACAGAGGATGTATTACCAAATGATCGAACCGGCTATCAGGACACCTTGATTTGGAACAAGCTATTTAACTACCAAAAAGATGCCGCGACGGGGATTATCAATAAGTTAGAGACCTATAATGGCTGCATTCTGGCTGATAGTGTTGGTCTTGGTAAAACTTTTACAGCGTTAGCTGTCATCAAGTATTACGAGCTCAGGAACAAGTCCGTACTTCTACTATGTCCGAAAAAATTGGCGGATAATTGGCTCAACTTTAATCGAAACCTAAAAACAAATATCTTTGCTAAAGACCGTTTTAGTTACGATGTTTTGTGTCACACAGATTTGAGCCGAACCTCTGGCGAATCCTTCGGTACTCCGTTGAATAGAATCAACTGGGGTAACTATGATCTGGTCGTCATTGATGAGTCGCATAACTTTAGAAATAACGATGCAGTGAAAGATCGAGAAACTCGATATCAGAAACTGATGAATAAAGTGATTCGCGCTGGCGTAAAAACCAAGGTGCTGATGCTATCAGCGACACCAGTGAATAACAGATTTACTGACCTAAGGAATCAACTTGCACTGGCTTATGAAGGTGAGTCGAGCAATCTCACAAAGCATCTTAAAACCACAAAAAGCGTGGAACAGATATTCAACCAAGCACAAGCTGCATTTAACGCTTGGTCCAAACTAGACCCAGAGACGCGAACAGCTAAAGCCATTCTCGATGCCTTAGATTTTGACTTTTTTGAACTGCTTGATAGCGTCACTATCGCTCGCTCACGAAAGCACATCACAACTTTCTACGACACAACAGATATTGGCCATTTCCCTGAACGTAACAAGCCAATATCGTTTCATTGTCCGCTTACTACTCGTTCGGATGTAGTAAGCCTGAATGAGATCTTTGAACAGCTTAAGCTACTCAAACTATCTGTTTATGCGCCAGTGAGTTATATCCTCCCGAGTAGATTGAAGAAATACGAGGAGATGTATGACACGCAAGTTGAAGGCGGAAAAGGTAAGTTAAAGCAAAGCGACCGTGAAAAAAGCTTGGTTGCATTGATGACAACGAACCTTCTAAAGCGTCTTGAGAGCTCCGTATACTCGTTCAGAAGCACCTTGCAATCTCTCCATGATAACCATGTTCGTGTTCTAGGTATTATCGACGAATTCTATAAGCGAGACGGGCAAACCGAAGTTAGCAGTCTCGTTGAAGCGCTTGAGTCTATTGAAGCAGATGAAGACGATATGCCTTCTTATCACGATATGGAAATCGGCAACAAGATCAAAATCAAGCTGATGGATATGGATCTTCCATCCTGGCAGCAGGATTTAGATGGTGATTTGGAGCTGATCAAAGGGTTACTAGATTCTGTTAGCAAAATTAAGCCAGAAGAGGATGCTAAGTTGCAGCATCTGAAATCACATATTGCTGCAAAAATAAATAATCCGATAAATCCTGGAAACAGGAAAATCATCGTGTTCACGGCGTTTGCTGACACCGCTCAATATCTGTACGAGCAGTTGTCACCTGTGATGTTAAGCGAGCATAGAATCCATACTGCGATGATCACTGGTGGTGCCAGTTTACCTAAGACCACCTTAAAAACCGGACGAAAAGGTTACGACACACAAGAAGTGCTCACCTTGTTTTCGCCAGTTTCCAAATCGAAAGCAAGTGTATTACCTGACGAACCCGCTGAAATCGATTTGTTGATTGCTACAGACTGTATCTCTGAAGGACAGAACTTACAGGACTGTGATTACTTAATTAACTTTGATATTCATTGGAATCCAGTTCGGATTATTCAGCGCTTTGGGCGAGTTGACCGTATTGGCTCGCCGAATAAATGCATTCAGTTAGTTAACTACTGGCCTGATATATCGCTGGATGAGTACATCAACTTAAAAGAACGTGTTGAAAGTCGAATGACAATTGTTGACGTGACAGCGACCGGTGATGATAACGTTCTAAGTAGTCAAGCGAATGATGTGTCGTACCGTAAAGAGCAGTTAAAGAAACTACAAGAAGAAGTCATCGAGCTTGAAGATTTAAAAACGGGGGTTTCTATCACCGATCTAGGTCTAAACGAATTTCGAATGGACCTGCTAAATCTAATGAAACTCTACGGCGAACCAAGAAATGCACCAAGCGGCATGCATGCGGTGGTTGAAGCTAAGCCAGAATTAGGGTTATTGCCTGGCGTGGTGTTTGCGCTGAAAAACGTCAATAACAGTATCGATAGAGATCTGCAAAACAGGCTCCACCCTTATTACCTTGTCTATGTATCGAATGAGGGGCACATCGTCGCTAATCATTTTGAGGTAAAGAGATTATTAGATTTAATCCGCAGTAGCTGCAAAGGGCAAACAGAGCCGCTCAGTGATATTTGTGCGTTATTTAATCGCCTAACACAAGACGGTCGAGATATGCAGCGTTACTCTCACCTTCTAACCGATGCCATAAAAAGCATGGTTGAAGTTAAGGAAGAAAAAGATATTGATAGTTTGTTCAGTGGTGGCGCTACCTCTGCTTTAGTGAATACATTTGCCGGGCTTGATGACTTTGAATTGCTGGCATTTATTGTGATCCAGCAAAAGCATCTGATGGAGAATAGTGCTCAGGATGAGGTTAGCTAGTTTATGAACTCACCTTGGATATTTCCTGACAACGCAAAGTTCGGTCGAGTCGTGCCTAAGAACAAAATATATGAGCACAGCGCGGCAACCACTGGGTTGAAGTCACTTTTTGTAGAGCAAGTAGATCAAATTCTTTGGGCTTACAAGCTATCGCCTAGCACGCTGAATATTCCCCAAACCAGTGAGGTCAGTGAAATACAGGTTTTCAGTGTGAAGCTTAAAGGTGACTCGATAGACGACAGCGTACTTAAAGCGATTGATTTGGCCATACCTTTTCCCATTCTATTTGAGGTATGGGGTGCTAGTGGTGAGCAAGGCCATTACGCCGCTTGCTATAAGCGTAAGGCAGAGAACGATCAGGCCAAATGGGTTTGTAGCCGTTATTTGTTCTCAGAAACGTTCTATTTAGTTAATGCATCAACAGTAACTTCTGAAGTTTTGGTTTTGCCAACTGCAATCGATATGGCGCAGCTGTATCAAAAGCTTCTTACGCGCTTATTACCCATACCCAAACGAACCGCCGAGAGTATTGAAGAGGTCATTGAACGCTTGATGGCAATTCAGGCATTGGAAAAGCAAATCTCGCAATATAAGAAGAAGGTTCATGCTGAGAAACAGTTTAACCGCAAGGTTGAGCTCAATAAGCAGTTAAAGAATTTAAGGTGCGAGCTTGAAGAGTTACTCGCATAAAGAATATACAGATAAACAATGTTAATCAGTTAAATAGTGCCCGCTTTCATTATGGCCTAAATAGTTGGTGTGGTAGCTAGGCGACAAGTGAGTGAACCCCTGAGCATAGTTTTTCTATGTGATTGGGGTGAATGAACGCAGTTAACAACGCTACCGCGACAAATATGACGGCGATAAATGTAAGGCATCACGCAAAAGGTAAAACACATGGATAAATTAAAGATGCACAGCCCCGACATGACGCAGCAAAACATAGAGAAAATTCAGGCGTTGTTTCCGAACTGCGTGACGGAATCAAATGGTGCTAACGGAGAGCTAAAGCTGGCCATTGATTTTGACCAACTTAAACAAGAGCTATCAAATTCAATCGTTGAAGGCCCGCAAGAGCGCTATCAGCTGAACTGGCCTGGTAAACGAGAGGCACTACTAACAGCGAATGCACCTATCGCAAAAACATTAAGACCTAGTCGAGAAGAAAGTGTCAATTTTGACACCACTGAAAACCTCTTTATTGAAGGCGATAACCTCGATGCGCTAAAGATGTTGCAAGAAACTTATTTAGGCAAGGTTAAGATGATCTATATCGACCCTCCTTACAACACTGGAAACGATTTTATTTACAACGACGATTTCTCTGAGAGAAATGATCTTTTTTTAAAGCGATCAAACCAAGTAGATTCAGATGGTAATCGCTTAGTCGCAAACAGGGATACAAATGGTAGGTTCCACTCTGATTGGTTAACTATGATGTATTCAAGATTAAAGTTAGCCAGAAATTTGTTATCTGATGACGGCGTTATATTCATCCATATAGATGACAATGAGGTAGATTCTCTAGGGAAAATCTGTAGCGAGATATTCGGTGAGCAGAATTTTATAAATATTATTACCGTTAAAACTAAAATAGGTGGAGTATCTGGAAGCTCTGAAGGAAAGAGCCTGAAAGATGCTACTGAATTTATTTGGGTGTATTCAAAAAATAAAGAGTCAACGTTCCTTAACCCAGTTTATATAAAAACAAAACTTTCAGACCGTATCAAGAGTTACGAAGAAGAAGGCAAAAGTTGGAAGTACACATCAATAATCACCAACTTGGAAAACAAAGTTCTTATCAAGGAAGATAAAACTAAAAAAATCAAATTCTATGGATATGAGAATTTGCAAACAATGTCTCTATCAGCATTTGCCAGATCGAAAGGGATCACGATAGATGAAGTTTACAATCAGTTCGCAGATAGGATATTTCGCACTACAAATGCCCAGAGCAGTGTAAGGCAAACTGTAATCAGAGAAACGTCCGGACATGACTTTCCAATGTATAGTTGTGTCTATACACCAATAAAAGGACGTAATGAAGGAACAGAGATTGAAGTTTTTTATAAAGCAGGGTCAACATCAGAACAACGTAACATGGTTATGTTTTTAGCTGACGTAGTAGAAAAAGTTGATAATACCTATTACTACATGGATCGTATTACTACTCTTTGGGATGACATTGAGTACAACAACCTCACAAAGGAGGGAGACACTGAATTTTCTAATGGTAAAAAACCAGTAAAACTACTCCAAAGGTTAATTTCTTTATCGACTGATAAAAGTAGTATTGTATTAGATTTCTTCGCTGGAAGTGGTAGCACTGCCCACTCAGTAATGGCGATTAATGCTGAAGACGGCGGAAACCGAAAATTTATTATGGTTCAGTTGCCGGAAGAGTGTGATACAAAGTCAGCAGCGTTCAAAGCTGGCTACAAAACTATTGCTGAGATTTCTAAAGAACGCATCCGCCGAGCTGGTGCAAAAATATTAGCAGGCGAGTGCCACAAAGACTGGAATAAAGACGTTGGATTCCGAGTACTTAAAGTGGATACCTCGAATATGGCGGATGTTTACTACTCTCCAGATCAAGTTACTCAGGGTTCGCTAGACTTATTGGTAGATAATATTAAATCAGACCGCACTGATGAAGATTTACTCTTTCAAGTACTGCTGGATTGGGGCGTCGATTTAACCTTACCAATCAGAAAAGAAACGATTCAAGGCAAAACAGTTTTCTTTGTTGATGATGATGCATTAGTGGCCTGTTTTGATCTGCGTATAAATGAAGTATTGATTAAAGAGTTAGCCATAAAAGAACCACTTCGCGTAGTATTCCGTGATGACGGCTTTGAGTCTGATGCAGTAAAAATTAATGCCGAGCAGATTTTCAAGCAAGTGTCCCCACATACTGAAGTTAAAGCGATATAAGGAGGGAGTATGAAGTTAAAGTTCAAAGTCCAACCTTATCAAACTGTTGCCGTAGAGTCGGTTGTTGACTGCTTTGCGGGACAACCTAATACCTCCGGCGTAACCTACCGAATCGATCCTGGCGTTGCCAAAGATAAATTTGGCAACGCTGGCTGGGATATGAGCGACCAGGATGGTTTTAAAAATGCTGAACTCGCGCTCACTGAATCGCAGCTATTGCAGAATATCCATGGTGTTCAAAGTAGACAGAACCTCCCTGTTTCAGAAGCGTTAATAAGCAATTCCAGCTCTAAGATTAATCTCGATGTTGAAATGGAAACCGGTACTGGTAAGACATATTGCTACATCAAAACCATCTTTGAGATGAATAAGCGCTATGGCTGGAGCAAATTTATTATCGTTGTGCCTAGCATCGCCATTCGTGAAGGTGTTTACAAGTCGCTGCAAATCACAGGTGAGCATTTTGCTCAGAATTACGACGGTAAAAAGGCACGGTTTTTTATCTATAACTCAAAACAATTGCACCAGTTAGAGAGTTTTTCTTCTGACAGTGGCATCAATGTGATGGTCATCAATATTCAAGCCTTTAATGCGTCAGGAAAAGACAATCGACGAATTTATGAAGAGTTGGATGACTTCCAGTCTAGGCGTCCTATTGACGTTATTAGTGCAAACCGCCCAATCCTGATTTTGGATGAGCCGCAGAAGATGGAAGGCAAGAAGACATTAGATGCCTTAGCCAAATTCAAACCACTGATGGTACTTCGATATTCGGCCACGCATAAGACAACACATAATAAAGTGCATCGCCTGGATGCGCTTGACGCTTATAACAATAAGCTGGTTAAGAAAATTGCCGTTCGTGGTATTTCAGTAAAAGGCTTGGCGGGAACGACAGCCTATCTATATTTGGAATCCATCGAGATCTCGAAAAAAATGCCAGTGGCTCGTATAGAGATCGAGGTTAAACAACAAAATGGCATCAAACGCATACCCAAGAAGGTTACTAAGGGCGATAATCTTTTTGATCTTAGCAATGGTCTGGACCAGTACCGTGACTTTGTGGTTACTGATGTCAACGCGATTAACGACACGGTTGAATTCAAAAATGGCCATGTTTTAACCGCGGGCGATGCCACGGGAGACGTGACCGAAGAGACAATTCGCCGCATACAGATCCGCGAGACAATTAAAGCGCACCTTGAAAAAGAAAAAACACTTTTTAGCCAGGGTATAAAGGTTCTCTCTCTATTCTTTATTGACGAAGTCGCAAAGTATAGGGATTACTCTCAAGCGGATGAGAAAGGTGATTATGCTCGCGTCTTTGAGGAAGAGTACTCCTTGCTTGTACAGGAGTATCTTGATGAGTTGACCCTTTTACCGAGTGAGCAGAATGATGCCTATAAAGCCTATCTATCGGCCATTGAAGGCTCTAGAACGCATAATGGCTACTTCTCAATTGATAAGAAATCAAATCGTCTTCAGAACCCTGGCTTTAAAGTTCGTGGTGAAGATGCCGGGCTATCAGACGATGTAGATGCCTATGACTTGATTCTAAAAGATAAGGAAAAGTTACTGTCGTTTGAAGAGCCTACTCGATTTATCTTTTCACACTCGGCCTTACGCGAGGGTTGGGATAATCCAAACGTATTTGTCATGTGTATGTTGAAACACAGCGACAATACTATCTCTCGTCGTCAAGAAGTTGGACGTGGTTTACGTCTGGCCGTCAATAAACATGGTGACAGACAGGACCATCCGGCAACTGTGCATGAAATTAATGTTTTGTCGGTGATTGCAAGTGAAAGCTATAAAGACTTTGTCACGAATCTGCAAAAAGAGATCAGCGAGTCTCTCTCTGCGAGACCTAGAAAAGCAGATGAAGCTTATTTTACGGGTAAGATAATTACAACGGCTGATGGCCCGGTAGAAGTAACACCTGTCATGGCTAAGCAAATTTATAAGTATTTGCTTAAAAATGATTATACCAATGACGCTGACGATTCAATCGCGCCATCATTCCACCAGGCTAAGGCTAGTGGGCAGTTAGCGCCAATGCCTGCTGAGTTAGAGCCTTACCGAGAGCAAATATTGACCCTGATTGACGGTGTTTATAGTGAAGCGCAATTGCCAGGTGTTGGTGATGATCGTAAACCTAAAAACAATCCTTTGAATGCTAATTTTGATAAGAAAGAGTTTCAGGAGCTTTGGCACAAAATCAATCGCAAAGCGGTTTATAAGGTTGATTTTGATTCGTCTGAGTTGATTAAAAATTGTATTCGAGTGCTCAATAAAGAACTTAAGGTAACGCCTCTTCAATACACCATTCAAGATGGTGTTCAATTGGATGGCATTACCGACGAACAACTCAAAGCTGGACAAAGTTTCAAGGTGAAAAACACTGAGACTGAAACTCATCAATCGAGCATTCATTCTGCTGTTCGTTATGACTTGGTTGGTAAGTTGGCTGAAAATTGTGTGCTGACTCGCAAAACAGTCGCCGAAATACTGATGGGTATAGAACCTGTAGTATTTGCACAATTTAAGCAGAACCCTGAGCATTTTCTCGCTGAGGCTTCACGCCTTGTGAAAGAGCAAAAGGCATCTGTGATCATCGAGAAGCTATCATATGATCCAACGAACGAATCTTATGATGTTGATATATTCACGGCAGAGCAAAAAATCACTGATATGACAAAAGCCGTTAGTGGCGTTAATAAGCATATTTATGATTATGTAGTCGTTGATTCACAAGGTATTGAGCGGGACTTTGTTACTGAGCTCGATACAAGCAAAGAAGTCGTGGTTTATGCAAAACTGCCTCGTGGTTTTCTGATACCGACGCCTGTTGGCGACTACAACCCTGATTGGGCGATTTCTTTCAAAGAAGGAAGTGTTAAACACATTTACTTTATTGCTGAGACTAAAGGAACGATGTCTTCGCTTGAATTGCGTGGCATAGAAGATCGCAAGATTGAATGTGCTCGGAAATTCTTTGAAAAAATTAATGCAGAGATCACGAGTGAAAACGTCAAATATGATGTTGTAACGAGTTACTCGAAATTGATGGAAGTCGTAAACGGTTAGATATTAATGTCACCAATATGGGCTGCTCTTTCTAGGATGGGAAGCCCATTTTTGATTTTGGATGGGATCTTTTATGGTTACTTTTGACCAGCTGATGCAGCCACTCATCATCGCCCTGAACAATCTTGGCGGCTCAGGCAGTATTGATGAAATATACGAGGAGGTCGTGGAGCTAGAAAAGTTTGATGAGCAGACTTTAGCCGTGTTGCATAACCCCGAAAAGAGCAGCCAAACAGAGGTTGGTTATCGATTGGCTTGGGCGAGAACCTACCTCAAAAAAGCAGGATATCTTGAGAATTCATCAAGAGGCGTTTGGGCTTTGACTGATAAAGCCAAGCAAAATGCTAAGCTGGATAGTCGAGAGATTGTGAACTTTGTCAGAGAGCTTGACCGAAAGCCTGGGGGGTCAAAAAGTTCTTCTTCAGAGCCAGAGCTTTCGTCTAATGATTCACCAGAAGAAGCTATGGCTTGGCGTGAAAAGTTACACCATGTACTCATTGAAGAAATGAGCCCTGATGCTTTTGAGCGGTTAACACAGAGGTTATTGAGAGAATCAGGCTTCATTCATGTTGAAGTGACTGGTCGCACGGGGGATGGTGGTATCGATGGCAAAGGAATTGCCCGAATCAATGGTTTGATGAGTTTTCATATTGCCTTTCAGTGTAAAAAATACAAAGGCTCAGTTGGGGCACCAGAAATCCGAGATTTCAGAGGGGCAACAGTAGGACGTTCAGATCGTGGGATGTTTATAACAACTGGCAGCTTTACAAAAGCAGCCATTGAAGAAGCCAACCGTGATGGTGTTGCTCCGATTGACTTGGTTGATGGTGATCAGTTAGCCGATAAGCTCAAAGAACTTAGTTTAGGTGTTAAAACAGAGTTGGTTGAAAAAGTAACAGTTGAACCAGACTGGTTTTTAAGTCTTTAGCTCTATCATCGCTACAGATAAGTGCAAGTTTCTTGCGACTATCTAACAACCTAATTGTTAGTGAACCTTCACACTATCGTGTCGGAGGTTCACTATGTTCAAAAACCTATTTTTTCAAGCCAAAGCATTACCAGAGCTGTCATCTCAACTAGATACAGAAATTCCACGCTACTCGCCATTCCTGAAGGGGGTGCCAGCTGCGTCACCCGAGGATTTGCAGTCCACACAAGACGAGCAAATTGCCAAACTGCTCCCAGATACTTGGTTTTAATCTGCTTGATTTCCAAAGGCTCATTCAGCCTTGCATTGATCATTGTGGTGGATTTTTTGAAGATCATTGACACCAGTGGCAGACCTGTTGAGAAAAAAGAGCTTGAACCAAGGTGGCGTGTTGCAGTGGCCTTCGGCGTTTTGTTCCATGATATTGGTAAGCTCGTATCAGAATATTCCCTAACAGACGAGGATTGCGGCTATTAGTGGAACCCTTTTAAAAGACAGGTAGCGGGCGCTACCTGCCTAAGTCGCTTCTAGTACTGACTATAGCCTATCGTACGGTAATTCGAACTGTAGTGTTTAGAATATTCTTTAGCTAGGTAATTTAATCGTTCTATTACGGTATTATAGTCATCGCTAAAGGATAAGGCTTCTCGATTTAAACAGTACCGACAGTTCTCAGGGTAGTGAACTATCGTACTGACATCATCCTTATTACAATTATGAAAGGCTATAACCTATGCTACGTGAATTCGCATTATAATGTTTCGAGTGCTCTTTCGCTAAGTAGCTTAGCCTATTCATCAACATCGCTCGATCCGCTTCAAACGTTAAGGAATTCTGATTTAAGCAATACTTACCGTTATTAGGATAGTGTACTAATGCGCCAGTCGGGTCTGAGATAGGGTCTAATTGGAGCTGTAACGCACTGTACCACGCTGTAGTAATCATCGTCCGTAAACTAGGTTCATCTAAGTTATAGTCTCCTAGGTGATAGTAGGCGTCTTTATTGAAGATTAATACACAGTGGTAGTGAGGGAGCTCAGAACTGGATTGTTCTTTTACCCATACGTAACGCAATCGGTTAAGGTAAGTACGTTGACCTTTTCGCCTTTTACTGTATTGATAATGTTTAAGCTTAGCGTTTAATGAATCAATGAAACGAGACATCACTTTATCTAGGTTAATAAAGCAGGTTGGCATATCCCCGTGGTTATCTATGACAGGAAACCGTAAGTCTACACGTAATGCCATAATACGTGTATAGTCAGTTAAGGAACGGGTTAAGGTCTTTTCTATGATTCTTATATAATCAGGGTTATAAATGGAATCGTTATCATTAGACATAAGTTTACCTTAGAGCCATGGATAATGGCTCAGTGATTAATTTAAAGGGTAGGGTATAGGTAATGAGGGTTACCTATACCCAGTTTGCGTTAATGGTTAATTCGATTACAGACCTAATGATGAATATGTATTTATAGTGATATTCACTAATAGGATTATATGGCTAGTAGATATATACCAGTTAATTAATAGATCTATATATGGGATATTAGATTAAATAGATCAGTAATAGATTAGAAGTATATTACCTATCCAACATCAATAATATCACTCAGCCCCCTTTATATCAGAGTTGATTAACAAATAACCACTCTGGAGTTAATGCGTATAACTAGAAAAAATAAGGATTTAAATGTAATTCTATGCAATGATACCTAACGTTTCACTGTAAAATCTTGGTTTAAATAATTTTGACTGCCTATTGCCTCCATCATGGGAATGTACTCAGAAGGTCCATCTTTAACCTGTAATAAATCATTTAAATCAAATCGGTAAATATACGTTGTTTTATTTTTTTTCTTTGAAAAGAATTCAAGTCTAGATGCTAATATAAAAAGTGATTTATCCAATCTTTTTGAGTCCCTTAAACTGTTAGGGCCATATTGTCGAATGTAGTTCTTATTAATTTCTTTTATATTATTTTTATCAAAAAAATTATTTAGCCATACAGATAGAGTATCGGCATCTCGATTAGCTACGGAGATTTCATCATTAGCTGGAAATAACTTTAGTTGTTCAAGATAAAACCAGTGAACTAGTTTTCCCGCAGATTGTAAGCTATCTAATGAGATTAATTTTTTATCATATGAAAAATAATGTATTATCGCTGCTAAGCGGAGCCAATGCTCAGCCATTTTAGAGCCAAACTCCTTATGGTGATAAAGTGTGCCTGATTCCATCAAATTTTTCTCTATATCATTATAAGTATCAATCCAGTGAGCTTTTGCTTCGTCAGAAAGGGATAGGTTATATCTTATATTAATTCTATTGCGATTTTGTATTGTTGTTAATGATAATATTTCTGTTAAGCGATGATGAAATTTAGTTAAATATTCAGAGTATGATGTTGTATCTGTAATTATTCTATAACCTTGGGTTGATGCTGGTTGGCTAATCAAACATCGGGCAAAAAAGCCAATATCTTTAGCTTTATCTCCCTTTTTTTGTATAAATTCTTTGAATATAGTAGGTTGAACCATTAAGGATAATGTCATTCTTGCATCTTTAATATATTGATCTTCTTCACTCTTACGAGAGACAGAAAATGGGCTCCCATCCCACATCTTATTAATGAAGCCGAGCTCATTCAGAGCTCTCCCCTCGAAAACAACTCCTGCTTCATCTGACATCAAGCCTATGGAATTAGAGCCTTTGCTGAGGTGATCTTTAATTGCTTGTGGTGTCGCATCATTAAAACAAAATTTATATAGAATGGGCTCTTTGGGCTCAGAATTAGACAAAACTTTAAATTGTGCCTCAAAATCAGATAGGTCATTACCTTTTTGGTATGCGGTAGTAATGAGTTTAGATAATGACTTTTTCTTGAGGTCAAATAACTTTTTATCATGGCGATAAGCACTCATTTCAGTTTGATATTTTTGATTAAGTTCAGCCTCCATTTGATAAATGGGTTTCATGAATAGTTTATCGACGGTACTTTTCCTTTCCCCTGATTCAGCTAAAGTTAGAAAAAAAAGAGAGACAGGCATACTATCATTATTATATCTCAAAACGTTGATTTGGTTCTGACAAGCTAAAGACATAACTCCTAAAGCAGATACAGCAATTAAAGGAATGGGCGCTTGGGTATTTTTGTGAACTTCATTAATGGCATCTTTGATAATGTTCGGTAGAGCATCAATGGGGAATGTATTTTTATTCATATTTAAATTTCTCTATTTAAAACTAATTAAGTTAACTGCTACTCCTGCTATTAATAGCAGAAATAGCAATAATCAGAATGGTAAAAAAAAGATAAAGTTACCCTGATAAATAATTAATCAAAAAATACTTGATAAATTTATTTATTCAATTTAGTCTTTATTTAATTAATACAGCTATGACTAATAGGAGCCTTACTTTTCATTAATCCATATCAGTAAATCACTTAACAACCAGGCACAGGATTTAGGGCCAAGCTGCTTACGTTTAGGGAATTTACCTTCCCGTTCCAGTTTCCATGTGGTTGTGCGGGATATCGATGTGATTATTTTTCGCTCTTTTTCACGAACTAGGCGATCACGAGGTTCTCCATAACGTTTAAGAAGCTCCATACGTAACGTTGAGTTTGGGGTATTTGTATTCATAGTGATTCCTTAGTATTTGCTAAAAGTGGATTAATCATTACAGATAGAAATACCTAAGGAAATGGTACTAAGCTTTTATTAGCAAGATAATATAGAATTATTAATAAAGTATTTAAACTCATTGATTTAAAAGGAGTTATTATTGGTTATGTTAAAAAATAAGATAATCCTAGTCTCACAGAGTTAGTTTTTATCTTGATAATATCACTCATTTAAAGTGTGGATTTTTGTTTGAGTATAGGCTGAAGTAAAATAAAACTTTGGATACTATGAAACTATCTCGTTAGGGCATCGTTTATGAATAAATATTTTATGATTGGGGCTGTGCTAAATAGCTAAGGTTATAAGGACCGTTCTATAAGAAAAAGTAGGCTAGTCTGTGCAAACAGAAACTGCTATTTAAGCTATTTATTGAAGGTACTTCGGTACGAATTGCCGCAGAGTTAGTTGGTGTCCACAGAAACACAGCCGCTTACTATTTCCATCGCCTCAGAGTGCTGATAGCTGAGCACGTTGATAAGCACACTTGGTTTGATGGCGAGATTGAATTGGACGAAAGTTATTTTGGGGGCGTCGTAAAGGTCAGCGCGGTAGAGGGGCAGCTGGGAAAGTGCCTGTTTTCGGGCTTCTCAAGCGTGGTGGCAAGGTTTATACCACGGTCATACCCGATGCTAAATTGAGGACATTACTGCCAATAATTGAGTCAAAAATTTACCCTGACAGCATCGTCTACACAGATAATTTTGCCAGTTATGACGTACTGGATGTGAGCGATTTTAAGCATTACAGGATCAATCACAGCACCCAGTTTGTCGACAAAAAAGACCGGCAAAATCACATCAATGGCATAGAGAATTTTTGGAACCAAGCGAAGCGTCACATGCGTAAATTTAACGGTATTCCGAAGGCTCATTTTGAGCTGTATTTAAAAGAGTGTGAATGGCGATTTAACACACCTAGTGCAAAACAACAATTAACTATGCTAAAATAGATAGTTAAAGGTAAAATTTAAACCTTATCTAGGACAGCCCCTTTAATTTAATCCTCTGTAAATTGATTTATACAGCTCCCAGTCGTGAAGAAACTGGGAACTGTTAATTAAATTAATTTGTAGCGTTTTAAATTTTTCATCCAATACATGATAATGACTTCATTGATTTTTAGTTTTGATCTTAGCTCTTGGGGGATATTTTCAATTATTTTTTTTTGACATATATCATCGGTATAATGCTTACAAATTATAGTATATAAAACTATATATGCTAGTTGTGATCTTCGTTTAAACATTTGATTATCAAACCAACGCTTAATAGATTCTTGTTGTATATGATATTCTTTATTTTTTAATTCGTAGTATTCGTTTGATAATGTTGTGGCTATTGATTCATAATCAGCATTCTCTTGATTTAAATAATGTTTCTTTAGTAAATAACCAATGAACTTCATTGTGATTTCGTTCTTGTCAAGGCTTTTACTTTCCAATTTTATTTTTTCTGTTTTTTCTGTTTTTTCTGTTTTTTCTGTTTTTTCTGTTTTTTCTGTTTCTTTAGGGCTACTAGGGGGATTTGACACTCCCACTTTTTTTACAGTAGGATTTATTCCATATAATAATTCAACTGCACATAAGTTTACAAACAAATTATATTTATTTACCTTCAATCTATTTTCTAGTTCAAAATCAAAGTTTCTTCTATCTATTCTATTTTTTATATTCATTAAATCTGTTTGTTCAGATAAATCCTGCTCATCTTTTATAGCAAAAACTTGGCAAACTTGATGATACTCTGTACAGTGGTGACCCAATCCCATGTAGCGATTTAAAAGAAATGTGGGGCAATCATTATTTATAGGAGGCAAAATAACCCAGAATCCAGATGCCTGACCTTTTATGATGTTGCTGTTTGGAACATCTTCAATCGTTGTATTATCATATTTAAACTTTCTAATATCTTCAATACCACTAACTTCAGGTGGAAAACTTGGAGAGCAATATTTTCCATCAATTTCAGGTTCTAAAGGTGAACGACATTTTAAATAACCTACTTCATTATCAAAGTTAACATATAAATTAATATTATACTTTCGCCAGTTCGCTAATACTTCATCAGCTGAAATACCCGTTTCTAGCTCTATATCTTTTAAACATTTAAATTTATTAAGATTATTCATGGCTACTCACTTATATTACCAAAAAGATTTAGTTTTTCTTCCCATTTAGTCAAGGCTACGCGTTTTTCGTTTAGATAATCATATCTATCATAATGCTTAGAACTGACGTCATTTAAAGCATGATTTTGAATTCTATCACGGATTTCTTTGCTTATACCAATCTCTCCCATTAAGGTCTTACAGGTTCTGCGAAGGTCTCTTGCTGTGAAGTGTTTAAAATCTGGATGGTATTTCCTAAAGTAGCCAATTGCTTGTGCTAGGCTATCTGTTCTTGTTGGTCTTTTTCCATCTTTAGATAACGGAAAAATATAGTTACTATTGAGGTGAGAGGTGAGTTTTTGGATAGCTTCAAGCTCTGATAGTGCGGAATCTGTGAGAGGAATAAGGTGCTCGCGCTTATTTTTGGAAATATCAGATGTAATAAGTAGTGTTTTAGTTTTCCAGTCAATATTACCCCACTGACTTGCAATGAGTTCATAAGGTCGCTGTCCGCCTGTAAATATACATAGCCTAATTAAGTGTTGCATGAGGATACCAACACCAGAGGTTTCAGCTATTGAATTCATGATAAATGATAGTTCTTCCCAGTTTAACCATGTATTACCGACTTTTTCGGCAGCTGATTGTTTAGGTATCATTGAAACAGGATTTGACTCTAATCCAAATGTGATACCATTATTTGCATTCATAGGGTCGTTATCAGCCTTAATCCCAAAGTTAAAAGCAGCCATTAAATATGAACGTATCCGATTTGAATGTACAACCGCCCCACGTTGGATAATAGTACTTAACAGGTTTTTAATTTGGATTGGTGTTACATCCTTTGCCTTTGTGCCTCTAGGGATCTGCTCATAGCATTCTTTTTCCAGCCTTTTTAAGACATCTTGCCATGTACGTTTATTATCTTGTTTCATTTTATTAACATAGCCATGTATCAATTGCTCAAAAGAACCTTGGCTATTATTAAATTGGGCTAATTGCTGTTCTTCCTTTTTAAGGATATCTAATTCATTGGTTGGATCTTTACCCTCGCTGAGCCATAAACTATATGTTTTAGCAATTTCATTTGCAGTCGCTAGCTTCATTTCAGGCCATAGGCCAATTTGGATAAACTTTTCTTTTTTGCCTTTGTTTACATAATAGCGAAAGTAGAATACTTTTTTCCCAGAGGGTTGTACTTTGATACCAATGCGCCCAGTACCTCTCTGTGAACTTTGGTGCCAAGAATAGTAGGCTGAGGTTTTAGGCTTTAAAGCACGAATGGCTGTTTCGGTTAAATTCATTTGATTATCACCAACAAAGTAAGAGACCTGATTATTATATCAGGTCAGGTAATGGGTCAGGTAGCGTTTGAACAATTAGGTATTAAAATAAACGAATGAGAACGGCTTTTTATTTTAACAGTATGAATTTTAATAATAAAAAAACAGATTGAGAACAATTTAAGAAATGTGAGAACAAGTATTATGCATGACTCATAATCGATTGGTCACTGGTTCAAGTCCAGTAGGGGCCACCAAATTTTAGCTGTTAAATCAGCGCATTAAGCCACTTTTAACGAAGTGGCTTTTTTGTATCTAAAAGCCAATGGCGACAAAGAATATGAATACTTTTTTATTTCGTGGGGTAGCGCTGCATCTGCGCCGCGCTGTTGATGTGATCCAATGAATTGAGAGTGGGCACTATTTATCTATCAACGTTGAATTATTTTTATTCATTCCTTTTAGCACATTAATAGTGGCTATGTATGCGTAAAATCGGAAATTTTCTGAGCAATTTTTCAGAATAATAGACTCAGCTAAATCCACTTTACTTTATTTTTTGTCAAAGACTGTCCCCCCAACTTCGGATTAGTATTATTTATTTTATGGCTTAATCAATTGATATATATTAAAAAATAATCTTGTGCATAAAAACATAGCCCCTACATAAAGGTTCTGATTTAAAGATGCCTTTAGAAGGGGAGGGATTTTACAAGCTGCGTTTTTTATTTATTAGTAAACTATAAATTAGAGCGATTAATAATAGCGCTATGACGCTTGAAAAGCCTAAAAAATGGTAATTTACTGACAAAAAGCCTCCCGCTAGTGCACCGATAATGAATGAGATAATAAAGAGAAATAGGGTTATTCTTTGGATATCCCCATTTTCATTTCTTTTTATTATCGTTCCAATCCAAGAGGTTGTCATACCTGTGATATAGGTAGAATGAATGCTGACACTACCAACTTTATTGAAGAAACCATTTTGTAACCCCATTGATAGGCTGATCAAAAAGACGGCGATATTCATGGAATAGAAAGCAGGTAGAAAAAAGTAGAGTGAAAAAACGATTGCAAATAAGATAAATTCAAAGCTAATAATTAATGAATAGGCTAAAAGTGAAGCAGTTTTTGTTCGAATATAGCTACCTGATAATGTACCTAAGAAAACACCACATATAGAAACAATTGAGATGAAGAGCATATTCCAATTCATTTGAGAGATGTAAATCATGCTCAGTACGCTGTTTCCCGTGAGATGTCCGGTAAATACACCAAAAATAACAAATGAGCTTGAGTCTACAAAACCACCAATAAACGTTAGCAACAGAAAGAAAAGTGGATGAGTGTGTGGTTCAAGGTGTGAAAATAACTTCATTATCAATAACCTTAGTAAAATGAAAGAAACCCGACATCTGATTAAAGATGTCAGGTTTTATTTATAAACAGTACTCAATGTTCTTTAAGTGACAATGAGGAAACTAATAACATATTAAATTATTTAGGGTATCAATATGATTATTTAAATAATTAAATAGCTTCTACCGGTAAGTATACTGGCCACCATGCAGCAGTTCTAACAACTTCCACTTCTGAAAGTGTTGGGTCCACTTTTGCCACGCCTTGCGATTTTGCCATTCTCATCACTTCTAATGCCACGATACTGGATGTAATACGCAAATCTTCGTTAGATGGCAATAATGATGCGCCTTGCGCTCCTAGAGTTGCTTGACTTGCGACCGCTTGTACTGCAGAGAAAATCATTTCGTCAGTAATTTTTTCAGCTTGCGATACAATGGCTCCAAAGCCTAGCCCTGGATATAATGCTGCGTTGTTTGCTTGACCAATCTTGTAGCAAACATCTTTATAAATGACATCATCAAAGGGGGCGCCTGTTGCAACAAATACGCGACCATCAGTCCATTCGATTAAATGTTGTGGTGTTGCTTCGTGTAATAATGTTGGATTCGATAAAGGGAAAATAATTGGATGTTCAACATTACTTGCCATGTTACGCACGATGCTTTCGGTAAATGCGCCTGGTTGGGTAGATGTACC